>CAJLLB010000058.1 GCA_905207425.1 uncultured Collinsella sp.
CGCTTCGGATCGGGCTCTACACCAACTTTCTCGACACTACCTCGGCCTCCCTAGTTACCGCAGGAGGCCCCAGGGCTTACCTCCCAAATCTTTCCGCAGGACGGAAGGACCCCGCCGCGCGAAGCGCACGGCGGGGTCCTGACATGTCCGAGGACGATTTGGAAAGTAACCCTGTGTCCGGCCGGAGGGACCCAAACACGGCCATGCTTCTTATGTGCAGCAAAGCTAATGCTGCTAAAATACTAAGCGCTCATGTAGTTTAAACGCACGACGATAAGGAGCACCAGTGGGTAACCACTTCCGTACCTCCGGTGCGGGCGATGATGCCCCCAAGACGCAGGCAGGCGTCCAGGGCAGTCGTTTCGCCACTCCGGATTCAGAGGGCCAGCCTGTTGCTCAGGCCCCCGCTCAGCCGGCAGATCAGGCACAGCCGGCATCCGATCCCTTTGCCTACAATCCAACCAGCGATGTCGCGCTTTCCGGCACGGCGGGTTTTGAGCCCGTTCAGGCCGTGACCGCTCGCGTGGAGCAGCCTCAGGCTGGTGCCGCCACGCCGCAGCCTACCATGGCCGGCATTCCCGACCCCTTGGCCCCTGCGACGCCGGCTCCTCAGCCTGCGCAGTCCGGTCTCTTTGCCGCTATTCCCGACCCCACGCAGCCTGCTGCCCCGGTGGTCGAGAGCGATCAGGCAGCCGAGGTCGCAAGCCTCGATAACGCGCTCAACAACCCCGATTTTACGTCGGTGTTTGCGCCCATCGATCCGCAGGCCAGCCGCAAGAAGATGGCCAAGCAGGCCGGTGTCGAGCCCGTCATCCTTATGGAGCATGTCACCAAGATCTATCCGGCACAGCCCAACAAGCCTGCACTCGACGACATCAACATCGAGATCTATCCGGGCGAGTTCGTCTTCCTGGTCGGTCACTCCGGCTCGGGTAAGACCACGCTGCTGTCGACGCTCAACCG
This sequence comes from uncultured Collinsella sp., assembly GCA_905207425.1. Lineage (GTDB taxonomy): Bacteria > Actinomycetota > Coriobacteriia > Coriobacteriales > Coriobacteriaceae > Collinsella. The sequence goes on from CAJLLB010000058.1 coordinate 964, forward strand.
CGACGTCAAGCCGACGAGCGGCCGCATCCTGGTTGCCGGTCAGGACCTCATGAAGATCAAGAACCGCAAGGTTCCGTTCCTGCGCCGCCAGATTGGCGCCGTGTTCCAGGACTTTAAGCTTCTGCCGCAAAAGACCGCCTACGAAAACGTGGCGTTTGCCCTGCAGTGCATCGGCAAGCCCAAGGGCGTCATTCGCAGCCAGGTGCCCGAGGTGCTGCGCCTGGTCGGTCTGGCCGATCAGATGGACTCGCTGCCCGACCAGCTTTCCGGTGGCGAGCAGCAGCGCGTTGCCGTCGCCCGTGCTATGGTCAACCGTCCGCCGCTGCTGATCTGCGACGAGCCCACGGGCAACCTCGACCCGGCGATCTCGCTGGGCATCATGAAGCTGCTTGAGCGTATTAACCGCACCGGCACCACCGTGATCGTCGCCACGCACGACCGCGAGATGGTCGATAGCATGCACCGCCGCGTGATCGCCCTCGAGGGCGGCCACGTCATCCGCGACCAGGAGAGGGGAGGTTACGGCAACTATGGCACCAACTAACGTGGGCTACTCCTTCAAAGAGGCAATCAGCCACTTCTTCCGTAACTGGACTACCTCGCTCGGCGCCGTCATCACGATCTTCCTTTCGCTGTTTATCATCGGCCTGTTCATCATGGGCTCTGCGATGCTGAACTCCGTGATCGGCACCGTCGAGGATCAGGTTGTCATCAACGCGTTCATTAGTGATGACGCCGATCAGGCCGATGTTCAGGCTTTTGAGGCCGAGCTTAAGACGTGGAATAACGTCAAGTCCGTGACCTATAAGGACAAGGACGACGCGCTGGCCGAGTATACGAGCAAGATGTCGGGCAACGCCGACGCCACCATGAGCGCGCTCGATGGCCAGAACCCGCTGCCGGCTTCCTTCGCTATTGAGATGGACGATCCGTCCAAGGTCGAGAGCACGGCAAAGAAGCTCAAGAAGGATGCCGATTTCCAGAAGATCGCGGATGACGGCGACGTCAACGCGAGCGTGCTGTACGGCCAGGAGGAAGTGAGCCGCCTGTTCCAGGTGACCAACTACATCCGCATCGCCGCCGTGGTGCTCGTTGGTCTTCTGACCTTTATCGCATTCATCTTCATCAACAACACGATTCGCCTGTCCATCACGGCGCGTCGTCGTGAGATTGCGATTATGCGTCTGGTCGGCGCCAGCAACGGCTTCATTCGTGGCCCGTTTATCACCGAGGGCGTGCTGCAGGCCATTTTGGGCTCGCTGCTTTCCATCGGCGTTCTGGAGCTGCTGCGCAATCTGATGATTCCGCGTCTGCAGGAGAGCATCGGCTGGATGTCGTTTCCCCTGCCGATGCAGTACTACCTGGTGACCTATGCTGCGCTGATTCTGGTCGGTGTGATTATCGGTCTCTTTGGTTCTGCCATCGCCATGCGCCGCTACCTGCGCGTGTAGGCATGCTTGGAATTCATCCCTTCCAACGGGTCGTCTCTTATGGGGCGGCCCGTTTTTTGATCCCTAGGGGACGGCAGGAAAGCGAATCATTTGGGTAGACTCTTTGGAGTTCGCAATCGATAGTTAGGAGGCGCCATGGGGCGCAATAACAAGCATAAGCGTGGAGCTCGCAATCAGCGCGGGCCGGTGCGCAGCGAACGCCGTCCGAGCCTGACCGGGCGCGTGCAGCTCCATGAGCATAGCGCCTACGTTGTAACCGAAAACGGCGACTACAAGGTCATGGGCCGCGGTAAGCGCGAGATCATGGATGGCGATACCGTTGCCGTGAGCATTAAGAACAGCCCGCACGGTGAGCGGCGCGCCGTGATCGAAAGCGTGGTTGAGCGTGCAGCCATAAGCGTGGTGGGCACGTACCAGACCGCCGGTCCGCTCGGTGTGATCGAGCCGCTCGATTCGCGTCTGAAGGCCGACTTCTTCATTCTGCCCGAGGATACCTCGGCGGATCGTCTGGGTGTCCACCCGGGTGACGCTGTTGTCGCGCGCATTTTGACCTACCCGACGCGCCTGGAATCGGGTACCGTGACGATCGAGCGCCGCATTGGCGGAGATGACGCGCCCGATTTGGGCGTTCAATATGTGATGGCGCGTTACGGCTATACCGATAGCTATCCCGAGGCCGCGCTGGACGAGGCCGAGGGGCTTTCGCTCGATGTGTCCGCGGCGCTTAAGGACCCGCTCCGCCGCGATCTGCGCGACCGCTTTGTCATCACGATCGACCCAGTCGACGCGCGCGACTTTGACGACGCCATTTCGCTGGAGCGCACGCCCGAGGGTGGCTACAAGCTGGGTGTGCATATCGCCGACGTTTCACACTATGTGGCTTGGGACGGGCATATCGATCTTGAGGCTCGCCATCGTACGACATCGGTGTATCTGGCCGATCGCGTGCTTCCCATGCTGCCCGAACGCCTGTCCTGTGACCTGTGCTCGCTTCGCCCTGACGAGGACCGTCTTGCGTTTACCGTTGACATTGAGCTCGATGCACAGGGTCGCGTGCGGCATTACGATCCGTACCCCAGCGTGATTCGCTCGCGTGTGCGTATGGACTATGACGGCGCCGAGGCGCTGCTGGTGCGTGCCGGCGCGGTTGAGTATTCGGTGCTGGAGGGTGCAGCCGAGGATGTTGCGGCTGCCGAGACCTCGCGCGAGGAAGCGCTTGAGCGCGGTCTTGCGTGCGAGGAGGTCGCCCGCGGCTACAACGTCGACCTCTGCGATTTCCTTGTCGCCGCCAACGAACTCGCCGAACTTCGCCGTCGTATCCGTCGCGCCCGCGGCTCGGTCGATTTTGACACGGCCGAGATTCGTGCTCTATTGGATGAGGACGGAGTGCCCGTGCAGATTGTGGCGCGTGAGCGTTCGTGTGCCACGTCGCTTATCGAGGAAGCCATGCTGCTCGCCAACGAGTGCGTTGCAGAGTGGCTGGCAGACCGTGATATCGAGGCCTGCTATCGCGTGCATGAGGATCCGAGCCCCGATAGCCTGCACGGTGCCGCCGTTGCGCTGGCGCAGCTAGGCATCATCGACGATCGCCGTGCTGCCGGTATTGCCCTGGGGAGCCCCGATGAGCTGCAGGCTGCAGTTGATGCTGCCGCCGGTACGGCCAACGCACCGCTCGTCAACACGCTGCTTCTGCGCAGCATGCAGCGCGCGCTGTACAAGCCGCGCAACGAGGGCCACTTTGCGCTCGCCGCGCCGTGCTACTGTCACTTTACGAGTCCCATCCGTCGCTACCCCGATCTGGTGGTGCACCGCGTGCTCAAACTGCAGTTGGCCTATGAGCAGCTCGGCGGCAAGGACGCCTTGGTCCGTACGCCGCGGCTGATCGGCAAGGGGCGCGAGTCGCTGCCGCGCATTCTGCCGCAGATCTGCCGCGCATGTAGCGATGCCGAGCGCGCGGCAGATGCCGCCAGCCATGCGACGCAAAAGATCAAGATTGCCCAGTACTATGAGGACCGTCTGGGTGAGCGCTATGCCGGAACCGTCTCGTGGGTTAGCAGCATGGGCCTCTTTGTGCGCTTGGACCTAACACAGGTCGAGGGCCTGGTTTCAATTAAGAGCCTGGGCAACGAGTGGCTCGAGTTCGACGAGGACGCGCTTACGCTGACGGGCGCCGACACGGGGACTCGCTATGAACTGGGCCAGCGCGTGATTATCGAGGTCTCGCGCGTCAATACCACGCGTGGACACTTGGACTTTAAGCTTATCCATTAGCTAAATCCCGACTCGTGGCGAGAGAGCGGAGGGCGGTCTTTCGGGACCGCCCTTCGCATTTGAATCGTGACTACCTTGTCGTCTGCTCGGCCGCCCGCTTACCTGCTATTTGAGAGGTAAAACCTACCAAAATAAACCTGTCCCTTTTGGCAGGTTTACAAGAAAGCGGGGATGAGATGGCGACGGTGTACGGGTATGCGCGGGTGAGTTCGCGCGATCAGAATCTGAATCGGCAGCTGGATGCGCTGGGCGCCTATGGCGTGGGCTCAGCGAATATTTATGCCGACCATGCGAGCGGCAAGGACTTCGATCGACCGCATTATCGCGAGCTGTTGCACGTCCTGGGAGACGGGGACGTGCTGGTGGTGCTTTCTATCGACCGACTTGGTCGTAATTACTCCGAGATTCTTGAGGAATGGCGACGCATTACCAAGGAGCTCGGGGTTGCCATTGTGGTGTTGGACATGCCATTGCTTGACACGCGCGCTAGGGCCAGCGGCGCGCCGGATGTGACCAACACCCTGATTGCCGATATTGTGCTGCAACTGCTGAGCTACGTGGCGCAGGTGGAGCGCGAGAATATCCATCGGCGCCAGGCGGAGGGAATTGCAGCGGCGCGGGCGCGAGGGGTTCGTTTCGGTCGACCTCGCAAGCCGTGCCCTCCTCAGTTTGAGCTGGTGCGCGATAGCTATGAGGCAGGCGATATTACCCGCAGCCAGGCAGCAAAGTGCCTAGGCGTGTGCGTGGGGACGTTCGATCGCTGGATGCGCGAGGCGGGGTAGGGGTTTGCGTCGCTTTGTCGCTTCCTGTTGCGATTCAAATTTTGATACGGTGACGATGCCATTTGGGGCTACACTCGCTGATATTCAAAAAAGGAGGTTGGCCCTTGGCGCGCGTAAAACAAATAATCGGATGGACCGCAATTGTTCTGTTCGTTGCAACGCTGGCGGGCATCTGGGTGCTGACGGAGCAAAATGCGGTGGAGACGTCGTTGCTGAGCGAGTCTACCGCGCGTGTGGTGGAGGGCCAGGCTACGGGCGTTCAGGCTGTCGATGCCACGGGTGAAGCTCAGGCGGAGAACGGAATGACCGGGGGCACCGATTCGGCTGCCTCGAATGTCCGGTCTGGCCGACTTGCTTCCATTCGCATGTGGGTGGGCACGAACGTCCGTCGCGTTGCCCATACCGTAGAGTTTTTCTTCGTCGGATTGTTCGCCTCCGTGGTCGTGGTTTGCTTTTCCAGGCGTCCGTGGAGCGTATGCTCCCGTTGCGTGCCCGTATTGCTCTTTTGCGCCGCCTGCTCCGTTGGCGATCAGGTACATAAGATCTTTGTTCCCGGCAGGCATTTCGACGTTATCGATTTAGGATTCGATGCTGCGGGCTATGTCACCGCCATGCTGTTGGTATTGCTGGCAGCGGCGTTGGTGCGCCATGCGACTCGGCCGATCGGCGCTCATGCGAGGCGCTAGCCGGTAACAAACCCGTTTCTGATAATGCGGCCTCGTTGAATTATTTTGTGTCGCGCGTATTTCCGAGCGGTCGGATTTGAGGGGCGAGCGGTAGAACGCTCGCCCTTTGTGCGCCACGATGCGGCACAATGTACCGCAAAAGCTGTTTGTATCCGGTACGAATCGTTCGTTGGTCTTTAATTCTTCTCAACGGAGGTGTTTGAGATGGCAAACGGATTGCTTTTGCGGCTTCGCGAGCGTGAGCTTAGCGCGAGCCCGGCGGAACGCAATGTCATCGCATATGTAAGCGCTCATCCGCACGAGGTGGTCGGGCTGTCCGTCCGCGGTCTTGCCGATGTCACGTTCTCCTCGCCCTCGAGCATTTTGCGCTTTTGCAAGCGTTTGGGTTTTGCGGGCTACAAGGAGTTCCAGCGCGAACTGATTGCCGAGCTGGCGCTCTTAGGTGACAAGAAAGACGTAGCCCTCGAGGACATCTCCATGGATGACAGCGTCGAACGTATCGTGGGGAAGGTGATGAAAAGCAACGTGCGCACGATCGAGGCGACGGCGCGAACGCTCGATTACACCGTCTTGGAGCGATGCGCGGCCCGTCTTAAGCGGGCACGCGCGGTCAATCTGTTCGGTATTGGTGCCTCTCGTTTGGTCGCGCACGACCTGGCGCAAAAGCTCATGCGTGTCGACAAAGAGTGCCATCTGTACGACGACTGGCATGATCAGCTCTTATGTGCCAAGAACATGCATGAGGGCGATATGGCAATCGCCTTTAGCTACTCGGGCTTGACGCAAGAGGTGCTGGACTGCACCGCCGAGGCTCAACGTCACAACTGTCCCGTTGTGGCCGTTACCAAAGTAGATGGATCATCCAAGCTTGCCACCATGGCCGATGCCGTGCTCGGCGTTGCTGCGAGTGAACCCTTGGTCCGCAGCGGTGCCATGGCTTCGCGTATGGCCCAGCTTATGGTTGTCGATGCCCTTTACGCTGCTTACGTTGCCAGCGACTACGAACGGGCGACGCATGTCATTAAGCAAAACTACATCGAGAAACAGGAAAGATGAGGTGAATGAAATGCTCGATTTAACAAAATTCACGACCGAACAGCGTAATCAAAGGTCAATGGACCTCGATACGATGACATCGCTGCAAATCGTCACGACGATGAACGATGAGGATCTTCGTGCCGTCCAGTCGGTCACGAAAGTGTTGCCCCAGGTTGCCACAGCAATCGACTGGGCTGCTGAGGCACTCGAGCGCGGCGGGCGCGTCTTTTACATGGGCGCAGGCACCAGCGGTCGTCTGGGCGTACTCGACGCTTCGGAGTGTCCGCCCACGTTTGGCGTGTCACCCGATCTGATTGTCGGGCTCATTGCCGGAGGCGAGACGGCGTTTATCAAGGCTGTCGAAGGTGCCGAAGACAGCGATGAGCTTGGCGCGAACGACCTGCGAGAGCGTGGACTCTCGGACAAGGATCTTGTCGTTGGCCTGGCGGCAAGCGGCCGTACTCCTTATGTGGTGGGCGGCCTTGCGTACGCCAAGGCAACTGGGTGCAAGACCATTGCAATTGCCTGCAACCAAGGGTCGAAGATCGGGGAGAGCGCAGATCTTGCCATTGAGCCCGTGCCCGGTCCCGAGGTGCTGACCGGCTCAACGAGGCTCAAGGCGGGAACGGTTCAAAAGCTCATTCTCAACATGATTTCGACCGGTGCCATGGTCAAGATCGGCAAGGTATACCAAAACCTGATGGTCGATGTGCAGCAGACGAACGAGAAGTTGGTGGTGCGCGGCCAGAACATCGTGATGGAGGCGACCGGCTGCACGCGCGAGCGCGCCGTTCAGGCGCTTGCAGATGCCGGCGGCCATGTAAAAACCGCTATTGTCTCGGTACTGTTGGACCGCGATGCCGAGCAGGCTACGGTAGCTCTTGAGCGGGCGCGAGGCCATGTCCGTGCTGCGGTGAGTGGCCATGAGAAGAGCAATGCCGACGCCCAATAGGTGCGCGGCGTGAGCTGATATGACATCCAGACGAGATACCCAATACAAGGAGGAGTTATGACGAACAAAGAGCTGGCTCAAAAGCTGCTGGACCTTTTGGGCGGTAAAGACAACGTGCTGGCAAACGCGGCGTGCATGACGCGCCTGCGCGTGACCGTCAAAGACGCGGGCAACGTCGACACGGAGGGCATTAAGGCACTCGACGGCGTGATGGGCCTGGTCGAGGACGACACGATGCAGATCGTGCTGGGTCCGGGCAAGGTGAATAAGGTGCTCGAGGAGTTCTCCAAGCTCACTGGCCTTGCGAAAGGCGTTGCCGACGAGAGCGTGGTTGACGCTGCGGCCACAAACAAGGCCGCGCAGAAGGCCAAGTACGAGTCTAAGCCGGTTCAGGCCTTCCTCAAGAAGATTTCCAATGTCTTCGTCGCCCTGCTTCCCGGCATCATTGCGGCTGGCCTCATCAACGGTATCTGCAACGTCATTAACGTCTCGACGGCAGGCGCGCTTGCAGGCGAGTGGTGGTACCAGGGCATTCGTTCCATGGGCTGGGCCCTGTTTGCCTATCTGCCCATCTTGGTGGGCTATAACGCGGCACGTGAGTTTGGTGGCTCCGCTGCGCTGGGCGGCATCGCCGGCATGATGTGTATCGCCAACAGTGCCATGCCCCTGCTTGCGCCTGGCGCGGCTGATCCTGCCACTGCCATTCTGCTGCCGCTCACCAGTGCGCAGTACAACCCCGCAGCGGGCGGCATGATCGCGGCTCTCATCGCTGGCGCATTTTTTGCCTGGATGGAGCGTCAGATTCGCAAGGTTATGCCCAACGCACTCGACACGTTCTTGTCTCCGCTGCTGGTGCTCATCATCGGCGCCTTTGCTCTGATGCTCGTCATCCAGCCGGTTGGCGCATGGCTGACGACTGCCATCTTTAGCGTTTTGACCTTTATCTTCGAGAAGCTGGGCGTCCTGGGCGGCTATATCCTGTCGGCAGGCTTCTTGCCGCTGGTTTCCGTCGGCCTGCATCAGGCGCTCACGCCGATCCACGCTATGCTCAACGATCCCGACGGCGCTACCAAGGGTATCAATTACCTGCTTCCCATCCTTATGATGGCTGGCGGCGGCCAGGTCGGTGCCGGTTTGGCGCTGTACTTTAAGACCAAGAACGCCAAGCTCAAGAAGTACGTCGCAGAGTCCATTCCCGTTGGAATCCTGGGTGTGGGCGAGCCTCTGATGTATGCTGTTACGCTGCCGCTCGTTCGTCCGTTTGTGACGGCCTGCCTGGGTGCCGGATTTGGCGGCGCGCTCGCGGCGCTGCTTCACATCGGCACGGTTTCTCAGGGCGTTTCCGGTCTGTTTGGCCTGCTGATCGTCGTTCCTGGCCAGCAGCTCGGCTACGTTGCCGCTATGCTGCTTGCCTATGCCGCCGGCTTTGTCCTGACGTGGTTCTTTGGCGTCGACGAGCAGAAGATCAACGAGTTCTTTGGCGAGTAGTTTGATATCGCGAGCCGTGTTGCTCGGGGTTCGCGGCGCGCGGCAGATTTCTTGATGTTATGGTTGTGCCGGCGGGGCTAGCTGCTCCGCCGGCCTTTTTTAAAGGAGCGTTGAAGCGTGAAAACGGGTATTTCGATTTATCTTTCCAGCCCTCTGCAGGATATTGAGCGGACGATTGAACATGGTGCCGCGGCGGGTGCGCGCTATGCGTTCACCTCGCTGCATATTCCCGAGGATGGGGGAGCGGCGTATGCCGATAAGGTCCGTCATGTGCTGTCGCTGCTTTCCGCCCGCGGCATTGCGCTCATTGCCGATGTGGGGCCTCGCACGTGCGATTTGCTCGGGCTTGAGCGCATCGAGGACCTGCGCGATCTGGGGTTGGAATACCTTCGTTTGGACTATGGCTTTAGCGCCCAGCGGGTCGCGGAGCTGTCCGGTGTATTTCACATTGTGGTCAATGCATCGACGGTGAGTTCTGATGAAATCGCATCGTGGCGTGAGGCCGGTGCCGATGTGACTCGTTTTGCCGCCTGCCACAATTTTTACCCCAAGCCTTATACCGGTTTAGCTCTGGAGGACATTGCTCGGGTGAATCTTCGTCTTGCGGCGCTTGGATTCGAAATCATGGCTTTTGTGCCGGGTGATGCTAACGTTCGCGGGCCGGTATTCGAGGGACTGCCGACGGTCGAGGCGCAGCGCGGTCGCGCGTCAAAGGTTGCCCTCAATATGCTTGAGCTTGCACATGGCGCCGATTGCGACATTGTGTTGGTCGGCGACCCCGATCTTTCCGATGCGGGCTGGGCGCAGTTTGCTCAAGTTTCCGCCGGATACGTGGACCTGCAATGCGAGCTTGAGCTCAGTTATGCCTATGTGCGCGGGCAGATTCATCACGACCGGCCCGACTCGAGTGTCCTCATCTTTAGGTCTCAGGAGTCACGTACGAAGCTTAAGCCGGATTCCGTGCCGACGGATGCCGGAGCCGGCCTGCCGCGAAAGGCGGGGTCGATCGCTGTGAGCAATAGCGGATATGGGCGCTACGAAGGCGAGCTTGAGATTGCGCGGGTCGATCTTCCCGGTGACGAGCGCATGAACGTTGCGGGCCATATCACGCCCGAGGCAATGGAACTGCTGCCGTTTATCAAGCGCGGATTCGGGGTACGGTTCGTTTAACGTGTGACCCGCGGGCTACAATTGGCCCATCATACGAAGGCGCCTCGTGTGGCGTGTGCCTGCGTTGGCCGATCTATATTCGGAGGATTCCCATGACTGTACTGTTTGTTGAATATCCCAAGTGCTCGACCTGTAAGAAGGCCAAGGCATGGCTGGACGAACATGGGGTAGAGTATATCGATCGCGATATCGTTTTGGACAATCCCACGGCTGATGAGCTTGCGACCTGGATTGCTCGTTCGGGGCTGCCGGTGCGGCGCTTCTTTAATTCGTCGGGCATGAAATATCGAGAGCTGGGCCTGAAGGCGCGTCTGGATGCGGGCATGACGGATCGGGAGTGCTACGAGCTGCTGGCGACCGACGGCATGCTGGTCAAGCGTCCGCTGCTGGTGGGCGACGACTTTGCGATTCCCGGCTTTAGGGAAGCGGCTTGGGCCGAGGCGTTGCTGTAGCGGCTGCGGAAAGTGCGACCCGGAATTCGCTTCCAGAATGGGATGCGCTTTCCCAAAGTGGCCGGTTGCGGAAAGCACGTCCCATTCTGAGCTTCGATTGTGGGACACGGTTTCCGGTTGAGGGCTCGACGGGAAAGTGGGGACCAGTTTGAGCTTGAAATCTGGGACGCACTTTCCGCCGGCGGGCCTGCCCCAGTCAGTCCGCCAGCTGTGCCCATTCGTGCGGATCGTAGACCTTTACGTGTTTGTTGGGCTTGCCGCTCCAGTACTCCTCGTCCATAAAGGGCAGATATGCCTGAACGCCGGGGCAGATAAAGGGAATCCGCTGCTGTTGCAGTCGCTCGCGCTGGCGCTGCTCCAGGTGCGCCTCGGATATGACGGTCGGCATACCGGACAACTCGACGAGGCTTGCCTGGATTCGCTTAAGGTCGGGGAGTCCCGCGTGCCATGACATCCGCATGATCAAAAAGGATGCACGGCGGTATTTTGCCTGCACCACAGTAATGGCGGGGCGCAGTGTGGGATGGATTTTGTCCCGTTCGGGCCAAAGGTCGGCAGTGATCTCGAGGCCCAGGGTCTCCCATAGGTAATCAAGCTCTTCGTCCATGGTACCTCGATATCTACGCGATCATTGATACTTCGATTGTGTTGCCTGGTGCTATCGTTTTCGCGGTAGAATCTGCCAACGGTTGACGGCTACCGCTCGCGGTGTTTTGCCCTTCGTGTACAGCGGTCGGCTTCACAGGTCCTTCACGGGTTGGACTAAATTAGGCCAATTTGACTGAATTTCAAAAAAGTCAAAATTGGGGCTTGCGTCACGGCGAGACTTCCCGTATATTTCTTTCTTGCGCAAAGGCACAGCCGAGCGCAGCGATGCAGTCATTGGGATGTCGTCTAATGGCAGGACAGCGGATTCTGGTTCCGTCAATGGGGGTTCGACTCCCTCCATCCCAGCCATTGCATTTGCTACATATGGCCCGTTCGTCTAGCGGTTTAGGACGCCGCCCTC
>CAJLLB010000059.1 GCA_905207425.1 uncultured Collinsella sp.
CTGGGTGAAGCGGAAGATGTTGTCGATGAACAGCAGAACGTCCTGGCCGCGATCGCGGAAGTACTCAGCGGTGGTAAGGCCGGCCAGACCGATGCGCAGACGCGCTCCGGGCGGCTCGTTCATCTGACCATAGACCAAGCAGGTCTTGTCGATAACGCCAGACTCGCTCATCTCGAGGAACAGGTCGGTGCCCTCGCGGGTACGCTCGCCGACGCCGGTGAACACCGAGGTGCCGCCGTGCTCCTGGGCGAGGTTGTTGATGAGCTCCTGAATCAGAACGGTCTTGCCGACGCCGGCGCCACCGAACAGACCTGTCTTGCCGCCGCGGATGTAGGGCTCGAGCAGGTCGACGGCCTTGATGCCGGTCTCGAAGATCTCGGTCTTGGTGGTGAGCTCGTCGAAACGGGGCGCTGCATGGTGGATGGGGTAGAACTCCTCCACCTCGGGCATGGGCTTACCGTCGACGGGCTTGCCCATGACGTTCCAAATACGGCCGAGCGTCTTGGGGCCAACGGGCATTTTCATGGGCTCACCGGTATCGGTGGCGATGAGGCCGCGCTGCAGGCCGTCGGTCGAGGACATGGCGACCGTGCGGACGACGCCGCCCGGAAGCTGGCTCTCGACCTCGAGGATCGTGCTCAGATGACCGATCGGGGTCTCGGCCTCGACCGTGAGCGCGTTGTAGATCGGGGGCACCGCACCGTCAAACTTGACGTCGACGACAGGACCGATGATTCGCACGATGCGACCATCACCGGCAGTCGTCTTCTTGGTGGCTTCCTCGACCGCAAGCTTTACGGTGTTATTAGCCATTACTGTTCCTCCAATGCTGAGGCTCCGCCGACGATCTCGTTAATCTCGGTCGTGATCGAAGCCTGGCGCACGCGACTATACGTGCGGGTAAGGGTCGAGATGATCGCGGTGGCGTTTTCCGTCGCGGAGTGCATGGCCTTGCGGCGTGCACCCTGCTCGGCAGCCGCCGAATCGATCAAGGCCTGGTAGATGACCGTCAGAATATAAGACGGCACAAGCTTGCCGAGAACATGCTCAGGAGAGGGCACGAACTCGAACGTGGACGAGATGCGCTTAGGGGCGTCGGTCTCGTTCTTACGCGGACCGTGGGCCATAGCGATCATCTCGGGGTCGAGCGGCAACAGATGCTCGACGCGAAGCTCCTGATCCACGCGGTTCTTGGCGTGGTGGTAGACAAGCTCGACACGGTCAAGCTCACCGGCACGATACGCATCGCAGATATGAGAGGAAATCATGCGGGCCTGATTGAAATCGGGCTCAGAGGAGTTGCCCTCAAAGTGCATGACAACGTTTGCGCGGTCACGGAAATACGTGGCCGGCTTACGCCCGCACGCGATAATCTCGCATTCGATGCCGTCGTTCGCCCAAGAAGCGGCGAGCTTTTCGGCCGTGCGCTCCACCGTCGTATTGAAACCGCCGGCAAGGCCGCGGTCCGAGGCAATAACGACAATCAGGCCATGCTTGACGCTCTCATGCTTCTGCAGCATGGGATCGGTGCCCGAACAGGAGGCGTCGCCGGCGACCGTCAACATGACGTCGGTCAGCGCCTCCTTATAGGGCTCGGCCTGCTTGGAGCGATCGAGGGCACGACGAATCTTGGCCGTAGAGACCATCTCCATCGTGCGCGTGATCTGCTTGGTCGTGGTAACCGAGGAGATTCGCTTCTTAATGTCGCGAAGGTTGGCCATGGGGCTTAGTTCTCCTCTGATCCAGAAACATCCGAATGGTGCTTGGCCATGAACTGCTGCTTGAAGTCGCCGATGACGCGCAAGAGCTCAGCCTTGGTGTCATCATCGATCTTCTTGGCGCGAACCTTGTCGAGCAGCGAACCAAAGCCATTGTCCATGTACTCGATGAGCTCGGCACGGAAAGGCAGCACGTCGGCGATCTCCAGGTCATCCAGGAAGCCCTCGTTGCCAGCGAACAGCGTAACGATCTGCTCGCCAACCTCAAACGGCTTGTAACGCGGCTGCTTCAGGAGCTCGGTCATGCGGGCACCATGGGTCAGCTGCTTCTGAGTAGCCTCGTCGAGGTCGGAGCCGAACTGCGTAAAGCCGGCGAGCTCCTGGTACGAAGCGAGGTCCAGACGGAGGTTGCCGGCGACCTGCTTCATAGCCTTGGTCTGCGCGTCACCACCGACGCGGGACACGGAAATGCCCACGTCGACTGCCGGGCGCTGGCCCTGGAAGAAGAGCTCGGACTGCAGGTAGATCTGACCATCGGTAATGGAAATGACGTTGGTCGGAATGTAGGCCGAGACGTCGCCGTCCTGGGTCTCGATGATCGGCAGAGCCGTCATGGAGCCGTAACCGTTCTTCTTGGACATCTTGACTGCACGCTCGAGCAGGCGAGAGTGCAGGTAGAAGATGTCGCCAGGATAGGCCTCGCGTCCGGGCGGACGATGCAGCGTCAGCGACATCTGACGGTAGGCCACAGCCTGCTTGGACAGGTCATCGTAGATGACGAGCACGTGGCCGCCGGGGTTGGTCTCGCTAGCGGGCTTGCCATCCTCGCCGTTGTACATGAAGAACTCGCCGATAGCGGCACCGGCCATAGGCGCGATGTACTGCATAGGGGCGGAATCGGCAGCGGTTGCCGAAACGATGATGGTGTAGTCGAGCGCACCGTGCTGAGCGAGGGTCTCGCGGATGTTGGCAACCGTGGAGGCCTTCTGGCCGACGGCGACATAGATGCAGACCATGCCCTTGCCGCGCTGGTTGAGGATAGCGTCGATGGCGATGGCGGTCTTACCGGTCTTACGGTCGCCAATGATGAGCTCACGCTGACCACGGCCGATAGGCACCATGGAGTCGATGGCCAACAGACCGGTCTGAACCGGCTCACACACCGGGGTACGGTCGATAACGCCGGGGGCCTTGAACTCGATGGGGCGACGGTGCGTGGCGACGATGTCGCCCAGGCCGTCGATGGGCTGGCCGAGCGGATTGACGACGCGGCCGAGCATGGCGCGGCTCACAGGGATATCCATAATGCGACCAGTGGTGCGGCACTCGTCGCCTTCCTTGATGGAGTCGACGGCACCGAACAGAACGGCGCCGACCTCGTCACGGTCAAGGTTCTGGGCAAGGCCGAAGACGGTCTCACCGGTATCGGAGCTCTTGAACTCCAGAAGCTCGCCTGCCATGGCGCTCTTGAGGCCGGAGACGCGCGCGATGCCGTCGCCTACCTCGTCGACCGTTGAAACCTCATGCGTATCGACCGTCGCGGAGAGGCTCGTGAGCTGCTCCTGCAGTTTCTTGGCGATATCCTGGGCATTGAGGGTTTCGGACATTAGGCTTCACCTCCGTACGAATTAGCAGAGTTTGCGAGGGTCTCCTGCGCGATGCGCAGCTGCGTCTTGACGGAAATGTCACGACGCTCGCCGCGGGCCTCGAGCACCAGGCCGCCCACGATAGACGGGTCGACCTGCTCGATAAGGAATACCTTGCGGCCGAAGTCCTGCTCGCATTTCTTAGTGATGGTTTGACGCAGCTCGTCGTCGAGCGGGATCGCCGTGGTGACGGTCACGCCCACTACATCCTCGTCTTCCTCGGCAACATACTTAAAGGCAGCTGCCACCTTGGGAAGAAGGTCGAGCTGGTCGCGCTTGGACATGGTGTCGAGCACGGCGATAATCTCGGGGCTGGCAGAAGCCAGGCGCTCGACCATCTCGAGGTCCTCGAACACATGGTTCTCGGCCTTGGCGGCTTCCAAAAGGGAACGCGCGTAGGTCTCGAGCACCTTGTCCTGATAGCGGCTAGTCGGCATTCAGGCTACCTGCTTCCTGGATGTAGCGCTCGATGAGCTTCTTCTGCTCGGCATCGTCCTCGAGTGCCTCGCCCACGATCTTGGTGGCGACGGCAACGGACAGGTCGGCGATGGAGCTCGCGGCACCGGCGTAGATGGACTTGCGCTCGTCCTCGACGGTCGTATGGGCCTTGGCGATGATCTCCTCGGCCTCCTTGTGAGCAGCCTCGATGATACGGGCACGCTCGGACTCGGCGTCCTTACGGGCCTCGAGAACGATGTCGGCAGCCTGACGACGGGCGTCGGTGACGATCGAGTCGGACTCAGCGCGCTTGGCGATAGCCTCCTGCTTGGTCTTCTCGGCCTCGTCGAGGCTCTCCTCGATCTTCTTGCCGCGCTCCTCCATGGTTTTCATGATGCCCGGCAGGGCGACCTTGGCCAGCACGATCCAGATAATCAGGAAGGCGATAAGCGCCGGGATGAACTCCGCCATCTTAGGGATGAGGATGTCCGCACCGGCGGCGCCGTCCTCGGCGAACGCGGAAACCGGCATGAGCAGCGCGGCCGCGGACGCGGAGAGTGCGATCGCGCTCTTCTGGGATGAAAGATTCATACTTGACGCTCCGTGCTATTTAACGATCAGCGCGACAACGAAGCCGATCAGAGCCAGAGCCTCGCCGAAAGCGGAGCCCATGATGAAGACGGTGAACACGCGGCCCTGGACCTCAGGCTGACGGGCCATAGCACCCGTAGCACCCAGAGCAGACAGGCCGATAGCAAGACCAGCGCCGATAACACCGAGACCGTAACCGATAACTCCCACGATTCCTCCTTTGTCGTGCGTGTCTTATTTCACGCAGGATAACCTTTTTATAACTGCCGGGCTCCATGGGTACGGGCACCGGCGGTTTAACGAATTGCCTTACCTTTAAGGCACGAACGGAAGACTACTCCTCCTCCGCGACCTCCTCTGCCTCGGAGACATACACGGCGGTAAGGACCGTGAAGACGTAAGCCTGGATGGCGCCGACCACAAGCTCGATCGCATAGATCAGGATGAGGATGGCAAGCCAGGCCAGCGAAGGCAGGGCGCCGACGGCGTGGGCCGCGGAAACCTGCTGAAGCAGCGGCTGCATGAACATGCTCGCCATGATGGCGAACGAGCCCATGACCACGTGTCCTGCGAACATGTTGCAGAACAGACGGACGGCAAGCGTGATGAGGCGCAGGAAGGTCGAGAAAAGCTCGACGACCCACACGAGCACGTTCATCGGGAAGCTCACGCCCTGCGGGGCGAGGCTCTTGATGTAGCCGATCACGCCGTGAGCCTTGCATCCGTAGTAGATGAAGTACACGAAGGCGAAAATGGCGAGTGCGGCGGTGGAGCCGATTGCGCCGGTGCCGGGCTTCATTCCCGGGATCAGGCCGATCATGTTATTGATCAGGATGAACAGGAAAAGCGAGCACAGGAACGGGAAGTGCTTCTTCCAGTTCTCACCCACGACACCCTTGCCGATATCGTTCTCGACGTACTCGATGATGTACTCGAAACCGTTGACGAAGAAGCCCTTGGGAACCAGGGTCTGCTTCTTCTTGAACACGGCCAGGACGATCAGGAGCACGATCGTGGAGACGATCAGCCAAAACGAGTACTGCGTGATGCCGCAGCTCAGATCGCCCACGACAGGGGTGGAGCTGAACTCGCTGACCAGATGATTAATCTCATCAGGCAGCTTTTCAAAAATTTCCACGACTTACCTTTCGACCTCATGAGGATCTCGCAGCGCCTTGGCGACGCGAACCGCGCAGGCGGCCATAAAGGCCACGAAGCCGATCGCCTCGCCCAGGAGGAACATGCGAAATGCCTCTCCGAACAACACAAACACAACCAAGGTAAAGACAAGCAACGCGATTGCCGAGACCGCGAGACTCACCATACCCTTGAGCATGTCCGCATTCTGCTTATCGTCAAGAACCGGCTTGAGCGTAAAGACAAAGGGAAGGAAGGCAATCGCGCCCGCGATGGCACCTGCAACGATAGCGAGCAGATCGGCTATCTGAAACACTGGCGTCCTCACTTTCCTTTTTTATCGCCTCACAGGACAGTTCCCGCCAAACATTGGTGACTATTGTACGAGCCAATCGCTAAAGTACAACCGAAAAAGCATCGGTTAATACGCACCTGTTCGTTTTCTTAAGACCTTCTTTATGCCGCAGGTACGGTAATACGTTTTTCTCGAACCCTGCAGGGCAAAACGTCCGTTAACAGGAGTGCCCGCGGTCGTCTTTTGTTCGACCGCGCGCACCATTTCTTCGTATTTTCGACGTTAGCCGGTATGGCCCAGAGATTACAGCGTGCCGTAGATGCGGTCGCCGGCGTCGCCCAGGCCGGGAACGATGTAGGCAGCCTCGTTGAGATGGTCGTCGATGGCGCAGGTATAGATATGCACATCAGGATCCTTCTCAGTCAGCGACTTGAGGCCCTCGGGCGCGGCGACGATGCACAGCATGCGGATATCCTTGACACCGCGCTCGCGCAGGTAGCTGATGGCCATCTCGGCCGAACCGCCCGTGGCGAGCATGGGGTCGACGACCAGGCAGATGCGCTGGTCGATATCCTTGGGCATCTTGCAGTAATACTCGTGCGGCTCGTGGGTGACCTCGTCGCGCTCCATGCCGATGTGGCCCACGCGAGCGGAGGGCACCAGGTCGAGGATACCGTCGACCATGCCAAGGCCCGCACGCAGGATGGGCACGATGGCGAGTTTCTTGCCGGCAAGCTGTTTGAACGTGGCGGTAGTGATGGGGGTCTCGACCTCGACGTCTTCCATAGGCAGGTCGCGCATGGCCTCGTAGCCGTCAAAAAGCGCGAGTTCGCGCACGAGCTGACGGAACTGGTTGGTGCCGGTGTTTTTGTCGCGCAGGATCGACAGCTTGTGCTGGACGAGCGGATGATCGACAAGCGTCACACGGGACGCATCGTAGGTGACGGTCATGGGTTGATTGCCCCTTTCGTTGCAGCCGCAAAACGGCCTTGCTGACAAGGCGCGCAGCAATGTTGCCGCCGCACGCCATGCATAAGTTTAGCGGTTTGTTGTATCGAGCAGCCCATCGCAGCCCTACTGTGCGGTACTGAGCGAGCGCTTGACTGCATCACGCCAGCCCGCAAGGTTTTGCTCGCGACGCTCGGCGGACATATGGGGAAGGAAGGTCCTAACGGTCTGGGCATTTTGCTCCAGCTCTTCAAGGTCTTCCCAATAGCCGACGGCAAGACCCGCCAAGTACGCGGCACCGATTGCCGTGGTCTCCACCGTCTCGCATTGCAGCACGGGGATATCCAGCAGGTCGGCCTGGAATTGCATGATGAACTCGTTGCGTGAGGCGCCGCCATCGACGGACAGGCGCTCAATCGAAAGTCCCACGTCCTGCTCCATGGCGCGCAGCACGTCATAACTCTGGTAGGCCATGGACTCGCAGGCCGCACGCACAATGGTCGCGCGACTCGAGGCACCGGTCAGGCCGCACACGATACCGCGGGCACGCGGGTCCCACCAGGGAGCGCCCAGGCCAGCGAAGGCGGGGACGAAGTAGCAGCCCTCGTTGTCGTTGATCGAAGCGGCGAGTTGTGCCGACTCGCTCACACTCGAGATGATGCCCATGTTGTTGCGCAGCCAGTTCATGGTTGAGCCGGCGGCAAAGATAGAACCCTCGAGCGCATAGCTGATCTTGCCGTCCGCGGCGATACCGATCGTGGAGACCAGACCGTTCTTGGATTCGACGACCTCGTCGCCGGTGTTCATGAGCATAAAGCAACCCGTACCATAGGTGTTTTTGGTCTGGCCGGGATGGAAGCAGCAGTGGCCGAACAGCGACGCCTGCTGATCGCCCGCCACGCCCATGATGGGCGGCATGTTGGTCATGATGTCGCTCGCGACGCGGCCGTAGTCGCCCGAGCTCCAACGAACCTCGGGCATCATGGAACGTGGAACGTCAAAGAGCGCCAGCAGGTCGTCGTCCCAATCGAGCGTATGGATATTAAAGAGCGCCGTGCGGCTGGCATTGGTGTAGTCGGTGGCAAAGACCTGGCTGCCGGTAAGGTTGTAGATGAGCCAGGTGTCGATGGTGCCGAACATGAGGTCGCCCGCCGCCGCGCTCTCACGCGCACCGTCGACGTTGTCGAGGATCCACTGCACCTTGGAAGCCGAGAAATACGGATCGAGCGTGAGTCCCGTGCGGGAGCGCACCAGCTCTTCTGCGCCCCGCTCGACCAGCTCGTCGATCAGAGGTGCGGTGCGACGGCATTGCCACACGATGGCGTTATAGATGGGTTGGCCGCTTATGCGGTCCCACACCACCGTGGTCTCGCGCTGGTTGGAGATACCGATGGCGGCGATGCGGTCAGAATGGATGCCGCTCTTAAACTGGACCTCCATCATCACGCCGATCTGGCTGGCAAGCACCTCCATGGGGTCTTGCTCTATCCAACCGGGACGCGGGAAGCTGGTTTTGACGCTACGACGCGCCTGCGCGACGATGCAGCCGTACTCGTCGACGATGGTCGCAAGTACCGAGGTGGTGCCGCAGTCGAGCGCCATGATGTAGGAACCGCCAAAGTTAAACGAGGCATCTTCCATGCCCAGGCTGCCCAGATTCAACGACATCGCTTACACCTTTCTATTGCATCGGGTCGGACAGGACCCGTTCGATCTCTGATGCGGGAAGTGCGCCTTGGCGCAGGATCTGGAGCCCGCCGTGCTGGAACGACACGATGGTCGAGGCGTCGCGACACGGGGTCTCACCGGCATCGACGGCCACATCGACCCCCTCCAGGATGCGCTCCTCCACCGTGACAAAACTTGCCGGCGCGGGCGCGCCATGCGTGTTGGCGCTGGTGCAGGCAAGAGGGCTGCCGCAGGCGCGGATGAGCGCTTGGACCACGGGAGAGGCCGAAGCGCGCAGGGCCACGGTGTCGTCGGCAGCGCGCATAAAGGTCGGCACGCAGGGGGCTGCCTTGACCACGATAGTCAGGGCTCCCGGCCAGCATCGTCGCGCGAGTACGCGGGCATCTTCCGGGATATCCACGCCATAGCGGTCGAGTGCTTCGACGCCATCGACCAGCCAAGCGACGGTTTGCGTGAGCTCACGTTGCTTGAGAGTGAAGATACGGCGATAGCCGGTGCCGAGCGCAGGAACTGCGGCGCCATTGACGGCAGCCTGCGGATCGCGCGGCCACGATGGGAATTCGCTTGTATCTTGGGGCACGGCGTCCGAGAAGGCGTTGACTGCCACGGCGACACCGTAGACGGTCTCGGTCGGAATCAAGGCCAGGCCGCCGCGGCCGAGCACCTCGGCCGTGCGCTCGACGGCAAGCCGATGCGGCTCGCGCGTTCCCTCGTATACCCGATAGACCGTCTGCATGTGTATGCCAGCCCCTTACGCTCCGGTGCAAGTTTGTTTACTGTGGGGCATTCTCGCACGAAACATTCAACCTATTTGCCCAGAGCGCATGTTGGTTTGGTGAGCGGCTCTAGTAGTCGGTGAAAGTGAGGGGGTTAATTGAAGATTTTTAGCGCGCAAGCGTAACGGTACGATCGGGAAACTCGATGCTTGCAACCAGTTTTCCGCCGAGGCTCTCTGCGTACCTGCTCAGCGTGTCGAGCCTCATCGAACCCAACTCCCCACGCTCGAGCTCGGATACACGTTTTTGAGAAACGCCCATCAACTGGGCGACCGACGCCTGTGTTAGATCTTTTAACCTGCGAATCTGAGCAAGCTTATAGGCTTCGATACGATCGCGAGTCCTCTCCTGCTCGGCGGTAATGGAGTCGCGTGTTATCCCGCGAGATTCCATATACTCATGCAGTTCCATCTCGATCGAGCCTCCTTACGTGGCGACGGTATATTTGCTCGGCCCTTGGAATGTTGATCGCATACCAACCGTTCCATTTTGCCCTTGACGATCCCGCTCGCGACTTATCACCCGCCAATAGCAATACCGCCTGGCGCTTGGGGTCAAAGGCGAAGAGGATGCGAATCACCTGCCCACCACACGACGTCACTCTCAGCTCCTTTAAATGATGAAGCTTCGAGCCCTTTACGCGGTCAACCAGCGGACGACCAAGGCTGGGACCTTCCTTCTCGAGCACCAAAAGGTCTGCATAAATCTGCTTCAGCGTAGCTTCATCCTGCTCATCAAGCCAAGGTTCAATGTAATCAAGCACGATACGGTACCGATGCAGCTGATTTGACATACCTTTCTCCTTCTATAGTAGAAGTTTTACGGTATATTGCAAGGACAAACTTGCGCAAATGTCTATTTATTCAGCTTAAATACGCTGTTTGGGCTCGGTGACGATGGCTCGAACGATGCGGGGACGATCGGTGAGGTCGTGGACGATACGCACGTCCGAAAGGCCTGCTTGACGACAGAGCTCGGCCGCGGCGTCGAGCGCGCCCTCGTAGAGCTCGCAGGCAAACAGGCCGCCGGCACGCAGCATGTAGGGCGCCGCGTTGAGCAGGCGGCGGAAGATATCGAGACCGTCGGCACCGCCCTCGAGCGCCAGATCGGGCTCAAAGTCCTTGACCTCATGCGGCAGCGAGCGCATGACATCGGTGGGGATGTAGGGCGGGTTGGAGACGAGTACGTCAAAGGTGCCCCACTCTTCGCGGGGAATGGAGCTCACCAGGTTTGTGAGGCTGAAGGCGACCTCGTCGGACGTGAGGCCAAGCGCATCGCGGTTTTTGGTAGCAAGGTCGATGGCGCGCGGCTCGATATCGGTAGCAGTGCAGGTAACGTGCCCGCGGCGCTCCCAGGCAAGGGAGAGCGAAATGCAGCCCGTGCCGCAGCCGACCTCGAGAACGCGGGCAGTGCGGGGCTCGGCTGGGGCAGATACGTTGGCCTCGGCGGCATCTTGCGCGGGAGTCGCCTGTTGGTCGTTGTCCTCAATGGCGATGCCGTATTCGTCGAGCTCGGGCTCGGGGGTTTCCATGGCCTCTGCTTCTGCCGCTTCGGCTTCTGCTGCCTGCGCGGCGGCTTCCTCGGCCTCGCGGTCGGCCAGTTCCTCGGCATAGGCGCGGCTACCGAGCACGTCGCTACCCAGCGCAGCCTCATCGGCGGCCGTCAGGTTGGCGGCACGGCGCTCGGCGGCCGCGCGTTCGTCAGCCAGCGCCGCCTCGGCTTTGCGGGCCTGCTCGACCTCATCGTTCCAAGGCAGCTCCACGCGCTGGCGGGCAGCGGCCTCGGGGCTCAGCACCTCGGCATCCAGATAGTTCAGAACTTCTTCGACGAGCATCTCGGTCTCGGGGCGCGGGATGAGCACACCGGGGGCGCACGCGACGTCGATCATGCGAAACTGCGTGCTACCGGTGATGTACTGCAGCGGCTCGCCCTTCGCGCGACGGACGACCGCCGCGTGCATGGTCTCGAGCTGCGCTGCGTCGAGCGTCTCGTCCATGCGCATATATAAGTCGATACGCGCCAGACCCGTAGCTGCGCACAGCAGCCACTCGGCAGAAAGACGGGGGTGCTCCTCGCCGCGCTCGGCCAGGTACTCCTTGGTCCACTCGAGACAACGCTTGATGGTCCAAATCTCGTTTGCCATGGGGCCCTCCCCTCTTAAGCGCCGGACGGCGCGCGAATGTCGGAGCAGATTGTAAGCGAGGCCAACGCTTGGCAAGGGGCGATTGAAGGCGATTATCGAGAATCAGCCCAGAATTTTGCACCGGGCTCGCTCAAAGTGTTCATTCGCCGACGTCCAGATTTGCATTCGTCAAGCTTTTGGCAAGGTTGCCCCAAAACTGACCAATATCTAACCAAGAACTAGCCAAATCACTTGACGCGCGACGCACCAAAAAATGCACTGCGACTTCTTGGACGATATTTCGAGCAATATTTTCAATATCATATGAAGGCTGTTAATTACTTTGAGCAGGTAAGCAGCTTAATTTCTAACAAAACAGATTAAATAAACTCGAAAAGTAATTTACCCAACCTAGTCATTTAAGAACGTCCCCAATGACTACATCTAAGGCGCCGCAGGTTGAGCATACCGCATCCGGAGCAAGGCAACGCCGCAGGTAGAGGACGGACAGACACTATGACCCAATCCAGGGGCACGGAAACGACAGGAGCCCCCGCTCGTGA
>CAJLLB010000060.1 GCA_905207425.1 uncultured Collinsella sp.
CTTGTTAGGGCCGCCGAACCGTGCCTCCACGGAAATGGACGGTAGCCCGAATAAAACCGTACGCGCACAGGCGTTGTGCAGACATACGGTGCAAATTATACCCTCATGGACATGTCACTTACGTGTGTCTTCGGCGGTTGGGAGCAGGGTTTATCCACTTCGACCTGCCAAAGGGGGAGAGGTTTATTTTGGCAGGTTTTATCAGGCAAAACGGCAAAGGGGGCCGGCCTCGCGCTTCGGTGAGGCCGGCCCCCTTTGGAGCGTTGCATATGTATAGCGGCACAGGGTTTATTGCGACGCAGCCGCCGCGGCGTTTCCGCAGATGAAACCTGCCAAAATAAACATCTCTAAATGGTAGGTTTTAGTGCTTGCCGTTGGCGGAAGCGGCGCCGTTTACGTGATCGCGGGCGTAGATTACGCCGTGGACGATGGCCAGACCGGCGGCATCTGCGGCGCGGGCGCAGGTGTCCTGGAAATCCTCGGCTTCGCGGGCGCGCAGCTGCTTGAGCACGTAGTCTGCCACGGCCATCTTGCCGGGAGGGTTGCCGATGCCGGTGCGGATACGGCTAAAGTCGCGGCTGCCCATCTTGTCGATGATGGAGCGCAGACCGTTGTGACCGGCATGGCCTCCGCCCACCTTAACACGCACGTCGCCGGCGGGAATATCGAGCTCGTCGTGGATGACGAGCAGCTCCTCGGCCTTGATCTTGTACTCGCGGCAGAGCTTGGAGATGGGCCCGCCCGAGGTGTTCATGTACGACTGCGGCTTGACCAGTACAATCTGGCGCTTGCCGTTCTCTTCCTCGGCATCGTTGATGTTGATGAGCGCGACCTCGGCGCCTGCTTGGTTTTTCCAGTACGTGACGCCGGCCTGACGGGCCAGCTCGTCGATCGCCTTAAAACCGGCGTTGTGGCGGGTCTCGGCATACTCATCGCCAGGGTTGCCAAGTCCGGCAACCATGCGAATCTTAAGCGGCTGTGCAGCTGCCATGTTCATCCTTTCGTTGATTTGTCGCCTGCTATGGTGAGCGACCCTGTTGCCGCTGTCAAATGGAGGGCAATTGAGGTTGTTTGGGGGCGTTTGGACGGCCGTCAAAATCCGAGGTGGACAGTTAGTTCAGATACGTATAAGTTCTGAGGACTCGAATTGCTCAATTCAATGCCGATACGTTGTTTTGGAACTTTAGTTAGTCCATATGACGCTGTTTTGAAGTCTACCCCGCTTTCAAATAGGGCGAATGGTATAGAGATAGCTGCAAAACAGCCTAATTCAATGTGTCTATTTATACGTATTTGAACTAACTGTCCAGCCCTGTTCGACGGCGCACGGGTGATTCGCCGTTTAGACCGGCGCAAGGCCGATTCCGGCCCGCAGAGCGTTGAGCCAAGCGGCCTGACGCTTGCGATAGCCCTTGATGCGATATCGGAATCGGACTCCTGCGAGTCGATGCATCGTTTGGGCGAAGGCTTCGAGTGCAACAAGGTCTTTCATTTGGTCGCGATTGATAACCAGGACGTGGATGCCCATTGCCTTGAGGCCATTATTTCGATTGCCATCGTGGATGCGAGCGTTTTGAAGCTCATGCCCAATTCCGTTGTATTCGTTGTCGACTCCGGCGGCCGGGCAATATAGGTCGCAGATGGCGTAAGGGATGCCGGAGGACATGTTAACCGCAAGAGTGTCGAAGTCGATTCGATAGTTGAGTAGCAGGCCTCCCATGGGCAGGCTGCAACATCCGAATCCGCCAAAGCGCATGGGCGCTCCGAGAACGGCTAACATTAGGGATTCGGCTGGGGATGCAGATCCGGGTCGGGCAAGCTTGACTGCCGTGCGAAACGAGGTGTATGAGCTACTTTTGGCGAAGCGCGCGACCGCCTCGAGATCTTCGATGGTCGTGGCGGGCTCGCATTTGTAGTGCGCCTGTTCGTAGCGGGTTTCGTTCTGCTGTTTGGCTGCCGACTGGCCGCCCAGGCAATCAAGATCGCCCGTCGCTGCGCAGCTATCGCCCTTGGGCCAGATGTCGTCATAGGCGATGGGGTAGGTTGCCTCGGGCGGAAGGGAGTAGGTTCCGAGCAGCTCCATAAGGAGCATCAAGGTTTTGGCGACCGATTCATTTTTAGAACAAAGCATGGCTGTCATGGCAGGAGACGTTGCGTAGATGTCGGCCTCGACGTGCATAATTGCACCTTCAGGAAGCGGAGCGGAGAGAATATGCTGAAGAAGTCGCTTGTCGGGGCGTCTGTTGTCTTCGTTTGAAACGAGAAGATCGAGTAGTTCGGAATCATCTTCATTCCAGGCGTCGAGTATCGAAAGTGCGCCAAAGTCTATCGCGTCATTATTGGGAATGCAGCTAGCCAAGGCCTGTGCTTGCTGTTCACTATCAACGGAGTCCCAGGGTAGGGCAGAGTACGCCCGTCGTGCGCGACGAATTGCGCGGAGGGCGGAGAAATGTGAAATCACGGTCGTCATAGCTATAACGTACTAAGTTGGCGGCAGAATGCGACCGCCATACCGTTCTTTTCGCTCAGCGGGGCGCTGTGCGCCATGAACGGCTGGGTGTTATGAAATCGATGGAATCGGTTGAGGGGATTGCAGGAAATTGAGCTCTGCCGCGAAGGTTGACGATAGCTACTGGACAGTTAGTTCAGATACGTATAAGGCGACGGGCATTCGAGGCGTTTCTAAGGGCCTTCGAGGGTGATTTGAGGGTAAATATGCGGCGGTTGTACTCGAAAACGATGAGCTTTGGGCGGCATGGCATCCGCCGGGGAGCTCAGAAGGCTCCGAACGGCCCTTTGGGGCTTTAAAAAATACGTATCTGAACCAATTGTCCAGGGAAGGTTGGCGAGGGATAGAAAAAGGGCCGGAAGCGAGCTTCCGACCCTTTAAAAGCATCAAAGATGATGCGATGCGCGTTGGACTACAGCGCGAAGTCGCCGCCGACGAGCGTGGAGACGGGCTCCTCGTGGTAAACGGCGGAGATGGCCTGAGCGAACTCCTCGGCGACCGAGATGGTCTTGATCTTGCCGCCGACCTCGACGGGAATGGCGTCGGTGACGAGGCACTCGACGATCGGGGCGTCGTTCAGACGCTCGATGGCCGGACCGGAGAAGATGCCGTGGGTGGCGCAGACGTAGATGTCGCCAGCGCCCATAGCCTTGAGCTCCTTGACGTTGGCGCACAGGGTGCCAGCGGTGTCGATCATGTCGTCGTTGATGATGCAGGTCTTGCCCTTGATGTCACCGATGATGCCCATGACCTCGGCGGCGTTGTGGCGCGGACGGCCCTTGTGGGCGATGGCCAGGTCGCAGCCGAGCATGTCGGACAGCTTCTTGGCGGCCTTGGCGCGGCCCACGTCGGGGGAGACGACAACCAGGTTGTCGGTGTCGAAGTTCATGGCGTTGTAGTACTGGCCAAACAGCGGCAGTGCGGACAGGTGGTTGACCGGGATATCAAAGAAGCCCTGGATCTGACCCTGGTGCAGGTCGAGGGTGATGATGCGGTCGACGCCGGCGCGCTCGAGCAGGTTGGCGACGAGGCGGGCGGTGATGGGCTCGCGCGGGCCGGCCTTGCGGTCCTGGCGGGCATAGCCGTAGTGGGTGATGACGGCGGTGATGGAGCGGGCGGATGCACGCTTGGCAGCGTCGGTGGCGATGAGCAGCTCCATGAGCATGTCGTTGACGTTGCCGCCGGCCACGGACTGAATCAGGAAGACGTCGGCGCCGCGGACGGTCTCGTCGTAGCGGGCGTAAATCTCACCGTTGGCGAACTGCTTTAGCGTAAGGCCCGAAAGCTCGACCCCAAGGTACTCAGCGATCTTCTGAGCGAGGGGACGGTTGGAGGAACCGGAATACACGCGGATGGACTTGCGCATATTCTCCGACTTCTCGGGATCATTAATCGGCATTACCCTTCTCCTTTATACATCGAATGCCATATAGATGCCTTTTTGCATTGTAACCGTGCGGCGGGGTTAATCGGGTCTTGATAACGTCTTTACCGTCAACGGACACGAACCGACCACTCATCCGGTCGCGCAGGTCACGATAGAAAAAGGAGCCGTCCCCATGGAACAGCTCCTTTTGTGCTTGGTGAAACGTTATGCCTCGTCGTCCTCGTGCAGACGACGGCGATAATCGGCGGCCCAGCCCTCAATATTTACCTGACGGGCGCGGCCCAGACCGAGTGCGTCGGCCGGGACCGGCTCGGTGATGACGGAGCCGGCGGCCACGAGCGCACCGTCGCCAATCTGGGCGGGCGCGACCATCATGGTGTCAGAACCGATGAAGGCATCCTTGCCGATGACGGTCTTGTGCTTGTGGACGCCGTCGTAGTTGCAGGTGATAGAGCCCGCGCCTACGTTGACGCCGGAGCCCATGGTGGTGTCGCCGATGTAGGACAGGTGGGGCACCTTGGAACCCTCGCCGATCGTGGACTTCTTGATTTCCACGTGCGTACCGGCCTTGGAGCCGTCGAGCATGTGGGTGCCCGGGCGCAGGTAGGCGCGCGGGCCGCAGTCGACGCCGTTCTCGATGACGGCCTCGATGGCGATGGTCTCATCGATGGTGCAGCCGCTGCCGACGGTGGTGTCGGTGAGGCGACTGTTGGGGCCGAGCTGGCACTCCTCGCCCACGGTGACGTGGCCGATCAGGTGCGTCTGCGGCCACACGACGGTGTCGCGGCCGATAACGGCATCGGGGCCGATCCAGGCCTGCGTGGGGTCGATGAAGGTAACGCCCTCGGCCATCCAGTGCTCGTTGATGCGGTCGCGCGCGATAGCGGTGAGCTGCGCGAGCTGGATGCGGCTGTTGACGCCCAGGCCATCGCGGTAGTCATCGCAGTGGAAGATGGAGACGGCCTGGCCGTGGCTTTTGAGAATCTCGAGCATGTCGGGCAGGTAGTACTCGGATTGCGCGTTGTCGTTGCCGATCTCGTTAATGTGGGCGGCGAGCTGCGCGCCGTCGAAGGCGTAGCAGCCGGCGTTGCACTCCAGCAGCGTGGCGGCCTGCTCGGGCGTGCAGTCCTTCTGCTCGATGATGCGCTCGATCTGGCCGTCGGCGCCCAGCTTGATGCGGCCGTAGCCGAAAGGATCGGGCGGGGTCATGGTCATGACGGTGCAGGCGAGCTCGCCGGTGGCGACGGTCTGCGCGAACTTGGCGACGGTGTCGGCGGTGATGAGCGGCAAGTCGCCGTTGAGCACGACGACCGGGCCCTCGGTGATGCCGCAGGCCTCGAGTGCGACCTTCACGGCGTGACCGGTGCCAAGGCGCTCGGCCTGCTCGACGCACTCGACCTTGGTGGCGCTGCTGGCGTAGGCGCCGTCGATCAGGGCGCGCATCTCGTCGGCGTGGCTGCCGATGACGACCACGACGCGGCTGCAGCCGGCCTTGATGGTAGCGTCGACGATCCACTGGACCATGGGCTTGCCCAGGATCTTGTGCGAAACCTTGCAGTGGTTCGACTTCATGCGGGTGCCCTCGCCGGCAGCGAGGATAATTGCGGTTGCGTCCATGTGATCTCCTGTTACGTTATAGAGACGTGTGTTTGGAAACGATACACGGCGCAATATGATACCGCAGGCATATGTTGAGCGCGTAACGATTGATGCGCGGCAGCTGAGGCTTGGGCCGGCGGTACGGCGTTTGCGCTGGTTGTGTATGGTGGCGGCGCTGCGGCGTTGACGTTTGAGCGAGGGGGGTGGGGATGCCCGTGGACACCATGCGAGAGGAATCGGGCAACGAACCCGTCGCGGCATTTTCGATGTCGCATCCGGCGGTGCCGGCGCTCTACATGGTGCTGACGTTGGGGCTCACCATGTTCTCGATGCAACCGGTGCTGATTGCGCTATCGCTTGCGGGCGGGTTGGCGTACGGGCTTGCGACGCGCGGTGTTGCGCGCACGTTGGGCGCGCTTCGCTGGCAGCTGCCGGTGATTTTGATCATTGCGGTGCTCAATCCGCTGTTTAGTGCATCGGGCTCGACGGAGCTGTTTCGTATTGGCATGCGTGCGGTGTATCTAGAGAGCATGGTTTACGGCCTGTGCATGGGCGGGCTGTTCGTGGCGAGCGTGCTGTGGTTTGAGGCCGCGGCGTCGATGCTCGAATACGACAAGGTACTTGCGCTTTTGGGCAACGCCGCGCCGGTGCTCGCGCTCATGATCTCGATGTGCATGCGGCTTATCCCGCAGTTTTTACGCCGCGGTCGTACGGTACTGGCGGTGCAGGATGCGATTGATGTGCCGGGTCGCGCGCCGGCCGATCCCGTGCGTTCGCGCCTACGGGCATCGAGCGTGTTGATGGGCTGGGGCATGGAAGATTCGCTGGAGCGCGCGGACGCCATGCGCTCCCGTGGATGGGGCGCCGCGACACGTCGCACGACGTACGCGCGGTATCGGCTGGGTCGCGGCGATGTTGCCGCGCTGGTTGGGCTTGCGGTGTTTGGTGCCGCTGCGGTGGCGGTGGCATGGACCGCGACAACGCAGTATTCGTTTTACCCGCAACTATCGGTGCCGGCGCCGTGGCTGGGCTATGTCGTGTACGCTGCCTGGATGATGCTGCCCTGCGTGTTGCATGCGATCGATGAGAAGAGGTTCGGCTGATGGCTCGGTTGGATAGGGGACCGGTGTCGGGCGCGGCATACGGCCCGGATATGCCGGCGATTGAGGTGCGGAGCCTGAGCTTTGCCTACCCCGATGCGGATGCTGCGGTGCTCGAGGGACTCGACTGGTCTGTTCCCCAAGGTGCATTTGCGCTGCTTGTCGGCGGTACCGGATCGGGTAAGTCGACGTTGCTGTCGCTACTCAAGCCCGAGATCGCTCCGGCGGGCGAGCGCACTGGCGAACTGCTCGTGCTGGGCGAGAACGTCGCCGACATGGATGTGCGGGCATCGGCGGAGCGCGTGGGCTATGTGTTCCAGGATCCCGAGAACCAGATCGTGTGCGAAACCGTGTGGCACGAGATGGCGTTTGGCCTGGAAAACTTGGGGCTAGCGCGTGATGAGATGCGCCGTCGCGTAGCTGAGACCAGCTATTTCTTTGGGCTGGAAGATTGGCTTCACCGCGATACTGACACGCTTTCGGGCGGTCGCAAACAGTTGCTGTCGTTGGCGGCCGTTCTGACGCTGCGCCCGCGCGTGCTGCTGCTCGACGAGCCCACGTCTCAGCTTGATCCGGTTGCGGAGAAGAATTTCCTGCACGCGCTGTTTCGTGTGAATCGCGAGCTGGGCTGCACGGTTGTTGTGGCGACGCATCAGCCGCGCCCAATGCTCGAATACGCGACGTGTGCGTACCGGATTGAGGACGGTCGCGTGCGCGAGGTGGCGGATATGGCTTCTTTGGGACGCCGAGAATCGCTGTTTTCCGATGACATGTTGGGGTGGGGTGCCATCCGATGTGCAAATAAAGGAGTATTCAGCAGGCGTGAGGACAATTTGGGCTCTCTGGAGCCGCCCGGGGACGTATCGAGCGCGAAAAAAAGTTCGGAATTGGACAAATCGTCCGAATTTGTGGCGCAAACGTCGCTCGAGAACGGCTCGGAAGCCTTCTCGCGCACGGATGGAAGCAGAATACTCCAAAAAATGCACGGCGGGTCGGCTACCACCCTGTCGGAAGGCTGGTTTCGCTACGATCGAGCGTCCGGCTGGGTGCTGCGCGGGCTCGATGCTTCGTTTTCGGCTGGCGCGGTGCATGCAATCGTGGGCGGCAACGGATGCGGTAAGTCGACGATGCTCTCGGTGCTGGCGAAGACCGCCAAGCTGCAGCGCGGCCGCATGGTGCGCGAAGCGGCCTCGGCGGCGCTGCTGCCACAGAATCCCAAGGCATTGCTGGTTGCCGAGACGGTTCGCGATGAGCTGATGGAATGGGCCTCGACCTGCGGATACGACGAGGCCGCAGCACGGGAGCAGACAGCGCGCCTGGGTCTGGCGGGCTTGGAGGCGCGTCACCCGTACGATCTTTCGGGCGGTCAGTGCCAGCTGCTTGCGTTGGCAAAGCTGCTGTTGATTGGCCCCGAGCTGCTATTGCTCGATGAGCCCACCAAGGGTTTGGACCTGGCCAGCCGCCGCATCATCGCCCGTGCCCTGCGTGACCATGCGAAGGCTGGCGGCACCGTCATCATGGCTACGCACGATTTGGACTTTGCCGAGCAGGTAGCCGACGACGTCGCCATGATGTTTGACGGCGAGATTGCCTGCGTGGAGCCCCCGGCCGACTTCTTTGCCGACAACGTGTTCTATAGGGCGTGATGGGATGACGGACTGTCGTTTCTCGCGTTTACTCACAAAACTGGAGATTCCGCTGTTGTTGGCGGTGCCGGCGGTGATGGCAACGGCGTTGCTGGCGGGCGTTGAGCAGGCGGCGCTCGCCATGCTTGTCGTGGTGGCGCTGGTGCTTGCGCTGTTCTTTGCAGGCTACGAGGCGTCGCGACCGGGCCTGCGCCAGATTATGCCCACGCTGGTGCTGGCGGCGCTGGCGGCGGCGGGCCGCATCTTGTTCGGCCCCATTCCCGACTTTAAACCCGTGAGCGCCATCGCCATCATCGCCGGGGCGACGCTCGGGCGTCGCAACGGCTTCATGGTCGGCGCGTTGGCAGCACTGACCAGCAATTTCTTTTTTGGGCAGGGCATGTGGACGCCATGGCAGATGTATGCCTGGGGCCTGGTTGGCTATGTTGGCGGTGCGCTGGCGCATGCCGGTGCGTTCGACCGTGCGGATGGAACCGTGCGCATGCCGGCGCTGATGGCGTACGGCTTTGCTTCGGGTCTGCTGTACGGCGTGGTGATCAACGCGTACGACATTATCGGTTTTGTACAACCGCTCACGTGGGCGGGCGTCGTGGCGCGTCTTGCCACGGCAGTGCCGTTCGATATCACACACGGCCTCGCGACCTGCGTGTTCTTGGCCGCCCTCTACAAGCCTTGGTGTCGACGGATCAACCGCGTTGTCGTGAAATACGGGCTGTAGGGCTGGTTGCGCCGGGGCGTGAATCAATACTTCCGAAGTACCATTTCAAAACTATGCCGGTTTACGGGGCTAGATTAGCGTAGGCCGACCATACCGGCTTTTTTCAAAATAGAGCAAGCCGTTTACCTGAGGTTTTATTATTTCGGAATTGCGTATGGTTGGGGGTTCGCGATTCAGCCCCGTAAACCGGCATAGTTTTGGAATGGCCGGCTGATATGACGGGCATCGTGGCCCTCAGAGAGCCAAATCGATCCGTTTTCCTCCGTCTCCAGACGTCCCCGGGGAATCAGTTGGCGGCGCTTGCCACGAAACTGGCCCATCTACTACGTTTAGCTTGATACCCCCGACCATGACCGCGTTTTATGAAAAACCGCAGGCTTTCTACCTGCGGTTTTCTTTTTGCGTTGTTCGCTGTGGTTGAGGGTAGTGGCTTAAACGTAGTAGATGGGTCAGTTCCGTGGCGGGAGGGCCGCGTGGGTTCCCTCGCGAGGTGAAAATGATCCCTTTTCCTCCGTCCCCAGGGGATCAATTGGGGCTAGAGTTCTAGCGTGAGGGTGACGGGGCAGTGGTCGCTGCCAAAGATGTCGCCGCGGATGCCGGTGTCGCGTACGTTGTCGGCGATTGCGTCGCTCACCAGGAAATAATCGATGCGCCAGCCGGCGTTGTTCTTGCGAGCATTAAAGCGGTAGCTCCACCAGCTGTAGACGCCCTCGACGTCGGGGTTTGCCGCGCGCCAGGTATCGGTGAAGCCGGCGTTGAGCAGCTCGGTAAACTTGCCGCGTTCTTCGTCCGAAAAGCCCGCGTTGCCGCGGTTGGACTTGGGGTTCTTAAGGTCGATCTCCTCGTGCGCCACGTTAAAGTCGCCGCAAGTTACGACGGGCTTGCCGCTCTCGCGCTCAAGCGCGCTCAAAAAGCCGCGATAGGCATCGTCCCAGGCCATGCGCACATCGATGCGCGCGAGTTCGTTTTGCGCGTTGGGCGTATAGACGTCAACAAACCAAAACTTGTCGAACTCGAGCGCGCAGACGCGGCCCTCGGTCGCGGCTTGGGCAACGAGCTCGGCAGCCTCGCCTTCGCCGGCGTAGGACAGCAGCGCAGCGGCGTGCAGCACGCGTAGCGGTTCCTGGCGGCTAAAGACCGCGGTGCCCGAATAGCCTTTACGCTCGGCGTAGCTCCAGGTTTGGTGATAGCCGGGCAGGTCAATATCGACCTGGCCTTCTTGCAGCTTGGTCTCTTGCAGCGCCAGGATATCGACGTCGAGTTCTTGCGCGATCTGGATAAAGCTCGGGTCCTTTTTTAGCACGGCGCGCAGGCCGTTGACGTTCCACGAGGCGAAAGTGTAAGTCTGAGGCATGGTGTCCTTTCGACGGGGTTGGCAGGCTTAAGATTAGCGCAACGGGGGCGGGGTGGGCTCCGTGGGCGACGGCGCAATCGCGGCCGCCCCGACCAACATGGACGGAGGACAAACATGACGCAAGCGATAACAGATCCCAGGCAGGCCTCCGCCGCGCTGGCGGAGCTGTTCAATACCCACGAGCGCGTGGTGTTCTTTGGCGGCGCTGGTGTTTCCACGGCAAGCGGCATTCCCGATTTTCGCAGCGTGGACGGCCTGTATCACCAGCAGTTTGCCTATCCGCCCGAGACCATGCTGTCGCATAGCTTTTACGAGGCGCATCCGGCCGAGTTCTTCGACTTTTACCGCACCAAGATGATCGCGCTTAACGCTAAGCCCAACCGCTGCCACACCAAGCTGGCCGAGCTGGAGCGCGCCGGCAAGCTCGACGCCGTGGTGACGCAAAACATCGACGGCCTGCATCAGATGGCCGGCTCACAGCGCGTGTTCGAGCTGCACGGATCGGTCCATCGCAACATTTGCCAGTCGTGCGGCGCGGTCTATAGCGCCGAGTGGATTTGCTCGCGCGAGCACGAGGATGCCGCGGGCGTGCCTGCGTGCCCCGCGTGCGGCGGCCGCATCAAGCCCGATGTAGTGCTCTACGAAGAGCCGCTCGACGAGCATGTGTTGACCGGTGCCGTTGCCGCCATCGCCGCCGCCGATGCCCTCATTGTGGGCGGGACCTCGCTCGTGGTGTATCCGGCGGCAGGCCTTACGCGATACTTTACCGGCGATACGCTGGCCATATGCAACCTTGCTCCCACCGATCAGGATGCAAATGCCGACCTGCTGATTTCTTGCGACATCGCGGCCGCGTTTGCGTTCTAGCCCGCGTGCGCGGATACAATAGAAAGACTGAGTGCAAAGCGACCCCGCCGCCAGCTCCCCAGACTCGGCGGCGTGGGCATTTTAGGAGGATGTTCATGGCGAACGACAGCAAGACATGGCGGTGCGGAAAGTACGAGCTCAGCTTTGACCGTCCGCGCATCATGGGCGTCCTCAACGTGACGCCCGATTCGTTTAGCGATGGCGGGGAGCACTTCGATCCGGATGCCGCCATCGAGTACGGCCTGGCGATGCTCGACGCCGGTGCCGACATCATCGACGTGGGCGGCGAGTCCACGCGCCCCGGCTTTACCCCGGTCAACCCCGACGAGGAGGCTCGCCGCGTGCTGCCCGTGGTGCGCGCGCTGGCCAAGGAGGGCGCCATCGTCTCGATCGACACGCGTCATGTGGCGGTTGCCAAGGCGGCCGTGCGCTGCGGCGCCTCGATCGTCAACGACGTGACCGGCTTCACCGATCCCAAGATGGTCGAGTTTGTTAAGACGAGCACCTGCGGCATCATCGTGATGCATGCCGGCGAGGTCGCCGCACCCGCCCGCACGCACGCGACGGTGCAGCTCGATACCTCGGCTGCGGCGTTTGTTGCCGAGAAGGCACGCGAAGCG
>CAJLLB010000061.1 GCA_905207425.1 uncultured Collinsella sp.
TCGGCGTGCGCACCGATGTGCCGTTCCGCGAGCTGACGGAAAAAGAAAAGGACATCGTGTTTCACGGCCCTGCCATTAAAAAGCACATGATCTACCAGAATAAAACGAGCGGCGCAGCAGGCGAAATGGATTTCACCTACTTCAACGCCGTGTATACCGTGGAAAACGCACTCTCCAAAGTCAAAGATGAAAACGGCATGAAGCGCGTGGAAAAGTTTCTCAAGACCGAACCGTGCCCGGACTGCGGCGGCTCACGGCTATCGGAGAAAGCTCGCGCTCCGAAGCTTCGCGGCATCTCTTTAGATGAAGTCTGCCGTATGACGCTCGCCGGCCTCACCGATTGGGTCGCGGACGTGCCGGGTTCGCTGCCCGAAGAAATGCGTCCCATGGCGCAGAGCATCTGCGATTCGTTTACATTGAATGCCAAGCGCCTTTTGGAGCTAGGGCTCGGCTACCTGACGCTCGACCGCGCCGCCTCCACGCTTTCCACAGGCGAGCGCCAGCGCATGCAGCTTGCCCGTGCCGTGCGCAACCGTACCACCGGCGTTTTATATGTGCTCGATGAGCCTTCCATCGGCTTGCATCCGGCGAACATCGTCGGCCTCACCGGCGTGATGCACGATCTGGTGGATGATGGCAACACCGTGGTTGTTGTCGACCACGATACGCGCGTACTGGCGGAAGCCGACTATCTGGTTGAGATGGGTCCCGTTGCTGGAGCAGGCGGCGGCAATGTGATTGCTGCAGGCACGGTAGACGAGGTCGAGCAATCGCGGGGCAGCCGCATCGCTCCGTTTTTGCGCGCAGAGCCCAAGCGCTTGCGTCCGCAGGTGACTGACGACGACATGTTCGACCAGGGACATATCCGCATGGCAACCGATACCATCCACACCGTCAAGCCGCTCGAAGTCGATATCCCGCGCGGTCGCCTTGTCGCGGTGACGGGCGTTTCGGGTTCGGGCAAGACGACATTGGTGCTCGAGACGCTCATTCCGGCACTCAAGGCGCAGGCAGCCAGTGGGCGCCTGCCAAAACATGTGCGTTGGGTCGACGCCGAGGGTATCGCCCGTGCCAACCTGATTGACGCCACGCCCATCGGCGCCAACGTGCGCTCGACGGTGGCGACTTATGCCGACATCCATGACGAACTGCGTCGCGCCTTCGCCCGTACGCCCGAGGCCAAGGCAGCCGGCTACAAGGCGGGTGCCTTTAGCTACAACACTGGCGCCTTGCGCTGCCCTACGTGCGATGGCACGGGCTCGATATCGCTCGACGTGCAGTTTTTGCCCGACGTCGAGATCGTCTGCCCGGCATGTCGCGGCTCACGTTATGCAGACGCGGCTTCGCATATCCATCGCGAGGGCAAGGACGGGAGTCTGCTTACGTTGCCGCAGCTTATGGATATGAGTGTGGATGAGGCGCTCGACGCCACGGTGGGACTCAAGAAGGTTCAGGCGCGCTTGCAGACCTTGCACGACCTGGGCTTGGGCTATCTCACGCTCGGTGAGCCCACGCCGGCGCTTTCGGGCGGCGAGGCACAGCGCCTTAAGCTCGCGAGCGAGATGGGCCGTGTGCAGGATGATGCCGTGTTCGTATTTGACGAGCCCACGATTGGCCTGCATCCGCTCGATGTTCAGGTACTGCTGAGTGTGTTCGACGGCCTTGTTGCCAAGGGCGCCACGGTTATCGTGATCGAACACGATCTCGACCTTATCCGTAACGCCGATTACGTGATCGACATGGGCCCGGGCGGTGGCGATGCGGGCGGCCAAATCGTCTGCGCCGGCACGCCAGGCGACATCGCAGTCTGCTCCAAGAGCATCACCGGCCGCTACCTATAACCGAATGTGACAAAGGGATAGTCCCTTTGTCACATTCCCGGAAAGCCCGTTTGGCGCAGGGCTTCGTAGAGGACGATGGCGGCGCTGTTGGAGAGGTTGAGTGCGCTGATGCGGTAGTCGTCCGGGTTGACGAAGTTGCCGCAGATATCCTGTTGAAGGATGGCCTCGTGGCTGTCCTCGGTATGCCCCAGCGATTCCTCGTGAGCTTCCCAAGCCTCGGCGTTATCGAGTGAGTCGCAATCGCGCAGCATGGGGATGCGCTCGCAACGCTCGCGCGCCGCGGCAAGCAGTGGCTCGGGAATGCCCGAGCTCTCGCTGCCAAAGACCAAGTAGTCGCCATCACGGTAGGTACTCTGCGCATAGGTACGGCGCGCCTTTTTGGTCAGCAAGTGCAGGCGCTCGTCGGCGGGGGAGAGGTCGTTGCGCGCAAGGAAATCCTCCCAGCCGGCATAGGTGGTCACGTCCAAGTTTTGCCAGTAGCCCAGGCCGGCGCGACGTACTGTCTTGTCGTCGAGCGAAAAGCCCAGTGGCTCCACCAGATGTAGGCGGGCGCCGGTGACCACGCAGGTGCGACCGATATTGCCCGTATTGGCCGGAATCTCGGGCGCATACAGCACGATGTTGAACATGAATCTCCTTGGCTCAGAACGAAAAACCACCACGAAGGGCACCTTCGTGGTGGTTTGGCGGTTGCGTAGGCGGAAAAATGCCCGCTTGGATAAACCTAGGCGCGGTGCCAGTCGGTCAGGCAGGCATCGAGGGAGGCGATGAGCGCATCCTTGTCCATGTGACGGCCGATGATGCACAGGCTCGTCATGCGGTCGCCCGTCTCGTCGTCCCAAATATGCATGATCTCGGGGTTCTCGTCGATGATCTTCTGCTTCTCGCCCTCGGGCGCAGAGTCGACAAACAGGCCGTTTTCCATCAAGCGCATCTGGTGGCCGGCCTGCTCAAACATGTAGCACATGTCCGGATCGCCGGTCTGCCACAGCGGACCCTTGACGCGGATGACCTCATCGGGCCACTCCTGCTCAACAAAATCGGTGAACTTTTGCAGGTCAAACGGCTTGCGACGCGAGTACACAAAGGTCTCGATGTCGTACTCGAGCACCTCGGGGTCGTCGTGCTCCTCGGGATGCTCCATGGCCTCGATCCAGGCGGCGGAGTTGTAGGCGCGCATAAAGTCGAAGCGGCCGGTGTCGAGCAGCTCCTCCATGGGAACCTCGCCGTTTTGAGCCTCGACAATCACGGCATCCTTCTGCAGGCTGCGCACGATGGCCTTGAGCTCGGCGATCTGCTCGGGGCTCACGGTATCGGTCTTGTTGAGGATCAGTGTGGAGCAGAACTCAATCTGCTGGATGAGTAGGCTCTCGATGTCGTCCTCGTCGATATCCTCGGCCAGCAGGTCGCGGCCGCCGTTGAACTCGTCGTACATGCGGGCGCAATCGACTACGGCCACGATGTTGTCGAGTGCGAGCTTGGGCTCGCCGCCCACCTTGGCCTCGTCGCAGAAGCTCGAGATGGTGTAGGCGATGGGGATGGGCTCGCAAATGCCCGAGGCCTCGATGATGATGTAATCGAAGTCACCCGAATCGGCGATGCCCTGCAGCTGGTTGGCAAGGTCGTCCGAAAGCGTGCAGCAGATGCAGCCGTTGGTGAGCGGGATGAGGTCGTCGGTCTCGGAAAGGCCGCCGTCGGCGATGAGGCTGGCGTCGACGTTGATCTCGCCGATGTCGTTGACGATTACGGCGGCGCGGATACCGCCATCGTTAGCGAGGATGTGGTTGAGCAACGTGGTCTTGCCGGCACCGAGGTAGCCGGTAAGCATGATGATCTTCACGGGTTTGTTGGGCATGTGCCCTCCTTTGTTAGACATGGCTTACAGTTGAATCATATGCCAAACGCCTGCTCTTATACCCACGCGCTGGCAAATAACACAGGCTACTCCCAGGCTCCCCATACATCGGGGCAATAACCGACGGTGGCCTTTTTGCCGTTGCGCACGATGGGCTCGGCTAGAACCTGCTGGTTCTCGAGCAGCTTGTCGAAACGCTGGCTGGGGGTGAGGTGCTGGATGAGCGCGAGTGTCTCCTCGTCCTTGGCCTTGGGATTGAGCAGCTTGTCGATGCCGCCGACCGCCTGCATCACGCTCGTGAGCTCGCCCTTGCTCATCTCCTTTTCCTTAAGGTCAATAAACTGCACCTTAATGCGGCGCTCCTTAAAATAACGCTGCGCCTTCTTGGTATCGAAGGACTTTTTGGTGCCGAAGATTTGCACGTTCATAGTATGTTCCGCCGTTCTAGCGAATGAAGTTGGTCGTTGCGCGATCGGCTTCGGGTGCGTTGATGCCGGCGGCCTGTCCTGCCTCGATGCAACGCAGGAGCCAGGCCATGTTTTTGCCGATGTTTCGCATGGTGGCAAGGCCCTCGGCGTCCCCATCGGCGTCGCCGGGCACGCGGCCAAACACGTTGTTCCAGTAGGTGGAAGCGACCACGGGCATTTGCTTAATGGTGAAGTACTTGTTGAGCACATCGAAGGTGGTCGACGTGCCGCCGCGACGGGCGACGGCGACTGCGGCGCCGGGTTTGTGCTCAAAGGCATGCCCGCCTGCATAGAAGGCGCGATCGAGGGCCGAAAGGATGCGGCCGCTGGGGTGCGCGTAGTAGACGGGCGAGCCAAAGACAAAGCCATCTGCCTGCTCGGCGGCAGCGATGAGCTCGTTCACCACGTCGTCGTCAAAGGTGCAGCGTCCGCCAAGCTTGCCGCACTGACCACAGGCAATGCAGTCGCGAATGGGCTTGGCGCCCAGCTGGAACACCTCGGTATCGATACCCTCGGCATGCAATTGCTCGGCGACTTCGGCAAGCGCGCGAGCGGTGTTGCCGTTTGCCTTGGGGCTACCGTTGACTAAAAGAACCTTCATCACAAACTCCCTCTGCTGTCGATGACTTCTGCAGAGGATTATCGCACGATGGGGGAGGCGGCGCGGGCGCGGCGTTAATCCAGTTTGGTACCTGGCACCTGCACGGCTTTCCCGAGCAACGCTTTGAGCTCGTTCAGAATGGAAACGGGCTGACGGTCGACGCCGTCCAGATGGAGCGTGGCCACGCGAATGGGCGGCTGATATTCAAGCGAGCCGATGAGCACGGGAGAACCCAGGAACCGTTCGATGTCGCTTGCGATCTCGTCGATCGCCTCGGGGCCGAGCTCGTCGAAGAGTGCCACGAACGTTGGTCCCGTCGAGCGGAACAGGCGGCCCTTGCCGCGCGAACAATCCATGAGGCAGGCGGCGCTTTCGGCGAGCACGCGGTCGCCTGCATCGAATCCAAAGCGGGCATTGACCTCGGCGATATCGTCGACCTTAATGGCAATAAAGCCTGCCTCGTGCGGCACGTGGCGCATCTCTCCAATAGCGTTGACCAGTGCGTGGACATCGCCCAGGCCCGTTACCGAGTCGGTCGTATCCGCTAGGCTTCGGTTGACGATAATGCCCACATACATGCTGGGCTCGGTATCGGTGCCGTCCAAGCGGTAGCCCGTGCAGTCGCAAAGCACGTATTTTCCGGTGGCATCCATTACGCGATACTGCATATAGTGGAAGTGCCATGTGCCGTTTATCACCATGTCGAGCTCGGCACGTACGTTGTCGCGGTCCTCGGGATGAACGCGGGCGAGCCACATGTCGAGTGAGTTAAAAGGGTGCTGGGAGGGCAGGTCAAAATCGCGCACGGCGTTAACCGACCATTGCGATTCTCCCGTATCGAGATTGAGGATAAACGGATAGCGCGTCTCGGAGCTCATGGAGATCGCTTGGAACACCCGGTCGTTGCAGGGAAGCTGATCGACGATTGGGCGTTGCGGCGCGTCATCGTCTTTCGGTTGCTGCACACGATGCATAAGCTTATAGCGATACATCTTGCGATCGGCATCCATCGTCATCTGGCGACGCGTGTCGCCAGCAAGTGGATCGACGCGCGAGCAGCCAAAGCTAAAGCTGCCGATCATGGGCGCCTTGCCACCTGAGCTCGCCTCGATCAGCCTGGTACGTACCTGCTCCAAGCGCTGCTCGAGTTCAATCTCGTTTGCGGAGAGCGAGATGAGCACAAACTCGTCTCCACCGATACGGAACAGCATCTCATCGTGCTCCATGGTTTCGGAGAGCGTGCGGCAGATGCTCAGAATATAGCGATTGCCTTCGGCGTGGCCAAACCTATCGTTGCAATGCTTGAGATGGTCGATGTCAATATAGGCGCAGGTGAAGGGGTCGCCTTTGCGCCAGAGTTGCTCGACGTGACGGTCGAATCCGTTGCGGTTGCCCAAGTTGGTGAGCGGATCGATATAGGCGTTGCGCTCAAGCAGCTGGCGCTCTTGTTGCAGGATGGCATGCGTCTTTTGCAGTTGCTCACCAACGGCGCGTAGCTCAGCAGGCAGCGCGGCAACATCGAGTTCGGCGGTCGAGACGCCGTTCGCAAGTCGCTGAAGATAGGCAATAATCGATTGCTCGCCCAGGCGATATGACTCGTTCATGATGGATAACCTCCTTGGGCGGAACAACGGTTTGTATCATATCCCCAATTCGGTTTGAATTGGGGATATAAGTTAACTAATGGAGACAAATGCCCCCTTCGACGGTGGCGTTTTGCGCGCGAGCGTATCAGTTGTTATTGCCACCATCGAGCAATGCCTCAAAATCCTTCGCAGGCATGGGGCGGTAGTAGAGGAAGCCCTGAGCGTAGCGGGCGCCCATTTGTCGTAGCATGTTTGCCTGCTCATTTGTCTCGACGTCTTCGACCACGACGGGCAGATGGAGCGACTGCGCCATTTCGAGCATCGATGAAATGATTTGCGTGCTGCGGCCTTGATCGCGGTCGGTGGGCACAAAGGTGCGGTCGAGCTTGATGACGTCGACGTTGACGTTCTTGAGCATCGCGAGCGTGGACTGACCGGTGCCAAAATCGTCCATATAGGTCGAGAAGCCGCGGGTGTGCAGATCTGCGGTCAGCTTATCCACGGCCTCGGATTCTCCCGTATAAGCCGTCTCGGTGATCTCGATACGCATGAGCTCGGGCGGTAGGTTGTATTGGGCGGCGAGCGCCCCCATATGTTCGGCAACGTCGCAGGCAAGGATATCCACGCGCGACACATTAAGCGAGACCGGAACCACGCGAAGACGGCGATCGAGACGCTCGCGAAGCCATATGGCGACACCCTGCCAAATGTACTTGTCGAGCGTCACTACAAAGCCGCTTTCCTCGAGTGCGGGGATAAACGTTGTGGGCGAAATGAGAGAGCCGTCCTTGTCAATCCAGCGGGTGAGTGCTTCGGCGCCAATAATCTCGCCGGTTTCCATATCGACCTGGGGCTGAAGATAGTACGTGATG
The DNA here is from genome assembly GCA_905207425.1 of uncultured Collinsella sp. Classification (GTDB taxonomy): domain Bacteria; phylum Actinomycetota; class Coriobacteriia; order Coriobacteriales; family Coriobacteriaceae; genus Collinsella. Next base: position 7,223 of record CAJLLB010000061.1, read on the forward strand.
CGACCATTTGACAGCGCGTACTGGAATTCGGTCAGCGTGCGGTGGAACGCGACTTCGCGCTCGTACTCCGCGGGGCGGAAAATAGCAATGCGCTCCTTAAAGTCGTTTTTTGCGCGTCGATTGGTAAACATGGCCTTTGCCTGCGCATCGATGGTGATTTCCTCATTGGAGTCGATGGGGTAAACGCCCATGGACGGCCAAAAACCTACGCCGTCATCATGTCTGGCTACGGCCTCGCGAACGCGGTTGTAGATTTGATGGACGGTGATGTGCTTAAAGGGGATGAGTACACAAAAGTCATCTTGGCCCCAGTACCCTGCGACGCCCATATCGGCATTCTCGATGTCCTTGAGGACCGTGCCCACATCGGCGAGTACGCGGTCGCCCTCGGCCTGGCCGTGCCATTCATTAAACAGGCGCATGTGGCCCATGTCGACTGTGGCGATGCACCAGGTGCCGTTGCGCCTTGCCTCGAGAAATGCGTTGGCGCGCCGCATAAACTCGCTGGGTCGATAGAGGCCCGTGAGCGAGTCGATACGTTCGGCTATGGCGCTTTTGCGCTCCGCCTCGGGTATGGGGAGGCTGTCGTTGGGAACAAGCCCGCCGGCCGTGCGAAGGCGACGGTCGAGTTCGCCTAAAACGGCGGTCGCTTGATGGGTTAAGTGCTCGTAAAAGGCCGGGACGACAAGGCAGACGGGAGTAATGGTGTCGCCTGCGATTCGAACAGGAGCGAAAACGGCCTCTTTAAGGTGGCGGGTCAGTTGCTCGAATGCCTCGTGGTCTAGTTCGTTGCTGAGCACGACGAACTGGACGCTTCGTGAACGGTAGACCCGGCTCCTGCCGCGGGTGATCGACAGCATGCGGCCTGCGTATTCGGCAAGCATGTTGTCGACAGCCTCGGCCCCGTAGAGCTCGTTGAGTTTTGTCGTGCCACGAACGCGCACCGCTATAAGCCCTGTCTCGCAACGATCGCGGCGGCAGGCGTCGATGGCGTTGACCAGCATGCGCTGCGTTCCGAGGCCTGTGGCAGCGTCGACGGTTTCGGCAAGTGAGTGGTTGACGAGCTCGCCGACATAGAGCGAGGGGACATTTCCGTCGCCGTCGATACGAAACCCGCGAGCACGGCAAAGGACGTAGTCGCCGACGGCGTTGCGCACACGATACTGCATGACGCGACGGTGCTTGGTGCCGTTGTAGACTTGGTCGATGTCGTTGATGCAGGCCTCAAGGTCGTCGGGATGGACGCGCGTTTTCCAGTAATCGCGACAGTTGTCTATGTGCTCCGAGGGAAGGCCAAGATCGCGCAAGGCACCTTGTGACCAAAGGGTGCGATGTTTGTCCAAGTTCTCGATAAAGAAATAACGGCCCTCGTTGAGCATCGAAAAGGCGTCAAAAATACGATCGCTTATTTCGAAGTCGTCGGCGTGGACTTGCGTGATATTGCGTCGATCGAGGTGCATGGCATGACGTAGCTTGTAGTCGTACATGCGATGGTCGGCATCGAGCGTCATGCGATTGGAAGCTTCGCCCAGGGCGGGGTCGGCATGTGACACTCCGTAGCTAAACGAGTGGGGCATCTCGGAATCGTTGTTTTTGAGCAGAACCGTTCGGCAGTGTTTCAGACGTTCGGCGAGGTCGTCCTCGGTTGCAATCGTAGATAGGATGGCAAACTCGTCGCCGCCTATGCGAAACGCCGCTTCGCCCACCTTCATATACAGCTTAAGATAGAGACTTACCTGCAAGATATAGCGGTTGCCCTCGTCATGCCCAAAGACGTCGTTGCAGTGCTTGAGATTGTCGATATCGATGAACGCCATGGTAACGGGGGCGTCCTGCTCCCAGAGCTCCTCGAGGGAACGGGCAAAACCGCCGCGGTTGCCAAGCCCAGTAAGCTGGTCGGTAAAGGCAGTCCTGATCAGATCCTCCTGCCGCTTGAGAAGGTCACGGACGGTCTTTTCGAGCGTTTCGGTGTAATTGCTGACAGTATCCATGTTCTAAGCGGCTTTCTGAGGTCGGGGCGGATTGCGTCGGGCGAGCTCGTTGTGTACACGCGTCGTTGCTCAGCGCTTTGCATGTATCCAGGCCCCCGCCTTGCTGCGTTGTTGAGTTAATTTACCGGCTAATGTTCGCTGTTGATAACAGCTGAGTAGTGTAAACAACGGTGCACAATTATATATGGGTGTACATGCTGTGGGCGGCTATTATTCGACAAGCAGTAGCGCGACGATGCGATGTTCGATAAAAATGCGACTGGGACGGTATATGTTGACGGGTATACTTGTCCCGTTTTAAAACGCAGGAACGGAGATGGTCGCATGGCACAGTCAAATATGACGCGCACGGTGGGGCTTGCGCTCGAGGGAGGCGGCTACCGCGGTATGTATACAGCGGGCGTGCTCGATGTATGGATGGAGCACGGTTTGACCTGCGACCATATGGTGGGCGTCTCGGCGGGCGCGGCGTTTGGCTACAACTTTAAATCGCGCCAGATCGGCCGCGCCATTCGCTATAACAAGGCCTATTGCGCCGACAAGCGCTATGCGAGCGTGACCAGCTGGCTGCGAACCGGCGATATGTACAATGCCGACTTTGCTTATCACGAGGTGCCTATCGAGCGCGATCCCATCGACTTGGAGGCGTATCGCACCTGTCCCATGCGATTTACGTGCGTGTGTACCGATATCGAGACGGGCAAGGCCGTCTATCACGATCTGCCGTATGGCGACGAGCGCGATATCGAGTGGATTCGGGCGTCGTCGGCAATTCCCGTGGCGACGCGTCCCGTTGCTATTGACGGGCATAAGTATCTGGATGGTGGCGTGGCTGATTCTATTCCCAGCGCGTGGCTGTTTGCGCAGGGGTATGACCGCAATATCGTGGTACTCACGCAGCCGGCGGGCTTTGTGAAGCAGCCCAACAGCGTGATGCCCATGCTGCGGCGCGTGTTCCGCCACTATCCGGAGTTTGTCGCAGCGCTTGAGCACCGGCATGAGGTCTACAATGCCACGCTCGATGACCTGGCACGTCGCGAGGCTGCCGGCGAGATCTTTGTGGTGCGTCCGAGCGAATCGGTGAAGGTGCCGTCGCTGTGTCGCGAGCCCGATGAACTTGAGCGCATCTACCAGATTGGTCGCCGCGATGCGGAGGCGACCTTGCCGGCACTGGAGGCATATCTGGCAGGGTAGAGGCTGCTGCCGCCATCTCGGCGGAAAGCGCATCCCGGAATGGAGGCTCAAACTGGGATGCGCTTTCCATTGCTGAAGATATGAGGCTGCGAATCAGCTGCTCGGCCTAGACTTACGCCTGCTGCCAGGTGTCGACGAGCTCCTTAGCCGCGGCGTAGGGGTCATCGGCGCCGCAGACGGCGCTCACCACGAAAAAGCCGTCGACGCCGGTGGCCTTGAGCTGTGGCAGGTCGGCCGTCTTGACGCCGCCGCCCACCACGATGGGCACGGGGCTTGCCGCGTGGAGAGCGGCCAGGTCCTCAAAGCTCTTGGTGATGATAGAGCCGTCGGCCGCGCGTCCGCAGTCGCGCTTGGTCTCGGTCTCGTGGAGTGGGCCGATGCCCAGGTAGTCGACTAGGCTCATGTCGGCGGTCTTGACGTACTCGAGCATCTCCTCGCAACGGGCGGAAAGGCCCACGATGGCGTTGGGCCCCAGCAGCTTGCGACAGACCTCGACGGGAATGTCGCTCTGACCCACGTGCACGCCGTCGACAGCAATGCCCTGCTCGCGCGCGGCGAGTACGCAGTCCAGGCGGTCGTCAATCAGCAAAGCGACCTGACCGGTCTTGCCGGCCTGTGCGATTGCCTGCGCGGCGTCGCCGGTCAGCGCAATGATCTCGCGGGCGCTTGCCACCTTGGAGCGCACCTGGATGCAGGTAAAGCCGGCGTCGAGTGCCTGGGCCACCACATCGCCCACGGGGCGCCCGAGCGTGTTTTCGGGGCCGAGCACCAGATAGGCCGAGATATCAAGGTTGTCGCGGATACTCATCGTGTTTCCTCCTGCTTTTTGATCTGAGCTTCCATGCGCTCGAGCTTGCCGGTCATGGTGTCGGTAAATCCGGGTCGAATATCGGCTTTGAGCACGACTTCGGTGCGGATGCCCTTGCTCGCCAACACAAAGGTTGCGTCGCGCACGACCTGCATGACCTCGTCCCAGTCGCCCTCGATCTCGGTGAACATCGAGGTGGTGCGGTTGGGAAGGCCGCTCTCGCGAATGACGCGCACGACCTCGGCGACCTCGGCGGACAGCTCATCGCCGGTGCCGCACGGGGCGATGGCCACGGCGACGAGCGTATTCATGCCGGCATTGGTTGCGGGCTCGGACATGGCCTATGCCTCCTCGAGGTCGAGCTGGTTGTTGGCGATGTCCTGGGCGGTTGCGCGGTAGAGCTCGTCGATAAAGGTGACCTTAAAGCTTGCCGGGGCGTCGGCGACAGCGGCGG
>CAJLLB010000062.1 GCA_905207425.1 uncultured Collinsella sp.
GAAGGGGGAGGCCTCGCGGCCTCCCCCTTTTTTCGTTGTATATACGTTGTACTTTGGGACCTAGCTCCCCCGTATGTGCTCTTACTGTTTGGCTGTATTTTGAGTCCATCTAGTGTATTTGAGCGATAATTACTCGCATTGGCGTTAGGGAGGGCTTGATGTTTACCGTATTTGTCTTGGGCAATATTGCTTCGGGTAAGTCAACTGCCTGCCGCTATTTCGAATCTCGTGGCGCTATGCTTATCGATCTGGATGAGCTTGCAAAATCGCTGTATGTGCCGGGCTCTGATATCGTCAATACACTCGCGGATGAATTCGGTTGGGACATTTTGGATGAGGAAGGCGGCATTCGCCGCGGCATCCTCGCTTCTCGAGCTTTCGCTTCTCCTGATTCGGTCGCACGGCTCAATGACATCGTGCATCCCATTCTGATTGAACAGCTTTCGCTTAGGATTCTCGATCCGGTTTGTTGTACGGTTTCATCTCCCCGTTATCCTTTTGCGGTGGTCGAGGTTTCTGCTCCGACTGGTTTTGAGGATGCATTTGGCTTGGCTGATGAAATTTTGGTCATCAGCGCCCCTTTGTCAGTTCGTCGCGAGCGCGCTATTCAACGTGGCATGGAGCCATCTGATTTTGATGCCCGTTCTGCTTGCCAGCCCGAAGAGTCTGCGCTGTGCAATCTCGCTACAACTGTGATTGACAATGCGGCAGACGATAACTCGCTCTTTGAACAACTGGACGCATGGCTTTCACGCCATGGGTTCGGGGATGTAGCGGATAAGGAGGAGGCCGATGCCTAAGACACGTTTCCTTACGTGGTATCGCCTTATACCGCTGGCTGCCGTTTTTGCCTTCGGCCTTATCTCATTCGTTTACTCATATGCTCCTGCCGCTTTCTTTAAGCCGCTGTATCCGATTGACTACGAGGCGTATGTAAAGCAATCCAGTATTTCGCATAATCTGGATCCGTATCTGGTGTGCGCTGTCATTAAGTCTGAATCGAATTGGGATCCCGAGGCCGAGTCGAATCAGGGTGCTCAGGGATTGATGCAGCTGATGCCCGAGACTGCCCAGGATATGATCGCCAAGGGCCTTGTCGACGGTGGCGAGTATTCGGCCGACAACCTTAACGATCCGGCTACGAATATCGAGTTTGGCTGTGCGTATCTTTCGTATCTTCTAGCGTATTTTAACGGGTCGACTGACAGTGCCATTGCCGCCTATAACGCCGGCATGGGCAATGTCGACGGATGGGCGCAGCAGAGTACGTCGCTTCATAATGCAATCACCTTTCCCGAGACGCAGGCGTATCTGATTCGTGTCAATAATGCCTGGGTTCGCTACAAAACCCTCTATCCCGATCGGTTCGTATAGGACTATGCCTGCCGCCTGCGTATACTGCAGATATATGAGTTAGGAGTATCCATGGCGGAATTTGAAGTAGAACGCGTTGGTGGTGAACTTAAGCGCTTTGGCGTTGAAGGCTCTGACGTGCCGTTTAAGGTCGTGTCTCCCTATGACCCTGCAGGCTCTCAGCCTAAAGCCATTGAGTCGCTTGTGCAGTGTGTGAGGGACGGAGACCGCTATCAGGTTTTGCTGGGCGTGACTGGTTCGGGCAAGACCTTCACGATGGCAAAGACTATTGAGGCCCTGGGAAAGCCGACGCTGGTCATGGCTCCGAATAAAACGCTCGCCGCTCAGCTTGCGAGCGAGCTCAAAGAGTTCTTTCCCAACAACGCTGTGGTCTACTTCGTCTCGTACTACGACTACTATCAGCCCGAGGCGTATGTGCCGCAAAGCGATACATATATCGAGAAAGACTCCTCGATTAACGAAGAGGTTGAGATGCTGCGACATCAGGCGACCGCATCGCTGCTCTCTCGACGCGATGTGATCGTTGTCGCATCGGTCTCGTGTATCTATGGCATTGGCTCTCCTGAGGACTATGCAGGTCTGGCTCCAAACGTCGACAAGAAGGTGCCGCTCGAGCGCGATGACTTTATCCATGCACTTATCGACATTCAATATGATCGCAATGACTATGACCTGGCACGCGGCACGTTCCGCGTGCGCGGCGATGTTGTCGACGTGTATCCGCCTTATGCCGAGCATCCGTTGCGGTTTGAGTTCTTTGGCGACGAGGTCGAGCTGATTGCCGAGATCGATGAGGTCACCGGTGAGATGCTTCGTGAGTACGAGGCCATCCCTGTATGGCCGGCATCGCACTACGTGACCGAGAAGCCGAAGGTCAAGGCGGCTCTGAAATCGATCAGCGAAGAGTGCGAGAAGCGCGTGGCGGAGCTCAAGGCGACCGACAAGTTGCTCGAGGCGCAGCGTCTGCAGCAGCGCACCGATTATGATCTTGAGATGCTCGAGACGATGGGCTTTTGCAACGGCATCGAGAACTACTCGCGTCATCTGGACGGTCGCAAGCCGGGTGAGCCGCCGTTTACCCTAATCGATTACTTTCCCAAGGATATGCTCTGCATCATCGATGAGAGCCATGTGACGGTGCCGCAGATTCGCGGCATGCACGAAGGTGACCGCTCGCGTAAGGTGACGCTGGTGGAACACGGTTTTCGCCTGCCCTCGGCGCTCGATAACCGCCCGCTTCGTTTCGATGAGTTTGAGGCAAGGATACCCCAGTTTATCTATGTTTCGGCCACGCCGGGCGACTACGAGCTGCGGGTGAGCCAAAACGATGTGGAGCAGATTATTCGTCCGACTGGCCTGCTCGACCCCAAGATTGACGTGCGTCCAGTTCGCGGCCAGATTGACGATCTTGAGGACGAGATTCGCGAGCGCGTTGCCCGCAAGGAGCGCGTGCTGGTGACCACGTTGACCAAGCGCATGGCCGAGGACCTGACCGACCATCTGCTCGACGCAGGCATTAAGGTCAATTACATGCACTCTGATACGGCGACAATGGACCGTGTCGAGATCCTGCGAACGCTGCGCGAGGGCAAGATCGATGTTCTCGTTGGCATCAACCTGCTTCGCGAGGGCTTGGATCTCCCCGAGGTCTCACTGGTGGCAATTCTCGATGCCGATAAGGAAGGCTTCTTGCGCAACCGCCGTTCGCTGATTCAGACGATTGGCCGTGCGGCCCGTAACGCCGATGGTGAAGTCATCATGTATGCAGACGTTGTGACCGATTCGATGAAAGAGGCCATCGAGGAGACGCAGCGCCGTCGCGAGATTCAGATGGCATATAACGAAGAACATGGCATTGTGCCCAAGACAGTGCGCAAGGCCATCAACGACATCTCAAGTTTTATTGCCGAGGCCGAAAAAACTGTGGGCTCCAAGGGACGCTCGAAGGGCGACTCTCTTGGCCATGGCGCATTCTATACGCCCGATGAGTCGGGCGAGGGCGGTGTGCCGGAAACGGTGGCGCCCGAGCAGACACTTGCGGAGCAGTTGGAAGAACTGCCGCATGACGAGCTTGTGCGGATCGTCGAAACCATGGAAGAGGATATGCGTAACGCTTCTGCCGCTATGGACTTTGAGGAGGCGGCGCGCCTGCGCGATGCCGTCGTTCAGATTCGGGCGATGCTCGAGGGTGCGTCTGAGGACGAGACGATCGAGCGCTTACGCTCGCAGGCCCGCAAGGGTTCCACGTTCGCATCGGGCAGAAAACGCCAGGGTGCACGGTTTAAGAAATAGCGAACAGGCCCCGAGTTCCCTGTGGAGCTCGGGGCCTGTGTCTTTTGCGCGCTGGAATTCGTGCGTTAGAGGTCCGCGATCAGGGCTTCGGCACAACGGATGCCGTCGGTGGCCGCGCTCATGATGCCGCCGGCATATCCAGCTCCCTCACCACAAGGGTAGAGGCCCGGGGTCGACACGGCATGGCACGTTCGGTCTCGGGTGACAGTGACCGGTGAGCTCGAACGAGTCTCCACGCCGGTAAGAACGGCATCGGGACGGTCGTAGCCTCGTAGCTTTTTTCCGAGTAGGGGAAGTCCCAGGCGGAGCGACTCGACGATATGCTGCGGCAGGGCTTCGTCAATTGCCGTCCAGGTCACACCGAGCGGATAGGTGGGCTTTACCTTTCCGGGCGCCTTGCTGGCGCGTCCTGCGAGGAAATCTCCGACGAGTTGTGCCGGTGCGTTCCAGTTGGAACCGCCCAGGCGATAGGCGGCCGCCTCGCAGGCGCGCTGGAGCTCGATGCCGGCGAGCGGGTCATCGTTGGGAAGGTCCTCAGGCGTGACGTTAACGAGCAGGGCGGCGTTTGCGTTGCGTCCGTCGCGGGCATTGAGGCTGGCGCCGTTGACGCACAGGTGGCCCTGCTCGGAAGAGGCGGCGACAACCTGCCCGCCGGGGCACATGCAAAACGAGAACACGCTGCGGCCGTTGGGAAGATGGGCGACGAGCTTGTAGGGGGCTGCTCCGAGGGCAGGATGTCCCGCCAAGGCTCCATATTGGGCTCGGTCGATGTCGCGCTGCGGATGCTCGATGCGAACGCCCATGGCAAAGGTCTTTTGTGCGAGGGCCACGTTGTGGTCCTTAAGGAGCTCAAAAATATCGCGAGCAGAATGCCCACAGGCGAGGATGAGGTGCTTTGTTTCGATTGGCTCGTAAGCGGCGTCTTGGGACGATTGGACATCGATACCGGTGATGGCGCCAGACGCGTCGGTGCGAATGTCGACGAGCTTCGTTCGATAACGGACGACACCTCCGAGCTGCTCGGTGCGCTGGGATATAGCGGTGACAACCTTAGGAAGGATGTCGGAGCCAATGTGCGGCTTGGCATCCCACAGAATATCGCGGGGCGCACCCGCCTCGACGAAGGTTTCGAGGATAAGGCGATGGGCGGGATTTTTTGTTCCCGTATTGAGCTTGCCGTCCGAGAAGGTCCCCGCGCCGCCCAGACCAAACTGAATATTGCTCTCGGGGTCGAGGATGCGCTCCTTTAGAAAGAGGTCGATCGCCTGCGAGCGGCGAAATGCCGGGTCGCCGCGCTCGATAAGCAAGGGCTTAAGACCTGCTTCGGCGAGCGTGAGCGCAGCGAAAAGGCCGGCGCATCCGGCGCCGACAACGACGGGGCGCTCTTTGGATGCGTCGGAAATGGGGGAGGGGAATGAAGGCTCATCGTCTTCTATCGCGCGTACGAGCGAGCGGTCACGTTCGGAAACGCTGTCGACCGCTTCTCGCTCGAGGTGGGGACTGGTCAGCTCAACACGAAAGCTCAGGATAAAATGGACGTCTCGTTTTTTGCGAGCGTCGATTGACTTGCGGTGGAGCTCGATGGACTTGATCTCGGAGTCTTTGCAACGTAGGACGCGCTTGGCGACTCGCTTGCCAACAATGAGGCAGGCATTTTCATCGCCGGCTTCATCGAGCGAAGCGTTGACTTGGGTGATTTCGATCATCGAGGTCTCCTTAGAGGCAAGAAAGAGGCCGTCCGGTATCCCAGACGGCCCGAATGCGTTTTTGATTATAGACTGCGCGGCTACAGGCTGCTTGCAGCGCGAATGCCCGAGAGCCATGCCCACGCAAGGTTAAAGCCTCCGCAATCGGCGTCGATGTCGAGCGCTTCGCCGCAGACGTAAAGCGGGGCGTCGACAACGCTGCGCGCGCGTAGACTGGGTGTTGAGATACTCTCGACAGATACGCCACCACGCGTGACCTGTGCCGAGCGCTCCTCGGCTGTTCCCTCAACGAGCAACTTAAAGTGCTTGAGGATCGAGACCAGGTGGATGACATCGTTGGAGCCTGGATGGCACTGCTCGAACGCCGTGCAGACGACGCGGGAGAGTTGCGGGGCGAGCATGCCGTCGAGCCAACGGGGATCGCGGGGCGAAAAGCCGCCGAGCAGCTCAACGCGCCGGTTGAGCATATCGAGCAGCTCGTCTTTGGAGAGGTCGGGGAAAACGTCGAGCAGGATCGTATCACCGCGCTGGATACGACGGGAGAGGTTGAAGACAGCGACGCCCGAGATGCCGAAGGCTCGAAACAGGACTTCACCGTCTTCGTGCCAGAGCTCATTATGATTGCGGGCGAGCGTCAAGCGGGCGCGGACGCGCAGGCCGTCCAACGTCTTGAGTGCCGCCCGATCGCCGACGACCGTTGCCGATACGGGGCAGAGGATGGGGCGCAGCGAAGTGAGGGGGAGGCTAAACGTATCGGCGATACCGGTGGGGTTGCCACCCGTGGCGATAATTACGGCATGTGCCTCCAGGGCCTCGTTCTTGCGAGGGACATCGGCGAGCGCTTTCCGAAGCGAGCGGAGCTCCGTTTTTCGGTCGTCGTGCTTTTTTGCCTTGAGCGCCCGCGCTGGACGGTCTATTTGGAGTGTCCAGCCTTCGGAAGCTTTGTGCGCCGAGGCAACGTTGGCTCCGCAGATTAAGGTAATACCTAGGCGGTCGCAAACGTTGAGAAGCGCGTCGCGCACCGATTCTGCGCGAAGGGAGCGCGGGTATAGCCGGCCTTCCTCGGAGGTTGTCATGATGCCCAGCGAGGAGAAGAAACCCATAAGCTCTTGTTCGGGTTGGGGGCCCATGACAGATTCGACGAATGCGGGGTGGTTATACCGCTGAGGATCAATCGATTCGTTGGAGAGGTTGCAGCGGCCGTTACCGGTCGCAAGGAGCTTTAGGCCGCAGGCGACATCGCGCTCAACGATGCAGACGCTTTTGCCAGCACGTGCGGCCGTAATGGCGGGCCTGAAGCCCCGCCGCCGATTACCAGGACGTCATAGAAGGCGCTCGTGTTCACTTAGGCCTCGTCGGTCTCGTGCGGGGTAATAGCCTCGACGGCAGAGACTGCCTTGGGCAACATGCCATCGGGCAGCGCGGTCTCAACCTCGCCCTTATCGCAGGCCTCGGCGAGTGCCGGATTAATGGGAAGCGTGCCCAAGATGTCGAGGTTATAGCGCTCTGCGACCTCGGGGAGCTTGCTTTTGCCAAAGACCTCGATCTTCTTGCCGCAGTCGGGGCACTCGATATAGCTCATGTTCTCGACGATGCCCAGAATGGGGACGTTCATCTTCTCGGCCATGTTGACCGCCTTGGCGACGATCATCGAGACCAGGTCCTGCGGGCTCGTGACGATGACGATGCCGTCGACGGGCAGCGACTGGAAGACGGTGAGCGCGACGTCGCCTGTTCCCGGAGGCATGTCGACCAGCAGGTAGTCGATGGGGCCCCACGAGGTCTCGCTCCAGAACTGCCTAATGGCGCCTGCGATGACCGGACCGCGCCAAAGGACGGGGTCGGTCTCGTTTTGGAGCAGAAGGTTGGAGCTCATGACCTTGACGCCGTGCTCGGAGATTTCGGGCAGCATGAGGTTGCCAAGGGCATGGACGTGGCGTCCGCTCATGCCGAACATCTTGGGGATAGAGGGACCGGTGATGTCGGCATCGAGGACGCCGACCTTGTGGCCGTGACGGGCAAGCTCGGTGGCGATGGCACCGGTGACAAACGACTTGCCGACACCGCCCTTGCCGGAAAGCACGGCGATGACGCGTTTGACCTCGGACAGCGTGTTCTCCTCAAATTGCGACGGCGACGTTTGTCCGCCGGCGGCCTGTGCGTGCTCGCAACCCATGTATGACTCCTTTGTATATGTTGGGGCCGGAGCCCCGTGATGTGACACGAGCGTCATTGTACCCTCGTTTGCGAGCGGGAGTCATTTGCGATGCATTTGGACCGAGCGTGCTTGCAATACGATGGGCCCAAGCGAATGGGCGGGCTTACTGAACTTTGCTGGCGAACTCGAGGTATTGCATGCGCTGCAGCTTGTCGATCGTCGAGGTGTATGGGCTGTCTTCAGATTCCAAGTTGTAGCGCAGCCCGTCGGCACCGAGATAGCCGGCGACATTGATGGTGGGCACATCTGACCTTGTTGCAAGCAGGGCCTTTTGATAGTCGGTGAGCGGGGCGCCGATCTTATTAAGGGTAATGGCTGCAATCTCGTTTGCCCCGACGGTGTCGTAGACGTTGAGCTCGGTATTGCCGGCGATTTCATAGTTAGCCCAGACGAAATAGGTTGACTGATAGACACGGAAAGCGTGGCTTGCCGTATCTTCCTGAGGGTACAGCTCGTCGTTGAGAGTCGTTGCGGCGCTCGGCTGATGGTCGCCAAAAAAGACAAGAACAACCGGTCTGCCGATATTGCGGAGCTCGTTGATAAAGTACTCGAGGTCCCGGTCGGATGCGTTGATGCAGGTGAGATAGGTGTTGAGCGCGCTATTGGCGCCCTCGCTGGCTCCCTCGACCCAATAGTTTGTCAGCTCTTCGGCGGGAACGGTGCCATAGTCGTAGCCGCCGTGATTTTGCATCGTGACGTCAAAGATGAACTGCGGGGCTTCGTCGGTTCTAAGCAGGTCGAGTATCTTGTCGTAGGTGACGTAGTCGCATACGCCGGCATGGTAATAGGACGCACCTTCGAAATCGCCGATTGAAAGAAAGTCTCCAAAGCCCAGCTGCTGATAGATTTTATCTCGATGGTAGTTGACGGGGTTTTGCGGGTGCATAGCCGTAGCGGTATACCCAAGCTCTTTAAGGTCCTTTGCCAGGCTGTTGACGCCATTCATCTGATACAGCTGATAGGGGATTTTGCCTAATCCGACAAAGGCCGTTGTCGCTCCGGTCAAAAATTCGAATTCGGAGTTCGCCGTTCCGCCACCGGCGACCGAAGCGAGCATGGTGCCGCGAACAAGTGTGTCGGGAAGCGAGTTGTAGAATGCGGGGCCGGTGTACCCGGCCGCCTGGAGCTGCTCAAAGCACGAAAGGTCGCTAAAACTCTCATTCATGACGGCAACAATCGTCGGCTTGATTTCATTGAACTGGGCAACGGCCGCCGCGCGCTGCTCGCTCGAGCCATACGTGCTGTCGTAGGTGGCGGCGAGCTCCTGCTCGATGCTCTGCGCCTCATCGGGCGTATAGTCTTCGGGCTTCTCAATGGGCAACTCGTTGACCATTTCGGTGAACGAAGTGATAAAACCCTGAGACGCATACGTGGTGATGGGCTGCCAACGGTCAAATCCAAAATTCAGCGCCTGCTCCAAGTCGATGCTGGAAAAGCCCGAGAGCCCCACAACGGTCACTAGCAGAAAAGCGCAGAGGTTAGCGGCGATTGCGGGGAAGACATGGGTGGGCGTACGGAGCTTTCTCGGTCGGATAAGCGAAAGAAGCCCCAGGGAAATCTCCAGCAGGGCTAGAGAGGTTACGATTCCGGCGGTAAAGGTAAACTCGTATCCCTCGCTCACTTCCATTGCGGTGCCAAGGGCCAAGATATCGCTTGGCAGGATGGCCTCGCCTTTAAACGTTATGACGAAGTGCTCGGCAATGCCAAGGATGCAACAGGCGACGGGCACGAGGGCCATGACGCCTCCATGACGCTGTCCCAGCAAATAAAGGGAGAGCAGAACCGTCGCGAGCAGCCCGACGGAAAACCCGAATGAGTTGGCGGGAATGCGATAGAACGTTTCGTTACAGGCAATTTCGAGTGAAACGAACGAGAGCGCTGAAACAGCGGCGATGACAAGGATGTCACGGCAAATACAGGCAACCGTTCCCGTCGCAAGATCGGTTTGGTCGATAAGTCCCGAAACCAAGGGCTCGACAAGAAGTATGACGGCGGTAGCACCGAGCGCCGAATAAGAAAGGACCCATAGGGAATTGTCCTCATTTACGAGCAATTGATTCGTAATCCATGCAGCTACCATGCCGAGCGGGATGAGGAGCGTCGCGCACCAAAAGACGCGGGCAATGGGCGGCTTTTCATTGTGTTTGATTGAAAAATACACGCGCACGACGACGGTGGCCACGATAAGGACGGCGATGAATATGGGCAGATTGGCCATGTCGCTCGAAGTGATTTCAAGGGGGATATCTTCGGTCATGGACGTTCCTCTGTTACAGCAAATTAAGTTCAGTAGTAGATTACTGTAACCTTTCCACGGCATTTCGAGAAACAAAGCACCCGATACGCAAAGCTAAAGGTCTGCGAATCTTGTATTACGAACATCTGTGCGCGTCGAGTGCGCTAAACTCATCGACAGTATGATTCGATGCAATAGGAGGCAAGGAGCTTCCATGTCTGATTCTTCTATCGTTATTCGCGGCGCTCGTGAGCACAACCTCCGTGATATCGATGTTTCCATTCCGCGTGACCAACTCGTGGTCATTACCGGTCTTTCTGGCTCGGGCAAGAGTTCGCTGGCATTTGACACTATCTATGCCGAGGGCCAGCGTCGATACGTCGAGAGTCTTTCGAGCTATGCGCGCCAGTTCTTGGGCCAGATGGACAAACCCGACTTGGATTCAATCGACGGCCTTTCGCCGGCGGTGTCGATCGACCAAAAGACGACGTCTAAAAACCCTCGTTCGACGGTTGGCACCGTAACCGAGATTTATGACTATCTGCGCCTGCTGTTCGCCCGTGTGGGCACCCCGCACTGTCCCGAATGCGGCCGCGTCATTGAGCGCCAGACGACCGACCAGGTTGCCGACAAAGTCTTGGCGGCGGGGGAGGGTCGCCGCGCGTTTGTGCTGGCACCGGTGGTGCGCGGGCGAAAAGGCGAGTACACCAAACTGTTTGAGGACCTTCGCGCCGAGGGCTTTAGCCGCGTGCGTGTCGACGGCGAAGTGCGCTCGCTCGATGATCCGATCGATCTGGACAAGAAGTTCAAACACGATATCGAGGTCGTAGTCGACCGCATCGTGATCCGTGAGAATTCTCTGGGCCGTATCGCCGAGTCTGTTGAACAGGCGACTGCCTTGGCGCACGGTAATGTGAACGTATACATGCTGCCCGATCGCGATGCTCCCGAGGGGACCGAGGGCGAGCTACTGGAGTATTCGTTGGCTCTGGCATGCCCGGAGCACGGGCACTCCATCGACGACCTACAACCCCGCGACTTTTCGTTCAACGCTCCCTATGGCGCATGTCCTGAGTGCGACGGCCTGGGCTTTAAGAAAACCGTTGATGCCGAGGCGCTGATCGAGGACCCCTCGAAGTCCATTGCCGACGGAGTCTTTGGTAGCCTGTTTGGCAATTCGAACTACTATCCGCAGATTTTTGCTGCGGTCTGCAAACACTTTAAGGTGAGCGCCGATACGCCGTGGGGGGACTTGCCCCCTCGCGTGCGTCGTGCGTTTTTGGATGGCATGGGCGACACGAAGATTTCGGTCGACTATCAAAAGCTCGATGGGCGTCGCAGCCAGTGGGATACCAAGTTTTCGGGCGTTCGCAACATCCTGTACGAACGCTATACCGAGACGACGAACGAGAACACCAAGGCGCGCCTGGAGAAGTACATTCGCGAGGAGCCGTGCTCGAGCTGTCACGGTGCTCGCCTGCGTCCCGAGATGCTTGCCGTCACCGTGGGCGGCAAGTCCATTTACGAGGTTTGTTGCCTGTCGTGCCGTGAATCGCTCGAGTTTTTTGAGGGCCTGGAACTCACCGAGCGCCAACAGTTTATCGGCGGCCGTATCGTCAAGGAAATCCTGGAGCGCTTGCGTTTTCTGGTCGATGTTGGACTCGACTATCTGACGCTCGATCGTGCTTCGGCGACGCTTTCCGGTGGCGAGGCGCAGCGTATTCGACTGGCAACGCAGATCGGCGCGGGTCTCATGGGCGTGCTCTATATTCTGGACGAGCCCTCCATCGGCCTCCACCAGCGGGACAACGACATGCTACTGGACACC
>CAJLLB010000063.1 GCA_905207425.1 uncultured Collinsella sp.
CCGTGCCTGGATGGTACCCGAGGGCACCAGGAAGGCCCTGCTCGTCGCCGGTGGCATCGGCGTTCCGCCTGTGCTGTGCCTTGCCGGCATGCTTGCCGAGCAGAGTGTTGATGTGGACGTGTGCCTGGGCTTTGGCACCGCTTCCAAGGCCGTGGGCATCGACGAGTTCCGCGCGCTGGGCGCCACGGTTAACGTGTGCACCGACGATGGCACGCTCGGCACGCACGGTTTTTGCACCGACCCGGCAGCCGAGCTGCTCGGCGAGGGCGGCTACGACTACGTCGCCGTCATGATGAAGAAGGTCGCCGCCGCTGCCGCCGAGGCCGGTGTGTACTGCGAGGTGTCGCTCGAGCGCATGATGAGCTGTGGCTTTGGCGCCTGCAACACCTGCAATGTCGAGACGGTCGACGGTATGAAGGGTGCTTGCATGTGCGGCCCCGTGTTCGATGCTTCCAAGGTGGTGGTCTTCTAGTGGGTACCGTGAACATGGCCGTCGATTTCGGCGGCGTCAAGATGCAGAACCCCATCAACACTGCAGCCGGTACCTTTGGCTACGGTTGGCAGTTCCAGAACTTCTTTGATGTTTCCCAGCTGGGCGCCATCACCACCAAGGGTTGCGCTGCCGAGCCCTGGCCCGGCAACCCCGCGCCCCGCATGGCCGAGATCCCCGGCGGTATGATCAACTCCGTGGGCCTTCAGAACCCCGGCGTGGCCGCCTTTGCTCGCGAGTCCGGTCCGTGGCTCGAGCAGCTCTCCAAGGACGGCTGCCAGGTCATCTGTCAGGTTGCCGGCCACTCCGTTGACGAGTTTGTCCGCGCACTCGAGATGTATGTCGAGCTGTGCCCCTGGGCTGCCGGCTACGAGATCAACGTGAGCTGCCCCAATATCGCCGCCGGCGGTGCCGCCATGGGCTCCACGCCCGAGGGCGCCTCTTCCGTTATGGCTGCCTGTCGCAAGGTGACCGATAAGCCGCTGTTCGTGAAGATGGCGCCGGTCAACGTCGCCGAGATCGCCAAGGCCTTCGAGGCCGCCGGCGCCGACGGCCTTTCGGTCATCAACTCCATCCAGGGCATGGCCATCGACGTCCATACCCGCAAGTCCCGCGTGGCCAAGCCCAAGGGCGGCCTTTCGGGCCCACTGTGCCACCACATCGCCGTGCGCATGGTCTGGGAGGTTGCCCAGGCCGTCGATATCCCCATCAACGGTGTCGGCGGTGTCATGACCGGCGAAGACGCGGCCGAGTTTATCCTGGCCGGCGCCACCTGCGTGTCGGTCGGCATGGCCAACTTCGTCGATCCGTGCGCTTCGCTCAAGATCGCGCACGAGCTCGAGACCTGGGCCGAGTCTCAGGGCGTGAAGGACATCAACGAACTGGTAGGTGCGTTCGAATGCTAGAGACCGATGCCCGCGACCGTGTTATCGTCGCCCTCGACTGCGACCGTGAGCGTGCGCTCGAGCTTGCCCACGAGCTTTCGGGCCATGCCGCCTGGCTCAAGGTTGGCATGACGCTCTATTACGCCGAGGGTCCCCAGATCGTCAAGACCTTTAAGGACCTGGGCTTTAAGGTCTTTCTTGACCTTAAGTTTCATGATATTCCGCATCAGGTTCGCGGTGCCGCCCGCTCGGCCTCGCTTGCCGGTGCCGATCTGCTTTCGGTCCACGGCTTGGGTTCGGGCGCCATGCTCGCTGCCTGCCGCGAGGGCGCCGAGGAGGCGCGCGAGGACCGCGCCAAGCTCGTCGCCATCACCGTGCTCACGAGCATGAACCAGGATGCCTTGAGCGAGATCGGCGTCGAGTCGCCCGTGGCCGAGGAGGCCGCCCGCCTGGCAAAGCTCGCTCAGGCCAACGGCATCGACGGTATCGTGTGCTCGCCGATGGAGGCTCACGACATGCGTGAGCTGCTGGGTCCCGATGCCCTGATCGTGACTCCGGGTGTGCGTCCGGTGGGTGCCGCCCTTGGTGACCAGTCCCGCGTGGCGACGCCTTCCCAGGCTATCGAGCGTGGCGCAAGCCACATTGTGGTGGGCCGTCCCATCACCGGCGCCGACGATCCGGTTGCCGCCTTTGACGCTATTGTCGCTGAGCTGGTCGAAAACGTCGCCTAAAAGATTCCCCTAAGTCACCACTTTTGGGTCTCATTAGCACAAAATAGCCCCTGTGCCTGCGTAAACTTTCCCATCCTTTGTGTGGAATCGCAGGTCAGGGGCTTAACTTTGGGCGCAGTATATTGCACTTTTTGCGGGTATCGTCTAACCTATGGAGCCGCGATTGGGCATTTTGTACGTTCTACGTGCTAAAATGCCAATTATTGAATCAGATATAACCCAACTTTTTGGAGGTACGAATGGCACTCCCTCAGCTTACCGATGAGCAGCGCAAGCAGGCTCTTGAGAAGGCTGCTGCCGCACGTCACGCCCGCGCTGAGCTTCGCGAGCAGATCAAGAAGGGCGAGAAGTCCCTCGAGTCCGTGCTCAACTCCGATGACCCCATCGCTTCCCGCATGAAGGTTTCCACCCTCATCGAGTCTCTCCCTGGTTATGGCAAGGCCAAGGCCGCCAAGATCATGGAGGAGCTCGGTATCTCCGCTACCCGTCGCGTCCAGGGCCTCGGCGTCCGTCAGCGCGAGCAGCTCCTCGAGCAGCTGACCAAATAAGTGAGCGCTCAGGATTCCAAGCTCTTTGTGATTTCTGGGCCGTCAGGCGCAGGCAAGGGTACGCTCGTCACTCGTGTTCGCGAGCGTCGCTCTAACCTGGGCCTGACGGTTTCGGCTACCACGCGAGCCCCACGCAAAGGCGAGGTCGATGGCGTCAATTACTTTTTCCTGACGCGTGAGGAGTTCGACCGCCGCGTGGCAAACGGTGAGTTTGTTGAGTGGGCCGAGGTCCACGGTAACTGCTACGGCACGTTGGTGAGCGAGGTTCAGTCCAAGCTCGCCTCTGGTTCGTCTCTCATCTTGGAGATCGATGTCCAGGGTGCCCTGCAGGTGAAGGAGCGTTTCCCCGAGGCCGTGCTGATCTTTATCAAGCCGCCTTCGCTTGAGGTACTCCGCGAGCGTCTAGTCGGTCGCGGTACCGAGACGCCCGAGACGATTGAGCTGCGTATGGCAAACGCCGCCGATGAGCTTGCCCTTGCCGACCGCTACGACGACGCCGTGGTAAATGACGATCTCGACCGCGCGACCGATGAGCTCGTTCGCGTTCTCGATATGCATGAAAGGATCTGAGGTCCGTGTCCGTTGTAAAGCCTTGCATTGACGATCTTCTGGAGAAGACCGATCACAACCGCTTCCTGCTCGCTTCGCTTGCCTCCAAGCGCGCCTGCGACATCAATAGCATGCTGCGTGGCCAGCACAACCGCGTGCTTGCCGTCCAGGATGTCGATGACATCACCATCGGGCTTTCCGGTGCCGATACCATCTCGATGGCTATGGACGAGATTGTCGATGGCGACATCTCTTACGACGAGGCCCGTTACGAGAAGGCGCTCGGCCACAAGGTTGCTGAAGCCTAAATGGCAGCTCGCGTCTGTCTGGTCCACTATCACGAGGTTGGACTGAAGGGCAAGAACCGCGCACATTTTGAGCATATCCTCATGGATAACATCAAGGCGGCCTTGGCCGCCTTTTCCGTGAATGCCGTGTCTCGAATTTCCGGTTATATCCTCGTGACCTTTAACGAGCATCAGGCCGATGAGGCGGCGCGTGTCATTCGCACCGTTCCCGGCGTTGCTCGTGTGTCTTTGGCGTATCACACTAACCGCGACCCGCAGGAGTACTGTGCCGCCGCCGTCAAGGCGCTGCGCGAGTTTGGTCCTTTCGATTCGTTTAAGGTGCACGCCAAGCGCTCCAATACTGACTATGAGCTCACCTCGATTGATATCAATCGTCAGGTGGGCGAGGTGCTGTGCGAGGCCTTCCCCGATAAAAAGGTTCAAATGCACGACCCCGATGCCATGGTGCATGTACTTGTGGTTCAGGGTAGCGTTTATGTGTACGCGCGCTCCGAGCGCGGCGTGGGCGGTCTGCCGGTGGGTTCTGCCGGCAAGGTCGTGACGCTGCTGTCGTCGGGTATCGATTCTCCGGTGGCGACTTGGATGCTCGCGCGTCGCGGTGCGGTGTGCGTGCCGGTACATTTCTCCGGTCGTCCGCAGACGCCCGATACGAGCGAGTATTTGGTGCAGGACATCATCCGTGCGCTTGAGCCGGGTGTCCAGATCGGCCGCCTGTACGTTGTGCCGTTTGGCGACTGTCAGCGTGAGATTTCGGTCACCTGTCCCAGCAACCTGCGCGTGATCATGTATCGCCGCATTATGTATTCGGTTGCCGAGCGCATTGCACACATCGAGGGCGCCAAGGCCATCGTTACGGGTGAATCGCTTGGGCAGGTTGCCTCCCAAACGCTTGAGAACATCATGGCCGTCAACGAGGCCGTGAAGATCCCCGTGTTCCGTCCTCTCATCGGTTCGGACAAGCAGGAGATCATCGCGCGCGCCGAGGAGATCGGTACGTTCGATATCTCGACTGAGGCCGCTCCCGACTGCTGTACGCTGTTTATGCCGCGCCGTCCCGAGACGCACGCTAAACTCGATGCCGTGCATGAGGCCTGGGAGCTGTTCGATCACGAGGAGATGATCGAGCGCCTGCTCAAGCAGACCGAGTACATCGACTTCGAGAGCAACACGTATAAGGCCCCTAAGACCTTAAAACGTAAACATTCGGAGCTTGCTCCGCGTGAGATTTACCAAGATCACGAGTAAATTTGTGCATAGACCGACGATGCGCTTGCATCGTCGGTCTTTTGCTATCTGGGCATTTTGCGACTAAGTGCTCATTTGCTGACGTGTGCCTGAATAAATGGACAGATTTGTGCAAGGTTTTGGTTGGTTTTTGGTTTGACCGCTAAAACCGGTTTTGGAGCGTGGCTGTTGCAGGGCTCTTTTCCTGACACGATGTTGTTGGGAGGTTTTGCTATGGCGCAGCGCGAACAACACGAACGGGTCAAACGGATGGACCGCTTGGCGGACAAGCTGCTCGGTCATAAGGCAGTGGTGATGGCGATACTGGTTGTCATTGCGATGGCGAGCGGCTTGGCGATGGCGAACCTTGGCGGCGGTGCCAGCGGCGTGTCTTTTGAGCGGACTGATGGTTCGGGCTCGTTGGTGGAGCCGGGATCCGGCGATGCTTCGAGTGGAAAGACATCCGAAGGCTCTTCGCCTAAGGCGTCTGCTGCGGCAGAGGTCTATGTCGATGTTGATGGCGCCGTTGTGTCGCCCGGCGTATATCGTCTCAAGGACGGCGCGCGGGTGGCTCAGGCGATTGATGCCGCCGGCGGGCTGGCGCCCGAGGCAGACGTTACGGGGCTCAATCGGGCATCTAAGGTCACTGATGGACAAAAAATCCATGTTCCAACGGTAGGGGAGCAGCAGGCGTCCATTGCGGAAGCCGGTGTTGATGGTGGGGTTTCCGCATCATCGGGCGCGGGTGGCGCAACAGGCCTAGTAAACATCAATACGGCAAGCGCAGAAGAGCTGCAGACGCTTTCGGGCATCGGCCCCTCTATGGCCCAGTCGATTATCGATGAGCGGACAAAGAACGGTGCTTTTTCTTCGGTTGACGATCTGATGCGTGTGTCGGGAATCGGCGAGAAGAAGCTTGCCAAAATCAAAGATTGCATCTGCGTATGAGTGCGACCGAGCGCGAGCACGTGATGCCTCCGCGGCCCCTGATGCCGTGGACGATGGCCCTGTGTGCCGGCATGTGCATGAGCTGCGTCTTGGTGCTCAACATGGTCGCTGATGCGCTGCTGAGGGAGCGGGCTCCGGCGGTCGGGCCGCTATGGGCCATTCCCGTTGCGGCGGCGGTATTCGTTGTGCTGGCTCAATCTTGTGCGCGGCTTGCCCCTTGGAAGCGGTGGCTGTATGCCGCGTCCGTCGGTCTCGTGGCGGGAGCGGTCGTCTCGGTGTGGTGGGCTGTGGGCACGCTGAGTGCCTCGAAGGCGCTCGATGGTCGAGCGGCAAGCAGCCTCGAGGTTGTCGTGCAGGGTGATCCATCCATAAACGACGACGTGTATTCCTATACCTGCGAGGCACGCGCGGACGGTAAGAACCTGGCAACGGTTCGCCTATCGTTTGACCGTGAGCTCAAGGTCGGGGCGCACGTGCGTGTTATCGGTCGCGTTTCGCGTTTTGAGAACGATGCGTATGGACGATCGCGCGTGCTCCGAGGCGAGGTGCGCAAGGTTCAAGCCGTTCGGATTGTGCCGGTCGATGAGGGCTCTCCGGGGCCGCTGCTTCGGCTGCGAAATGGGCTGCTTGCGTCCATCGCGGCTGCGACCGACCCGGCGCGTGCGCTCATAGCCGGTGTCGTCTGCGGTCGTTCGGCCGAGCTGCGCGCCCAGCCGGCGGGCGACTGGTTTTCGGTGACGGGAACGGCGCATCTTATCGCCGTCTCGGGCAGCCATTTGGCTATCGTGGGGTTTGTAATCGAGGGTTTATTGCAAAAGACTCGGTGCTCACGTGGTCTTCAGCGGGCGATACTGGCGATAACGCTTGTGGGCTACGCTGCCTTTACGGGCGCGTCTCCCTCGGCCGTGCGCGCGTGCTGCATGGTATTCGCGACGCTTGTCGTAAACGGCGCGGGGCGTCGCCGGCACGGCCTTTCGGCACTCTTTGTTACCATGTCCATCTTTGTTCTACTGCGGCCGACGGTGCTGTTCGAGATGGGCTTTCAGCTTTCATGTGCCAGCGTCTTAGCCATTCTGTGCTTTTGCCCCTATGCGACCTACGCTTTGGGCGAGCTGGGTGTGCCATCGGGCGTTGCCAGCATGCTTTCCGTCACGCTGTGCTCGCAACTGGCGACACTTCCCATTACCATTCCTGCCTTCGGTACGTTCTCGCTCATTGCTCCGCTGGCAAATGCGGTCATCGGTCCGGTGGTGAGCGTACTGCTTGCCGTGTCGATCGTGCTGGTTCCCTTTTCGCTCGTGGCACCGTTGCGGACTTGGGCGCTCGTTGTGCCCATGATTGCCTCCCGTTGCGCGCTGTTCTTCGAGCAGCTGTTTGCCGCCGTGCCGGGTGCATCCGTGAGCGTGCCGCCCGATAGCATGTGGATTTACCTAGTGCCGTGTTTGCTGGCGGTTCTGCTGGTCTGGTGGCCGCGTCCCCGTGCACGTCCTATGGCGGTGGGGCTTGCATGCCTGGTGCTCTTGGCTGCGATTCCGTACGCCTACTGGGATCGATTCGCTCCGCCTTCGGTGACGGTGCTCGATGTGGGCCAGGCCGATGCGATTCTTATCCGCCAGGGCGGCGCAGTAGCACTCGTCGACTGCGGGCTCGACGAGCGCGTGGTGGCGGCGTTGGTTCGCAATAACGTGCACCATATCGATGCCGTCTTTGTGACGCATTGGGATGAGGATCACTGGGGTGGTCTGCCTGCCGTGCTCGAACAGTTTTCGGTTGGAACGATTGCCGTGGCGGCGGATGCGCTGGAGGATGCTCCTGCCGGGGTATTGAACCGACCAGGCGTGGAGTATCGGCAGGTGCGCCGTGGGGATACGGTCGATATCGGCTTATTTTGCGCCCGCGTGATGTGGCCATTCGAGTCCGTTGATGGCGAGGGAAATGAGGACTCGCTTGTCCTGCTGCTCTCATATGTTCAGGAAGGCAAGGGCCTGCGCATACTCCTCACCGGCGATGCCGAGCTCGACCAAGAACGGGAATTCGTGCATGAGGTGGGGGATATCGATGTGCTTAAACTTGGGCATCACGGCTCCAAGGTTTCAGTCGATGGTGAGTTGCTGGACGTCTTGAAGCCCGAGCTTTCCCTTGCGAGCGCGGGCGAAGGGAATCGATACGGCCATCCGTCCGATGCCTGCATCGATGCCGTTAAGGAAGCGGGCGGCGTGTTCACGTGCACCATCGAACACGGCGACATTACCGTCACGCCGACTGCGAATGGCTTTGCGATGCGATGCCAGCGATCGTGACGACGTCGTTGGCGTGTGGTGGGCCCCTGGGCTAGAATGGCACGGAACGAATACGAAGGCCTGCGGGAGGGGAGCGCAATGTCCGAAACCGGTCTGCTGCCGGCATATCTGATTGTCGGTACCGACGGAGTCAAGCACGATCACGCCGTCTCGCGTATGAAAGCGCGTCTGGAAAAGTCGGGTATGGTCGAGTTCAACCTCGACGAGCGCGACATGACCAAGGACCCCGATATCGAGTCCATTATCGGATCGCTTAACACCTTTCCGATGGGCAGCGAGTTTCGCCTGGTAATCCTTTACGGCTGCTCAAAGCTCGCCAAGGCGGTCTCGGAGCCGCTCGTTGAGTATCTGGCGAGTCCCAGCCCCACAACGGTCTGCCTCATCATCGCCGACTCGCTTGCCAAGAACACGCGCCTGTATAAGGCGATCGCCAAGATCGACAAGAAGGCCGTGATCGATTGCTCCGGCACCAAGCGCTGGGAACTACCGCGCCGCGTGCAACAGATGGCGACGCAGCACGGCAAGTCGATTTCGACGGCGGCCGCCGAGGAACTCGTCTCGCGTTCGGGTGAAAACACTCGCATGCTCGATAACGACTTGGCTAAGCTTGCCCAGATGGTCGAGGCGCCCCAGATTGAGCTTGCCGACGTTGAGCGCTGGATTGTACGTACGGCCGAGGTTCAACCCTGGGATTTTCTCAATGCGGTCTCGGCCCGTGACATGCGACGCTCGCTCGAGCTCTTCAATCTACTGCCCGCCAAGAGCTACGTGTGGACTTACACATTGCTGTGCGGCCGCATCCGCGAGCTAATCGTCGCCAAGGCGCTCGATGCGCGCGGACAGGGTCGTGAGCTGGCCGCAACGCTCAAGCTCCAGTCCTGGCAGGTCAAAAATCATCTGACCTGGGCACGCCGCTTTTCGATGGCGGAGCTCGTCGCTGCGCTCGAGGGCGCGGTCGATGTGGAGCTCGCGCTCAAGGGTTCGGCCGATTCTCAGACCGCGCTTTTGCTCTGGATTACGAACATCTTGAGAAAATCGTGATGATACCTGCCTATTTGACAAATTCGTTCTATCCCTTTGAGGGGGAGCGTGCTATAGTAGGCGCTTGCATGACCTCACCGTGTCTCAGAGGTGTCATACATTTTTTGCAAGGAACTCGAAAGGAACTCCAGAAGTGGCAAACATCAAGTCTCAGAAGAAGCGTATCCGCACCAATGAGGCAGCTCGCATGCGTAACAAGGCTGTCAAGTCCGAGCTCAAGACGCTGACCAAGCACGTCCAGTCCGCCGTCGCCGAGGGCGACGCCGAGAAGGCCCAGGCTGCCCTCAAGACCGTCACCAAGCGTCTCGACATGGCTGCCGCCAAGCATGTTATCCACAAGAACCAGGCTTCCAACCGCAAGTCCGGTCTTGCCAAGCTCGTGAACAGCATCAACGCCTAAGTTGTAAATTTCACACCACACAGATTACGCGCATAAATGGAGCCTGTTTTATGGAACAGGCTCCATTTTTTGTACCGCTCGGGTAAGATAGTCCGCATGAATACTTCAATTGACATTTCCCACATCCGCAACTTCTCAATCGTTGCGCACATCGACCATGGCAAGTCCACGATCAGCGATCGCATCCTCGAGCTCACCCATACCGTCGACGAACGCGACATGGAGTCGCAGCTGCTCGACACCATGGATATCGAGCGCGAGCGCGGCATCACGATCAAGTCCAATGCCGTTCGCGTGTCCTATGACGCCGACGATGGCGAGACGTATCAGTTCAATCTGATCGATACGCCGGGCCACGTGGACTTTACCTATGAGGTCTCGCGCTCGCTGGCAGCCTGTGAGGGCGCGGTGCTCGTTGTCGACGCCACGCAGGGCGTCGAGGCGCAGACCGTCTCCAACGCGACGCTCGCCATGAACGCCAATCTGGACATTGTGCCGGCCATCAACAAGATCGACCTGCCCTCGGCCCATCCCGACGAGGTTAAGACCGAGATCGAGGATGACCTGGCGATCCCTGCCGATGATGCCGTGTGCGTCTCGGGCAAGACCGGCGAGGGCATCCACGATCTGTTGGAGTCCATTGTCTTTTTGATCTCTCCGCCCAAGGGCGATGCGAACGCGCCGCTCAAGGCACTCATTCTGGATTCGTACTTCGACGAGTATCGTGGCGTCGTCGCCACGGTGCGCATCTTTGACGGCTCCATCAAAAAGGGCGATACCCTGCGCATGATGCAGGCAAAGGGCGACTTTTTGGTCGATGGCGTGGGCGTCAAGCGTCCCGCCGAGACCCCGGTCGACGCGCTCACGGTCGGCGAGGTCGGATACGTGGTCACGGGCCTGAAGGACCCCGAGGCCGTTCGCGTGGGCGATACCCTCACGTGGGCGTCGAATCCCTGCCCCGAGCCGCTTCCCGGCTACCGCGAGGCCAAGCCCATGGTCTATACGGGCCTGTTCCCGATCGATAACAAGGACTACGAGAACCTGCGTGACGCGCTCGATAAGCTGCACGTCAACGACCCGTCGTTGGTGTGGGAGCCCGAGACCTCGGTGGCGCTCGGCTTTGGCTTCCGCGTGGGCTTCTTGGGCCTGCTGCATATGGAGGTCGTCAAGGAGCGCCTGGAGCGCGAGTTCAATCTTGACCTCATTGCCACGAGCCCCTCGGTGGACTATCACGTCTACAAGACTGACGGCGAGATGATTGATGTCCGCAGCCCGCAGGATCTGCCCGAGGCTACGCGCATCGAGCGTATCGAGGAACCCTACCTCAAGGCCAAGATTATCTGCCCGCCCGAGTATACGGGTGCCGTCATGCAGCTCGCTATCGAGCACCGCGGCATTACTACCGACATGATTCATCTCACGAGCAAGTCGGTCGAGATGCGCTTTGATATGCCGCTCGCCGAGCTCATCTTGGACTTCTTTGACCAGCTCAAGAGCCGTACCAAGGGCTATGCCTCGCTCGACTACGAGTTCAACGAGTATCGTCCCTCCGAGCTCGTCAAGCTCGATATCTTGCTTTCGGGCGACGAGGTGGACGCGCTGTCGTTTATCGTCCACAAGGACAAGGCCTATGGTCTGGCCCGCGGTCTGTGCGACAAGCTTAAGGAGATCATCCCGCGTCAGCTGTTCGAGGTGCCCATCCAGGGTGCTATCGGCAATAAGATCATTGCCCGCTCCACCGTCAAGGCGCGTCGCAAGGACGTGCTTGCTAAGTGCTACGGCGGCGATATCTCGCGTAAGCGCAAGCTGCTCGAGAAGCAGAAAGAGGGCAAGAAGCGCATGAAGGCCATCGGATCGGTCGAGGTCCCGCAGGAGGCCTTTATGGCGATCCTCAAGGTGGACGAGTAGGTCTATGGCGCTTTCTGAATACAGCAAGCGGCTGCTGGGCGCCTATGCCGAGC
>CAJLLB010000064.1 GCA_905207425.1 uncultured Collinsella sp.
GGACGCCGCCCTCTCAAGGCGGAGATCACCAGTTCGAATCTGGTACGGGCTACCACGCATCTGATACCCGGACTTCCTATGGAGGGCCGGGTTTTTTATTTTCAAACAACCGTCTGCAATTCCCGTTTGAACCAGAGCTTTGCGTTCTGCCTATGGTCCTTGCGGGTACAATATCCAAGATATTTTGACTGTTAGAAGGAGTCTCATGACGGAGTCCTCTCAGCATACGTCCAAGCCCCAGGTCGAGGTTGAGGCCTCGGGCGGAGACGACAATAAGAGCGCACGCCGCGGCGCCATCTTTATCGGCGTCGTGCTGGTGGGTTATATCGTCTATCTGGTGGTAACCGGGCAGATGGGGCAGTTCTGGGCCGCTATGTCGAGCGTCCAGGCGTCATGGCTCTTTGTCGCGTGTCTTTGCATGTTCATGTATCTGTTCTTTGGCATTGTGGCCTATGCGATCGCTGTCTGGCTCGACCCCAATTCACCCGTCGGCATTCGCGACCTCATTTCGGTCGAGGCGAGCGGCATCTTCTTTGGCAACCTCACACCTATGATGATGGGCTCGACTCCTGCTCAGATCTACCGCCTGACCAAGGCGGGCCAAAATGTCGGCGAGGCCGGAGCCACGCAATTCACGCGCTTTATCGTGTATCAGTTTGGCCTCGTTGCCTGGGGCGCTATCCTACTGCTTGCTCGCATGCCGTTTTTTGCCGAGCGCTATGGCGACATGACGCTGCTGTGCGTCTTTAGCTTTGGTGGGCACTGCTGCATCTTGCTTGGCATCTTCGCCGTCGCGCTCATGCCTAAGACCGTCACGCGCGTCGCCCACTGCATCATCAATTGGCTTGAGCGCATTGGTGTCTCGGCCACTAAGATCGAGGGATGGCGCACGTTTGTCGATGGCGAGATCTACTCCTTCTCCGAGAAGTTCAAGCTTTCAGCCGGACATTTTTCTTCCATGCTGCTCACCGTGTTTATCACCATGCTGCAGCTCGCGTTTTTCTATCTGGTTCCGTATTTCCTAATGCTTGCCTTTGGCCACCACGAGGTCGACTTTTTCTCGGTCATGGCCGCGAGCGCCTTTGTCCAGTTGCTGAGCTCTGCGGTCCCCTTGCCCGGTGGTACCGGCGGTGCCGAGGGCGGCTTCGCGCTGTTTCTGGGTCATTTCTTTGGGTCGGCTTCGACCGCCGGTTATCTGCTGTGGCGCCTCATTACGTTTATTGCGCCGACCATTTTGGCTGCGCCCCTGCTGGGACTTAAGAGCGCCCACAACGAGAGCATCCATGCGCGCTGGGATCGCGTGATGCGCAAGCTCGGCCGCACGCCTCAGATGTCCTCTGTGGCCGCGAAGCCGCACCCCACGAATGCTGTTACCGTTGATCCCAAGAAGCACGCTCAGAAGGCTTCTGGGGCCGCTAAGCCGGCTCATAAAGCCTATGTGCGTCAGACAGGCGATGGTATTCGCGTATCTCCGTCGGCACTCAATAAGAAGAAGCATCCTAAGTCGCAGTAGGGCAGTCGTGCGTTCTTCATGACGCGGGGCATATTTGTGCCGTATGGGGGATAATCCTCTTACGTAGATTATCCCTCATCTGTTGATGAATGCTCGCATATCGAAGGGACACGCCCATGGCAACCAGCAAACCGCGTCTTGACCGCCGCATCGTTCGCAGCCGCAATGCCATCCTTTCTGCTTTCGAGCGCCTGCTCATGGAAAAGCCGTTGGCAGACATTACGGTGAGTGCCATCGCGCGCGAGGCCAATGTCGACCGCAAGACCTTTTACGTTCACTTTGGTACGGTTGACGGCCTGCTCGATGCCATTGCCGTCGATGTGGTGGAGATGATTGTCGACTCGGTCGAGAAAACCCTTGCTTCAATGGACGGCGACACCAACGAGCGCGCCCTGGGCGCGGCGGCGACCTTCTTTAAAACCGTTAACGAGGCACTGTGTAACAACTTAGTGCTCAATCGTCAGCTGATCGAGAACATTCCGCTCGACGACTTTATGGCTCGCCTGCGCGAACCGCTCGAGCACGAGATTGCCGAACGCGATCTGCTGCCCCAAGGTCTCAAGGACGAGATGTTCGACTACTATCTGGCGTTTTTGCTGTCGGGTATTATCGGTATCTATCGCACGTGGGCGCTGTCTGACGGCTCGGTTCCTATCGAGCGCGTCTCTGAGGTCGCCAACGACCTGACTCTCAACGGTCTGTCGAGTCTGGAATCTCGCTTGGATTAGGCCTAGTTGGGCTCGTCGGCGTGGAAATTCCTGTTCACGAGGTTCTCCGGCGCCTTGTAGACCTCGCCGCGTAGGAGCTGTAGCCTGAGGATCCCTAAAAGAAGGTCCAGTTTATCATTCCCACTCCAATTGGGAATCCTCCGATGCGCCTTCGCACGCTTGCATGACCTCGATACCATGCGATCGTGCGAACTCGACGAGCTCTGCGTTGCGGGCGTTTATGGTGCCGAAGGCGGCGGGGCACACGATAAGGCGCGCGCAGTGGACGAGGAGCTCTTTGGCGCGGGCTATGGTTTTATCCCCGATCGGCTCGAAGGCGCGCTCGGCCACGCATTCCGTCGCCAGGTCGCGCGCGAGCTCGCAGTCGATGTCCCCTTCGTGCAGAATGCCCGCGTAGAACGCCTTGCCCTGCCGGATGAGCTGGCGAAACACAGCTGACCCCGTACCTGCGCCGGCGATGACGAACGTGTGCGCATCGCCGTGCGGGCGCCCAATTTCCACGCTGCCGAAGCGCTCGTTGAAGGTGCCATGTTGAAGGCCGTAGAGCTCGCCAATCGTCTCGCGCGTGAATATGTCCTCGGGTGCGCCGGCGCGGAAGACCCGGCCGTCCTTCACGCAAATCACCTTGTCGGCGCTTTTCTGCGCGAGCTCGAGTTCGTGGATGGACATGATGACAGCAACATTCCGCGATTTCGCAAGGTGGCGAAGTATTCGTAGCAGGTCGATCTGGTAGCGGATATCGAGATACGACGTGGGCTCGTCGAGCACGAGCACGCGCGGATCCTGCGCGATGGCGCGTGCGAGCATGACGCGCTGGCGTTGCCCGTCGCTTATCTGCATGAAGTCGCGCTCGGCAAGCTTTTCCACATGTGCGGTTTTCATGGCCTCGTCGACCCGATTATGGTCGTCGGGCGTGAGTGTGCCCATTCGCCCGGTGTAGGGATGCCTTCCCGCCTCTACGATATCGCGGCAGGTGAGGAGCTCGGTCCGGGGGCGATCTGTCAGCATAACGGCAAGGTTCCTTGCGAACTCCGCCGTCTTCCATCGGGAAATCTCCCGCCCGTCGAGCTCGACCGCGCCGGCAAGCGGTGCCAGATGGCGTGTGATGGTTTTCAAGATGGTCGACTTGCCCGAGCCGTTCGGCCCGATGAGCGCCACTACGTCGCCCGCGCGAACCTCCAGATCGACGCCTTCGACTACGACCTTCTTGTCGTAGCCAGCCGACAGGTCGCTTATGCGGAAAAGCGGTGCTCCGTCAGCCTGCGTTTCTACCGGGGTTTCGAGGTTCGACTCCGCTCGAAGGAGGCGTTCCGCGCGCAGTTCCGCACGAGCCGAAAGTGCCTTCTGGCGCTTTCGTGCGAGCTCAGAACTGGCCAAGCATGGAATGTTCCCTCCGAGCGTTTTGGTCCGCGGCACGAATTCCCCCATCTACCTCACCCGCTTCTTCAACATGAGTGCAATAACCACCGGCGCGCCGAAGATGGCGGTGACGGCGCTGATGGAAAGCTCGACGGGGGAGAACAGCGTGCGCGCGATCAAATCGCAGCCCGCGCAAAAGATGGCGCCTCCCAAGAAGCACGCAGGAATCACGCGGATAGGCTTCGACGACTTCAGCGCCGACTTAACGAGATGCGGAACCGCGATGCCTACGAACGACACCGGACCAGCGAACGCGGTCACGCAGGCGGAGAGCATGCTCGCTAGAAGGACGAGCACCACGCGGAAGCGTGCGACGTTCACGCCGACGCTTTTCGCGTAGGCTTCTCCCAGCTGGAAGGCGGAAAGGGGCTTCGATATCGCGAATACGCATGCGCTCACGGTAATCACCACGACCGCGATGACCGCGATGTCGTCCCAGTTCGAACCCGAGAAGCTGCCCAAAGACCAGTTGTGCAGGTTCACGATGGACTGGTCGTCGGCGAAGGCGATGAGAAAGTTCGTCGCCGCCGAGCAGATGTATCCCACCATGACGCCCGCCACGATGAGCATGGCCATGGAACTTATGCGCCGTGCGATGAGGAGCACGAAGCCGATGGTGATAAGCGATCCCAGAAACGCTGCGGCCACCATGACCGGCGAGGACATGGCCTGGTTCGCGCCCAGAAGCACGATCATCGTAAGCGCGACGACGAACTTTGCGCCCGAGGAGACGCCCAAGATGAACGGGTCGGCGATGGGGTTGTTGAAAAACGTCTGCAGCAGGAACCCGGAGAGCGAAAGTGCCCCGCCGAGAAGTATGGCTGAAAGCACGCGCGGCAGGCGAATCTCCCAGATGACCTGGCTTTCCATGGAATTGGCCGCGCCGCCCGAAAGGATGTCGGGGATGTGGTCTGCGGGCACGAGCACGCTCCCGATGCACAGGTTGGCCCCGACGAGCACGATGAGGGCAACAGCGAGCAGCGCCGTCACGACGCGACACCGCGCGGCGCGCCCCGATTCGTCGTATGCCATGGTAAGCCGGCTTCTCATGGCGCTAGCCGAGCTTCCTCAGATAATGGAAGTCACTCGTGTCATCGCCGGTGAACGCCCCGTGCAGCTCGTCGATAATGTCGGCGGTAGAAGTCATCTGCTGGTACATGTCGGCGCTTGTGACCCAGACGTTGCCGTTCTTCACGGCTTTGAACTGCGACAATAGCGCGTTTTTGCTTACGAAGTCGCTCAAGGTGGCAACCGATTCGTCGATGGTGCCGTTGTAGACGATGATGTCGGCATCCTTCGCCGTCGCATAGAAGCGCTCCATTTCGAGCGTTACTGACGAACCTGACGTCGACGCCGTCTGTGCGTCATCGAGCGCGTAGCTGCCGCCTGCGAGCTCGATCATCTGCGCCACGTAGTCGCCCCTCCGCCGCGTGACGGCGGCCCCGTTCGAGTTAATGTAGAAATACGCCACGGTTTTACCTGACGACGCGAGCCCCGACGTTTGCTCGACGCGGGCCTTCTGCTCGTTGAACAGGTGCGCGGCCTCCTCTTCCTTGTCGAACAGGACGCCGAAAAGCTTAATCCACTCGACGCGTCCGAGTGCTTCGGGCTCGCTCGACGACTGTTCGGTGAGCACGACGAGCCCGAGCTTCTGCAGCTTTTCCTTCACATCGGGCGTGTGGTTGATCATGGTGTTCTCGATGGCGAGCGTGCAGCCCGAGGCCGATATTCGCTCGTAGTCGGGCGCGCTGTACTTGCCGCCGTAGGCGATCGCCCCACTTTCGAGCGCGCTTTTGAAGCCCGCGACCGAGCAATCGTCGGCCTTCGTGCCCGACATTAAGATATTGTCGTTCGCATCGAGCGCGTCGACCAGGCACATCGTCGCCGACGACACGAGGTACACCTTGTCGGCGGGGCGTCTTATGACCGCGATGTCGGAGCTCAACCCGTCAGGTACCTTCGCATCTTGCGGCACCACGAGGAAGCGCTCCCCGTTCGAAACGCAGATAAGCCGCAAGCCGCCTTCGAACTCGTCGACAGTGAAGTGCTTGGCGTATTCAAGCTGAAGCGCCCCCGTCGGCTCCCAGCCGCAGCCCAAATCAGCGTTGTGGAAGTCGGCCGCGGCGCTTGAGGCCGTTCCCGCAGGGGAGCCGCCGCTTGCATCGTCGCCCGATTTCTCCTTCATGGTGGATGAGTCGAAGTGGAGCGTGTAGTCGATGGTGTGCGGCGTCGACATGGCGACGGTCTCGGCCGACACGGCGATGTCCTCGTCGAGCGTGACGGGTATCTCGAACGTGGAGTTGCCGCCGTCGTTTACGGGCGCGTAGTCCACGCCGTCGACGGTCATCTTGTCGTAGTTCGAACTCGACCAGGTGATGGTCGCGGTGTAGGTGTCGCCATCCTTCACAATTGTGGTGGGCGAGGCGATGCTTGCGCGCCCTGACCCGCCGGAAAGCGAGACGCTCACAGTGTATTCCTGAGAGCCCGCCGTGGCACCGGTCACGTTCGGGCTCGCACTGCACCCCGCGAAGGGAAGCGCGAGCAGGGCGACGAGAACGCAGGCGATCGCGCGCGCCGCGATGCTGCGGCGCTTCCTGTTTTCCCCCTTGGGAAGAATCGACCGCATGGCGTTACTTCAGTGCGTCGGCGCGCAGATCGACGCCGGCGGATTCGAATACGAGCGTGCGGTCGTACCACCGCTCCCTTTTAATGCTCCACGCGGCGCAGGCGGTGTCCTCGTCGAGCGCATCAACGGGCACGTCGTAGGTGTACTTGCCTTCCGCGTTTTCCACATAGGGGATGAAGTCGGCCTCGCTCGCGGCGGCAGCCTCGTCGCCCGTGCCCATGAAGAGCTTGCCGTAGCCCGTGCCGGAAAGTGTCATCACGCAGTGCATGGAGCCGTTTTCCACGATGAGCTGGGCATCCACAATCCTGAACATGTTCGAGCTGGAATCTACGGTGATCGGATAGGTGCCGTCGGCCACCTTGTCGGCGGTGATGGGGGCAGCGCTTGCGCCCTCGGGCGCATCGGCCGCCTGTTCGGTCTTTTCCTGGGAATCGGCATCGCTTGCCTTTGCGCTGTCGATTGAATTTCCGCCGCAGCCGGCGAGCGAGAACGCGAAAAGCGCCGCCGACAGGGCGAAGGCGAGGGTTTTCTTCAACATGGAGGGGGTTCCTTTCAATCGCTTCGACCGCCCGCGCCGTGCGGTGGGCGGGCGGGATGCGAGTGCAACGGGCATGCGCCGTCAGTCGGGGAAGGCGCATGCCCGTTGCACGGGGACGCGACCGGCGCCCCCGTGCGCGGCGAGTTTACAGCTTGGCGATGGCGTCGTCCACGTGCGCGACGTAGATGTCGTCGACCGCGACGTTCTGTCCCAGACCCTGGAGCAGGCACGTCACTTCGAAGCCAGCGGCCACGAACTTCGCAGCCCAGCTGTCGGGGTCGGTCTCGTCTGCCATGTCGTTGTTCGCGTGGTCGCCCGCGACCACCATGAACGGCGCGAGCACGGCCTTCTTGTAGCCTGCGGCGCTCGCGGCGGCGATAACATCCTCGCAGGTCGGTTCAGCCTCGACGGTGCCGACGAAGAACTGCGTCAAGCCCTCGTTCTTAAACACTTCCTGCATCTTGGCATAGTCGGCGTTGGAATCGGCTTCGGTGCCGTGGCCCATGAGGCACAGCGCCGTCTTGCCGTCGTCGAAGGACGCCATGTTCTCCTTAATGGCTGCGGCCACCTTCTTGTAGTCGTCGTCGGAGGTGAGCAGCGGGTCGCCGAGCGAGATTTTGTCGAACTTGTCGGCGTACTTGTCGAGCTCGTCTTTCACGTCGGTGTATTCCAGGCCACCCATGAGATGCGTCGGCTGCACGACGATTTCCTTCACGCCGTCTTCCACGCAGCGGTCGAGCGCCTCGGTCATGTTGTCGATCGTGATGCCGTCGCGCTTCTTCAGCTTGTCGATGATGATCTGCGCGGTGAAGGCGCGGCGGATGTCGTAGTCCTGCCAGTACTTCTCGCGGATAGCGTCTTCGATGGCGCCGATGGTGATGTGGCGCGAGTCGTTGTAGCTCGTGCCGAAGCTCGTGACGAGGATGACCGGCTTCACGGCCTTCTCCTTTTCACTCGATTTCTCGGAACTCGCGGAGGTGTTGGAGCAGCCCGCGAGCGCGACTCCGGCGAGCGCGAAGGCTCCGGTTGCTGCGGCGCCCATGAAGCCGCGGCGTGACATCTGGTCGGACATGGTTTTTCCTTTCCTCGGTTTGCCGGTCCCCCGGCGACAGTTGCTTGTCGGCACAAGCGAAAGAAAAGCGCACCCCTCGGGGTTCACAAGGAGCTAACGCCACGGCGATGCCGTGAGGAAAAGGCGAAGCAGTCTGGCTTGGGGCGCGAGGCGGTTCGCCCGTGCGTCCTATACAGTAATGTCCCTTGCCCAGGATTCCCACCTGGTTCCCTCCGCAAGCCAGCGCGGGCTGTGCGGGCGCCGCGCCGGTCATTTCCTTTTATCCGATTGTCATATGCTCGTTGCCGAATCTTTTACTATGATAGTGGGCACTTTTGAACGTGTCAAAGCCAGGGCGGGCGGCATTGCGCCTCCTGCCTGCGTATTTGCGCCGATTGCCGCTGCGGGCGCCGTGTTTTGGCCGCTGCGCGAATGGCAGCGTAAACGGTTGCGATGAGAAACGGGAAGGGAAGGCTCGGATGATTCATATCGTTGGCGCTGGCTCGGGCGCCGCCGACCTTATCACGCTGCGCGGGGCGCGCCTTTTGCGCGCGGCCGACGTGGTCGTTTGGGCGGGAAGCCTTGTGAACCCCGAGCTGCTCGCTGAGTGCAAGGAATCCTGCATCGTCTACGACAGCGCGCACATGACCTTGGAGGAAGTGCTCGACGTGATGTGCGCGGCGGATGCGCGGGGCGAGGACGTGGTGCGCCTGCACACGGGCGACCCGTGCCTGTACGGCGCCATCCAGGAGCAGATGGACGCGCTCGACGCGCGCGGCGTGGACTACGAGGTGGTGCCCGGCGTGTCGAGCTTTTGCGGTGCCGCGGCGGCGCTTCGCCAGGAATACACGCTGCCGGGAATCAGCCAGTCGGTCGTGATCACGCGGCTTTCCGGACGTACCCCCATGCCCGCGGGCGAGGGCATGCGCACCATGGCGGAAAGTGGCTCGACTATGGTCATCTTCCTGAGCTCGGGTATGCTCGCCGAGCTTTCCGCCGAGCTTTTGGCCGCGGGCCGCAGCTCCGACGAGCCGGCCGCGCTCGTGTACAAGGCGACCTGGCCTGAGGAGCGCGTGGTGCGCTGCACAGTGGGCACGCTCGCCGATGCGGGCGCGCGAGAGGGCATCGACCGCACGGCGCTCGTGGTGGTGGGCCGCGTGCTCGGAGCTCGCGGCGGGTTTTCGCACAACGGCGCGCAAGCAGAGTCGTACGAGCGCAGCAAGCTTTACGACCCTTCGTTTGCCACGGGGTATCGGAAGGCGAGCAGCTAGCGTGGCCTTCGAGCACTACATATATACCGGGACGACCCGCCTGCGCTGCGGCTACACCACGGGGAGCTGCGCCGCGCTCGCGGCGAAGGCGGCCTGCGAGATGCTTTTGTCACGAAAGCCCCTCGGCCGCGTGTCGATCGTCACCCCCGGCGGGCTGCCCGTCGAGGCGAACGTGGTCGACGCATGCATCGGCGAGGGGTGCGCCCAGTGCGCCGTGCGAAAGGACGCAGGCGACGATGCCGATGTGACTGACGGCGTACTCGTGTACGCGCACGTGGAACATGCGGGGTCGGGCACGGGTGCTGCGGGCAGCAAGGACGTGCCCGCGCGCGAATCGGAAGTTTCCGTCGATGGCGGCGTGGGCGTGGGGCGCGTGACATTGCCCGGGCTCGAGCAGCCGGTGGGGGCGGCCGCCATCAACGCGACGCCGCGCGCGATGATCACTTCGGCGGTGCGCGAGGTGTGCGCCGCGCACGGCTTTTCTGGAAATATTGCTGTGACGATTTCGGTACCCGAGGGTGTTGCCCTTGCCAAAAAGACCTTCAACCCGCATCTGGGGATAGAGGGCGGCATCTCCATCCTGGGCACGACGGGCATCGTCGAGCCGCGCAGCCTCGCTGCCTTGCGCGACAGCATCGAGCTCGAGATCCGGCAGCATGCGGCTATGGGGCGGCGCGGAGTCGTGCTCACGCCCGGCAACTACGGCGGGCAGTTCATCTCGGGGCATTTCCACCTAAACGGTGCGCCGGTGGTCTTCATCTCCAACTTTGTGGGCGATGCGATTGACTGCTGCGTTCGCGAGGGATTTACCAATGTCCTTCTTGTGGGACACATCGGCAAGTTGGTGAAGGTCGCGGGCGGCATCATGGACACCCATTCGCGTACCGCCGACTGCCGCGCGGAGATTCTGGCCGCCCACGCGGCCATGGCCGGCGCGGGCGCGAAGACCGTGCGCGAGATCATGTCGTCCGTCACGACCACGGCGGCGCTCGAGGTAATCGAGGCCGCCGGCGTTGGGGACGCTGCGCGCGCCTCGCTCGCTGCGGCAATCGAGGACAGGTTGCGCCGACGCGCGGCGGGCGCATGCGACATCGCCGCGGTCGTGTTCGACGCCGAGCGCCGCGAGCTTTTCCGCACGTCGGGCGCCGATGCAGTTATCGGGAAATTGGGGGCGACGTATGAGTAAAGGCGTTCTGTACGGGGTGCGCCGTGCAATCGGCTGGCCGGGGACGAAGGTGGTCATGAAGGCGCGCCGCTCGCTTGCGGACACGAAGCGCTTCCTTTGCGAGGAGGGTGCCTTCGACGGTGCCGAGCTTGTAGAGGACTGTGGGCTTCCGGGCGAGCGCGTGTACCGCTCGCTCGACGATGTGCCCGATCGGGGCAGCTACTTCTCGACGATGGTGGTGCGCTAGATGAGGGTTTCCTGCATAGCGTTCACTGAGAGGGGGTATGCGTTGGCGGTGCGCACCGCACACGCGCTTTCCGATTGCGCGCAGACAGGTGAAGACGACCTTGGCTGGGACGTTTCCGTTTCGCGCGGGTTCGGCGAGGGGAAGGCCGACCTGCGCGCATGGACGGCGCTCGCGTGGGAAGCGTCGGACGCGCTTCTGTTCGTGGGCGCGGCGGGCATCGCCGTGCGGGCGATCGCGCCGCATGTCGCCTCGAAGGCAAACGATCCCGCGGTTGTGGCGATCGACGAGGCGGGGCGCTTTGCCGTCCCGCTTTTGTCGGGGCATTTGGGCGGTGCGAACGAGCTTGCGCAAACTGTGGCACGCGCGGCAGGGGCCATCCCCGTCATCACCACGGCGACCGACGTCCGCGGCGTGTGGGCGGTGGATACGTGGGCGCGCTGTGCGGGGCTCGCCGTTTCGAATCCCGAGGCCATCAAGCGAGTGTCGGCGCGGCTGCTTTCGGGCGGGCGCGTGG
>CAJLLB010000065.1 GCA_905207425.1 uncultured Collinsella sp.
GTCTCGATTCATAGCCGCCGCGGCCAGGTATACAGCCGCGCCGACGTGAGCGATCGCATCAATAAGGGCACGGTCTACATGACCTACCAGTGGTGGATCGGCAAGTGCAACGAGCTGACCATTCACAAGGTCGACCCGGTCTCGCATACGCCCGAGGACAAGTTCTCCGCCTGCCAGGTCGACGCCATTGCCGACCAGGTTTGGGCAGAGGGCGAGGTAGAGCGTCAGTACACCGAGCTCAAGCAGGCTCTGGTGGACGCCGCTGCTCCCCAGGACGTTGAGCCTGGCGCCGCCAAGTTCGACGACGAGACGCACGTGAACCAAATCGTGTAGTCCCGTTCTCGTTGGCTTTTTGGGCCGGGCGTCCCGTACGTTCGGGAGCCCGGCCCGTTATTTTGAAAGGAAGTGGGGATGAACCGCTTCATCGACATCAACCCGGAGAGGTGCATCGGCTGCGGAACATGCCAGTCCGCCTGTGCCGACGCCCACCGGATGCAGGGTCTTCAGGATACGCCGCGCCTGGCGCTCGTGAAGACCGGCGGTATTTCGGCCGCCCTTGCCTGCCACCATTGCGAGGGTGCTCCCTGCGCCGAGGTTTGCCCGGTGAATGCCATCGAGCACGATGGCGATCGCATCCACGTCAAGGAGCAGGAGTGCATCGGGTGCAGGCTGTGCGCCATCGCGTGCCCCTTCGGAGCCATCCATCCCGATGGCACGTCTATCGCCGGTGTCGCAGGCATGTGCGACCCGACGCCTTCGTATCCTAAGTCCCTGAGCAGCCTGCTTACGTGGGCTCCTGGCCAGTACACCTGCGCCGTCAAGTGCGACCTGTGTGCCTTCGATCCGGACGGCCCGCATTGTGTGGCGGCGTGCCCCACCAAGGCGCTGACCGTCATGGGCGGCGCGGCCGATCGCGAGCTCGACGAGGCCAAGCGCCTGCGCTCGATCGAAAACGGTCCAGTCGTCGACGTTACCGCTGTGGCCCAGGGCCTGTCCGAGAAAGCAGAAGGGAGCGTAAACAATGGATAGCATGACGCTGTTTATCGCATCGCTTGCCGTCTCGTGCATCGGTGCGCTCGCCTCGGTTCTGCTGATCAAGGCCGATAACGCCGCCAAGACCGCCGGCTGCCTGATCGGCGCCGTCGCGGCCGTGCTGTCGTTCATCGCGGGCCTCGAGGCCGTGCTTGGCGACGTTTCGTCCCTCAACACGGTCTTCTTTTTCCCGTTCGCCCGTCTCGAGCTCTTGCTCAACGGCCTTGCGGGCCTGATCGTGGTCCTCATCTCAATCCTCGCCTTTGCGGGCTTCATCTACGGTCTGTCCTACTTCGATGAGTACCCGGGCAAGGTCGGGCGCGCCGGTTTCTTCATGAACACCTTCGTCGCCTCGATGATGCTCGTCATCACCGCCGACAACGTGTTCTGGTTCCTGGTCGCCTTTGAGCTCATGTCCCTTACGAGCTACTTCCTTGTCGTTATCGAGGAGAACAAGAACTCCATTAGGGGCGGTTGGCTCTACTTCGTCATCGCGCACGTGGGCTTTGTCCTTATCATGGCGAGCTTCCTGCTCATGACCAACGGCGTGGGCGGTTCCTTCAGCTTCAGTGATTTCCGTACGCATGACTTTGGACCCGCCGTCTCCTCCGCGTGCTTCGTCCTCGCGTTCTTCGGATTCGGCGCAAAGGCCGGTATCATCCCGCTGCACTCCTGGCTGCCCCAGGCGCACCCCGAGGCGCCGTCCAACGTGTCCGCCCTCATGTCCGGCGGCATGATCAAGATCGGCATCCTGGGAATCCTCAAGGTCGGTCTCGACCTGCTCGCGGGTTCGGGCGTCCAGCTCTGGTGGGGCCTCATGGTCCTGGTCTTCGGATCCATCTCGTCGGTCCTGGGCGTCGTCTACGCCCTCCACGAGCACGACATTAAGCGCCTGCTGGCCTACCACTCCGTCGAGAACATCGGCATCATCTTGCTCGGTGTCGGCGCGTCCATGACGGCGCACGCCCTGGGCAACGACGTCATCGCGACGATCGCGCTCATGGCCGCCCTCTACCACACGCTCAACCACGCCATGTTCAAGGGCGAGCTGTTCCTCGGCGCGGGCTCCCTGCTCTATGCCACGGGTACGCGCAACATGGAGAAGATGGGCGGCCTGTTCCGCCGTATGCCGGTCACGGCCGTCTGCTTCCTCATCGGTGCCCTTGCCATCTCGGCTATCCCGCCGCTCAACGGCTTCGTTTCCGAGTGGTTCACCTACCAGTCCCTGTTCAACATCTCGACGCTCTCCGACCCGGTCGTCATGGTGTTCGCCGTCGCCTCCGCGGCCGCCCTCGCCATCACCGGTGCCCTGGCCGTCACGTGCTTCGTGAAGGCCTACGGCGTCTCGTTCGCGAGCAGCCCTCGTTCCCAGGAGGCCGCGAACGCCAAGGAGTCCCCGGCTCCGATGTTGTTCTCGCAGATGCTCCTCGCGGCCATCTGCGTGGTGCTGGGAATCGGCTCTCCCGTCATCGCCCCGGTTCTGGGCGACGTCGCCCAGAGCGTGCTTGCCGGCTCTGCCATCACAGCCACCTCGGGCGTGTCTCTGGTGAACGAGATTTCCGGTGCCGCCACCTCCACCCCCGCGATCGCCATCGCGCTCGTGGTCCTCACCGGCCTCGCGTTCGTGTTGAGGTCCTGCCTCGGCACCAAGGCCCCCGCTAAGAAGACCGACCCTTGGGCGTGCGGCTACGAGCCCAACGAGCACATGCCCGTCGTCGCCACGAGCTTCGCGTCAGACGTAGAGCTCTTCATGGGCCCGCTCTACACCCTGCGCGAGGTATGCACCAAGATCTGCTGGTCCATCGCGCACGTGTTCCAGAAGCTCACCGGTGTCGCCCAGGGCGTTGAGCCCCTGCCCGACCGCTTCCTGGTCGATGCACCGAGCGAGGGTGCCGATAAGCTGGCCGGCCTCGCCTCCAAGATCGAGGGCGGCAACTACTCCGTATACATCTGCTACATCGTCGCGGCGCTCGTGGTCTTCCTCGTGCTCGCCGTGGTCATGGTCTAGAGAGGGGAGAGGATATTATGAACATCGTTCTTGCGATAGCGCAGGGCCTCGTGGTCATGCTGGTCGCGCCCTTCTTCTCCGGCCTCGCCCGTGTGATTCGCGCGAAGATGCACAATCGCCGCGGTCCGTCCATCCTTCAGGATTACCGGGACCTCGCGAAGCTCATGGCGCGTCCCGAGTCCGTGAGTTCCGACTCGAGCTTCGTGCTGCGCATCATGCCGCCGCTGTTCCTCGCGGTGTCGTTCATGCTCGCCATGGGCCTGCCCATGTTCACGCTCGAGAGCCCCATGCCCGTCTTTGGTGACGCCATCACCATCATGTACGCGCTCGCGCTGTCCCGCTTCTTCTTCGCGCTGTCCGGCGTGGATTCCTCCAACGCCTACGCGGGCTTCGGCGGTATCCGCGAGCTCCTCATGAGCGTGCTCATCGAGCCGTCCATGCTCATCGCGCTGTTTACCGTCGCCATCGTGTGCGGCTCCACGGACATTGCGACCATGGGTCAGCACATCGTTACGGGCAACGTCTCGAGCGTCGTCGCCGTCATCCTCGCCGGCGTCGCCTTCGCGGCCGCCTGCTATATGGAGCTCGGCAAGCTTCCGTTCGATCAGGCCGAAGCCGAGCAGGAGCTCCAGGAGGGCCCGCTCGCCGAGCTCTCCGGCCCGTCCCTGGCCATGATGAAGCTCGCCATGGGCATGAAGCAGGTCGTGGTCGTCGCTTGGTTCACCTCCATCTTCATCCCCTGGGGAGAGCCCGCGACCATCGGCGTCACCGCTCTCGTGGGCGCCGTCGTCTTCCTTGTCAAGTGCCTGGTCGATTTCGTTGTCTGCGGCGTGCTCGAGAACTCCGTTTCCCGTTCGCGCTTCAAGGTGCTCGGTAACCAGACCTGGGCCGTCGTCGGCATCGCGGTCCTCGCGTTCGTCTTCGTCGTCGTAGGCGTGTAGGGAGAAGGGAGAAACTATGTCAATCGAATCGAGCTTGTCCCTCTTTGCCATGGTGGCGATCGCCGTCCCCATGCTGGGCTCCCTGCTCATCGTCATGCTGCCGCGTCCCTACGCTAAATGGATCTGCGCCTTTGCCGGCGGCATCGCCACGGTCGCTTCCGTTGGCTTGGCCGCGACGTTTGCCGGAAACGGCATGAACGCGGTCGATGTAACCTGGGCGAGTATGGGCCAGACCTTGGTCATGGGCTTCATATTCGACCGGATGAGCACGCTGCTCGCACCCGCGTTCGTCGCTATCGGCCTGCTCGTCGTCATCTATTCGTTCCCGTACATGAGCGATAAGAACAAGGAGCATCCCGACGCGCCCCGTCGCCGCTTCTACGTGTACTTCTCCACGTTCATCGGCGCCATGGCCGGTCTCGCCTACAGCTCCACCATCGTCGGCCAGCTCGTTTTCTTCGAGATCACCGGCGTGTGCTCCTGGGGCCTCATCAGCTACTACATGACGCCCACGGCCAAGAAGGCCGGTATGAAGGCGCTCATCATCACCCATATCGGCGCTCTGGGACTCTACATCGGCGCGGCCTTCCTGTTCGCCGGAACCGGCACGTTCGCGCTGAGCGCGATCTCCCAGCTCGATTCCGGTATGAAGACCGTCGTGCTGCTGCTCATCCTGTTCGCCGCTTGGGCCAAGTCCGCCCAGTTCCCGCTCTACATGTGGCTGCCCTCCGCAATGGAGGCCCCCACGCCCGTTTCCGCCTACCTCCATGGCGCGTCCATGGTGAAGGTCGGCGTGTGCGTGTTCGCCCGCGCTCTTGCGAGTGCCGGCGATATCCCCGAGATCGTCGGTTGGGTCGCCATCATCGACGCCGTCGTGACCATGCTCTTCGGCTTCCTCATGTACCTGCCCCAGAAGGATATGAAGCGCCTGCTCGCCTTCTCGACGATCGCGCAGCTCGCCTACGTGTTCTTCGGCCTGGGCCTCTCCGTGTTCGGAAGCCAGATGGCGTTCAACGGCGCCGTCGAGCACATCTTCAACCACGCGTTCACCAAGACCCTGTTCTTCCTCATCGCCGGCTCCCTCAGCTTCACGCTGGGAACCCGTATGTTGCCCAAGATCCAGGGCCTCATGAAGAAGTACCCGGTCACGGGCGTGGGCTTCGCGGTCGCCGCGACCGCTATCGCCGGCGTGCCCCCCATGAGCACGTTCTTCTCCAAGTTCCAGATTATTTCCGGTGGCTTCGCGGTTGGTGCTTCCAACACGGTCATCTTCGTCCTCGTGTGCGTCATGGTCGTCGAGACCGTCGCCACCTTCGCATGGTTCCTGCGTTGGATGGGTAAGGTCCTGCCCGGTGAGCCGAGCGAGACCGTGGCCGCCGGCCAGCCCCTTCCGCGCGCCATGGCGTTCGTGTTCGTCGTCCTCATGATCATGGTCGTCGTCGCCGGTCCTCTGTCCTCTAGTTGGATGGGTTAGGAGGTAGGACATGGGTTATTCGTTAGTCAATATCCTGGGCGGTCTTCTGATCGTGACCTCCACCATGGTGGTCGTCTCGAAGACCATCCCGTCCGCCATCAAGTGGTACGCGATCCAGTCGGTTGTCCTGGTGGGCGTGCTGCTCACCCTGGGCCTCACCACCGGTGCCACCGAGCTTCTCATGTGGGCCGCGTCGGCCTTCGTCACCAAGGTGATCCTCGTTCCGTTCATTCTCAACCGTGCCTACAAGAAGATGGGTTCGCCTGCCGATAGCACGCTGACCTCCTCCATCAAGCCGGCCTGGACCATCATCCTCACCGGTCTGGAGGTGGCCGTCTGCTTCGCGGTGGTCACGCGCCTGAGCCTGCCCACCGCCGAGGTGGCCACTCCGGCCCTCGCCATCAGCTTCGCGCACTTCTTCGTCGGCCTCACGTGCATCATCTCCCAGCGCAACATCCTCAAGCAGATCTTCGGGTACTGCCTTATGGAGAACGGTAGCCACGTGACGCTCGCTCTGCTCGCGCCCACGGCCCCCGAGATCATCGAGATCGGCATCGCCACCGACGCCATCTTCGCCGTCATCATCATGTCCGCCGTCGTCGTGAGGATTTGGAACGACACCAAGTCGCTCGACTCCCACGACCTGACCGAATTGAAGGGGTAGGCCATGGATGTTTCAATGCTGACGGTCGCCCTGCTCGCTTGTCCTCTCGTGTTCTCCCTGATTATGGCTGCGCTCCCCAAGACGACGTCCTACAACGTCTTCGCGGGGCTCAACACCATCTCCGTCGCGGCGACCCTTGTCCTTTCGGTCGTCACCGCGGGAACCATGCTCTCGAGCGGGCAGAATATCGACGCTTTGGGCCTGTGGCTCCATCTCGATTCGCTCTCGTCGATCTTCGTCCTTCTGGTAGGCATCATCGGGTTCATCACCGGCGTGTACTCCATCTC
Organism: uncultured Collinsella sp.; assembly: GCA_905207425.1. GTDB lineage: Bacteria > Actinomycetota > Coriobacteriia > Coriobacteriales > Coriobacteriaceae > Collinsella. Next base: position 6,407 of record CAJLLB010000065.1, read on the forward strand.
CTATATCAAGATCGATATCGAGGAGAAGACCATGCCGGCCGAGCGCACCAAGCAGTACTACGCGCTGTTCAGCCTGTTCGTCTTCACGATGCTGCTCGCCTGCCTGTCCAACAACATCATCCTCACCTGGGCGGCGGTCGAGGCCACTACGCTGTCGACTGTGTTCCTCGTGGGCATCTACAAGAACAAGCAGGCGCTCGAGGCGTCTTGGAAGTACGCGATGGTCTGCACCGCCGGTGTGGCCTTCGGCCTGTTCGGCACGCTGCTCATCTACGCGAACGCCGCCGATATCATGCCCAACGCGCATGAGGCCGCCTTCCTCACCTCCATCATGCCCTACGCCGACCAGTTCGACCCGATGCTCGTGCGCCTCGCGTTCGCGTTCATCGTCATCGGCTTCGGCACCAAGGCGGGCCTGTTCCCCATGCACACCTGGCTGCCCGACGCGCACTCCCAGGCTCCGAGCCCGGTCTCCGCGCTGCTCTCGGGCGTGCTGCTCAAGTGCGCCATGCTGGTGATCATCCGCTTCTACTCCCTGTCCATCATCACGGTGGGCGACACCTATCCGCGAACGCTCCTGCTCATCCTGGGCACGCTGTCCATCCTGGTGGCTGCCCTGTGCATCTTCAAGCAGGACGATATCAAGCGCCGCTTCGCGTACTCCTCCGTCGACAACGTCGGCGTGGTCGCGCTGTGCCTGGGTATCGGTGGCCCGCTCGGTATCGCCGCCTGCCTGCTGCACTGCATCTTCCACGGCTTCACGAAGGCGCTCGCCTTCTGCATGGCCGGTAACATCCAGCACATCTACCACACCCGCGACCTGAACAAGATCAAGGGCGTCGTCGAGATCGCTCCCGTCACGGCAGCGCTCACCATCATCGCCCTGCTCGCACTCGCCGCCTTCCCGCCGTTCGCCCTGTTCATCTCCGAGTTCCTCACCTTCGTGGCCGGCGTTCAGTCCGGTCCCATCTGGGTGGTCGTGCTCGTGGCCATCGGCCTCACCGGCGTGTACTTCGCCCTTACCGGCATCGCGCTCAAGTCCATCTTCGGCAAGGCGCCCGAGGGCATGAAGCGCCACGAGGTGCCCGCCCTCATGATCATCCCCGAGATCGCCCTCGCGATCGTGGTCATGTGGTTCGGTATCGCCACCCCGGTCGCCATCACGAGCGGCGTCGAGGATGCAACGTCCGTCGTTTTGAACCAGAGCGTCGAAGAGCTCCACGAGGCCCCTCTCTACCGCATGGTGTTCAGTTCCCAGACCAAGACAAGTGAGGTGAATTAGCACCATGGCAGAACCTGAAAAGAAGGACTACGCTCGTCGCTGCGAAAGCCACGTCGAGGCCCTGCGTGCTGCAGTGCCGGGCGCTATCGAGAAGGTCGAATGGCAGTGCGAGGACCAGCTGACGATCACCGTCAAGCTGGACCGTCTGCCCGAGGCCGTCCACTACCTGTATTACGAGCGCTACGGCTGGATTCCTGTGATTGTCGGCAACGACGAGCGCAGCCTGTGCGGCCGTTACGCCGTGTACTACGTCATCTCCATGGAGGGGGAGGACCCCGGCTGGGTTACCGTGCGTGCCGAGGTCGACCCCGCCAAGATGACGTTCCCGTCCGTGACGCCGTTCGTCCCCGCCTGCGTGTGGGGCGAGCGCGAGCTGCGCGATATGTTTGGCCTGATCCCCGAGGGTCTGCCCGATCGTCGCCGCCTGGTGCTGCCCGATGACTGGCCCAGCGGCCTGTACCCGCTGCGCAAGGACTCCATGGACTACCGCTTCCGTCCCGCTCCCGCGAGCGACATGGAAAACTACGAGTTCTTGGCCGATACCAAGGGCAAGGAGACGACGCTCGTCCCCATGGGCCCGCTGCACATTACCTCCGACGAGCCCGGCCACTTCCGTCTGTTCGTCGAGGGCGAGACGATCGTCGACGCCGACTACCGTCTGTTCTACGTGCACCGCGGCATGGAGAAGGTCGCCGAGACGCGCCTGAACTATGACGCCGTGACGTTCCTCGCCGACCGTATCTGCGGTATCTGCGGCTGCGCCCACTCGGTGGCCTACGCAGAGGCTGTCGAGCGCGCCCAGGGCATTCACGTCCCGCCGCGCGCACAGTACATCCGCGCCATCATGCTCGAGGTCGAGCGCCTGCACTCGCACCTGCTCAACATTGGCCTCGCATCGCACTACACCGGCTTCGATTCCGGCTTCCAGCAGTTCTTCCGCGTTCGCGAGAAGTCCATGGACCTGGCCGAGAAACTTAGCGGCCACCGCAAGACCTATGGCCTCAATGTGATCGGTGGCGTGCGTCGCGACATCTTGGCCGAGCAGAAGCTCTCCACGCTCACGACCATCCACCAGCTGCGCTCCGAGGTCCAGGAGCTCGTCGACGTTTTGCTCTCCACGCCCAACTTTATTGAGCGCACGAGCGGCATCGGCATTCTCGACCGTAAGATCGCCCGCGACTTTTCGCCGGTCGGCCCGCTCATGCGTGGTTCGGGCTATGCCCGCGATGTGCGCTTTGACCATCCCTTCGACGGCTACGCCGATCCGGATATTCAGAAGATGCATGCTGCCACGGCAGACACCTGCGATGCCTTCGGCCGTACCGCCGTCCGCATCCAGGAGGTCTACGATTCGATCGACATGATCGAGACCATGCTCGAGAACTGCCCGTCGGGCCCCATCCTCACCACGGATTGGGAGTACACCCCGCACAAGTACGCCATCGGCGCCACCGAGGCACCGCGCGGCGAGGACGTGCACTGGGCCATGCTCGGCAACAACCAGAAGTGCTACCGCTGGCGCGCCAAGGCCGCCACGTACAGCAACTGGCCGGTCCTGCGCTACATGTTCCGCGGCAACACCGTGGCCGACGCCGCCATCATCGTGGGCTCTATGGATCCGTGTTACTCCTGCACCGACCGCGTGACGGTGACCGATGTTGCCGCCAAGCGCGACCACGTGCTCGACAAGGAGCAGTTCGAGAACGTCTGGCGCGACAAGTCGCCGCTTGCGGGCGAGGGCACCATGGCCGCTCCGCTCGATGAGGAGGCGCTCTAATATGCTGAAGCTTTGGAAGGTCAACGCCAAGGCCGGCGACGCGACGGTCAAGTACCCGTTTGCGCCGTTCCCCACCAACAAGGACATGCGCGGCAAGCCCGAGCACAATGCCGAGCTCTGCATCGCCTGCGGTGCCTGCGGCGTGGCGTGCCCGGCCGATGCCATTCGCATGGACACCGACCTTGCGGCCGATACCATCACCTGGTCGATCGACTACGGTCGCTGCATCTTCTGCGGCCGTTGCGAGGAGGCCTGCCCCATGGAGGCCATCAAGCTCACTGAGGAGTTTGAGCTGGCCGTCATGAGCAAAGACGACCTCACCAGCAAGAGCGTCTATACGCTCGAGCATTGCTCGCGCTGCGGCAAGCCGTTTGCCCCGCACAAGGAGATCGGCTATGCCAGGCGCCTGCTGCAAAAGGCCGGCGGCATTGAGGCCGAGCAGGCCGCCCGTACCGTCGGTATGTGCCAGGAGTGCAAACGCGAGCTCGACGCCCTGCGCGCCGCCTCGGCCGTAAAGACCGGCAACGCTGCCGGCATGGCTGCCAACGAGACGCTTGCGTCCGGCGAGCCCCAGGGTCCCGGCATGGAGTATCTGGGCGGCCACGGCGTGAACCCGGAGTATATCGACCGCGAGCTCAACCCCGATGCGCCCGAGATTCCCGCTGGTCCGGCGCCGGTCGAGGGCATCATCATGGATTTTGATACGAAGGAGGAGTAACCATGGCCGAACCCACGCTTTTGCCCGAGCGGCTTCAGTACCGCCCGACCAAGATCGAGCTCGACGAGAGCATCGAGAAGGCCAAGGCGACCCTTCTTAAGAAGATCAAGCGCTCGGTGTACGTCTACCGTGTTGACTGCGGCGGCTGCAACGGCTGCGAGATCGAGATCTTCGGTTCCATCACGCCCGTCTTTGACGTCGAGCGCTTTGGCATCAAGGTCGTGCCCTCGCCCCGTCACGCCGATGTGCTGCTGTACACCGGTGCCGTGACGCGTGCCATGCGCATGCCGGCCCTGCGCGCCTTTGAGGCCGCACCCGATCCCAAGATCGTGGTGTCCTATGGCGCGTGTGGCTGCACCGGCGGCATCTTCTACGACAACTACTGCGTCTGGGGTGGCACGGACAAGATCTTGCCGGTCGATGTCTATATCCCCGGCTGCCCGCCCAGCCCCGCGCAGACCGTCTACGGCTTTGCCATGGCGCTCGGTCTGCTGGACCAAAAGCTCCATGCCGAGACCACGGTGGAGGCCGCCGGCGAGCAGGCCGATA
>CAJLLB010000066.1 GCA_905207425.1 uncultured Collinsella sp.
CGCCGTGCCCGCCGCCAAAAACGACTCCGCAATGTACATGGCGAGCACATTTGAAAGCGAGCCGTTTAAAAACACCATGGCGATGCCCGTCGAAAGCAGCGGCAAAAATGCCGTGACCGGTGCGAAGACCGGGTGGTCACGGATGGACTTTAACTCCGACAGCGACCAGCGGATGGCCCCCACGGCGAGCAAAGCCGCGATGTAGCGCGCGGGGATATCCACGGGCGACGGGAACAGGTAGCCCACCGCGCCGCCGAGGATGACCGCCCACATGGTCGAAAACGGCGCTGCCGCCGCGCCTGCCGCCGCAAACGGTGCGTATTTGCCGAAGACGAGCCCGCGCGCCGTTAAAAAGCCCGCAAGGCCGCCCGCCATCAGCCACACCGCCCTGCGCACATACGGCACGGTAAGGGCCGCGCTTATGCGGTCCCGCACTCTTAAAACTGCTTTTTCCTCCATTGTCTTTTCCGCCCTTTCCTGCACTTTGTCTTTTCTGTGCTACCATTATACGAAGCCTTGCCCGCAGGAAAACACGAAACAGGCAGGCGGGTTTTAGGATTGTTTTGTGAAAAGCACAAGGTTTCTGTCGCCGCGCCTTTCATGCGCATTTTCCTTGTCGGTTTCTCTTGCTTCCCACGTGGAAATTTACAGTTTTCCGGCTGTGCCGACTTGACAAACCGCAAAAAAGGGCTTAGAATAGCGGTAATATCAAAACCGATGACTGGAAATAGTACCCGATGCAAAACGGCAAAGAGAGCCCCTTTCGGTGAGACGGGGTGCGGGCTGCGCGGCGAATGGCTCCATGAGGGCGGGCGGGAAAATCGCCCGACGTTTGGCCGCGTTAGAAGCCAAGCCGTAACTACGGCTGTAAAGCGGGCGTTTATGCGCCAATTTGGGTGGTACCGCAGGAATTTGACCTCTTGTCCCTTGTTTTAAGGGCGCAAGAGGTTTTACTTTTTGGGGTGCATCTGAAAAGTCAAAAAGTGCAAAATCAAATGAATCATATAGAAAGGTGACGTTACGATGGAATACAAATTTTCAGACCGCGTGCTCACGTTAAAGCCCTCGGCAATCCGTGAAATCTTTAAATACGCCGCTGACCCGAGCTATGTTTCGCTTTCCGCCGGCAACCCTGCGCCGGAAGCGTTCCCGTCTAAACAGCTTGCCGCCATTTCCGCAAAGCTGATGGAAGAAGAGCCGATTTTGGCGCTCCAGTACAGCACAACAGAGGGCTACCCGCCGCTTTTACAGCATCTTAAGGCGTACATGAAGTCCTCCAAAAACATCGGCACCGAGGATGACGGCGTGCTCGTCACAAGCGGCGCACAGCAGATCATGGATCTGTTCACAAAATCCATCTTAAACGAAGGTGAAACCGTTATTTGTGAAGCGCCGAGCTTCATCGGCTCTTTAAATGACTTCCGTTCCTACAAAGCAAAGCTCGTCGGCATCCCGATGGACACGGACGGCATGAACATGGAAGCGCTGGAAAAGGCGCTTGAGACCGAAAAGAACGTGAAGTTCATCTATACGATTCCAAACTTTCAAAACCCCTCCGGCATCACGATGAGCCTTGAAAAACGTCACCGCCTGTATGAGCTTGCCAAAGCGCACGACGTAATGATTCTCGAAGACAACCCCTACGGCGACCTTTACTATGAAGGCGAGCCGCTGCCGAGCATTTGCTAACGACAAAGGCTCAGGGCTATTAAAGATATTCAGATTCCAAACATGCCCGGCACGCATGCCCAGTATCATGGGGTGCGTTTTACAACTCAAGCGGCAGGAGCACCCATGGCAGCAGCTTTTTCCCATGTGATCTTTGACCTGGACGGCACCATTCTCAACACGCTCGAGGACCTGGCGGCCGCCGGCAACCATACCTGCGAGGCGCACGGCTGGCCCACGTTTGCCGTTGACGAGTACCGCTACAAGGTGGGAAACGGCATGCTCAAGCTGGTTGAGCGCTTTATGCCCGCCGAGTATGCGGGCGACGGCCGCATGTTTGAGCAGACGCTTGCCGAGTTTAGGGCTTACTACGGCGAGCACAAGGAGGACCACACCGCCCCCTATGCCGGCACGATCGAGATGCTCGACCGCTTGCGCGCCGCGGGTGTGCAACTTGCCGTGCTCACTAACAAGGACCACGTCTCGGCGGCTCCGCTTATCGAGAAGTATTTTGGTTCCGAGCGCTTTGCGCTGGTGCAGGGCCACGTCGATGCGTTTCCGCCCAAGCCCGAGGCGCCTGTTACACTGCATGTGATGAAAGAGCTAGGCGCCGACCCGGCGACCACGCTCTACGTAGGCGATTCCAATGTCGATATCCTGACCGGCCACAACGCCGGCCTTAAGAGTGCGGGTGTCAGCTGGGGTTTCCGCGGCCGCGCAGAGCTGGAAGCCACCGGCGCCGACTACGTGGTGGACACCCAGGCAGAGCTCGCGGCGCTGGTGCTGGGCGAGTAACGAGCGACACTGCTTAACGCAGCTGCGGCAATTCTTCCGCGCGGAAAGCGCATCCCGTTTTGGAGCTCCGGAATGGGATATGCTTTCCGTTTGAGGCACATCAGGGAAACCGCATCCCGTTTCAGAACAATATTCCGGGTCGCACTTTCCGCAACCCACCCCATCCGGAAAATGCGACCCACTATTCGGCCAAAAACCGGGTCGCGGTTTCCCAAGCACTCGATGCAACGCTGGCACAAGGAGTGTCCCCAACTGCCGCCTGGTCATTTAAGAACGTCCTCAATGACTACAAGCGCCGCACCATGGCAACGACGCAGGTAGAGGATGGACAGCGAGCGACGTCCAGGACGAACAAGTTGGCATGAAAAAGGCGAGGCATAGACCTTCTGGTCATGCCTCGCCTTTTGAATGACAAATTGTCGTCCTGGGCGGCGCGCAGCGTCAACTGGTTACGCGGTTCGTAGAACCGCGTAACCCCCTAGCTCAGCATTGCATCCATCATCTCGGAGTTGACGGAGTCGTCGGCAGACCACTCGCCATCGTCGTTGCAGGTGTACTTGAAGATAACCGTGGTCTTCCTGGGCTCGGTGGCCTTGGTCACATCGACCATAACCTGACCGGCCATCTTGTACAGCTCGTCATCGGAAGGAACCGTGTCAAGCGCAGCGACCTTCTCCTGATACTGGGTGGAGAAGTCCTCGACGATCTTGTTCATAGATTTGCATGTAATAGAGACCTCGGCGGTCGCGACACCCTTGTCCTCGTCGACCGTCACGTCGCCGATCTTGTAGTCAAAGCCCTCAAGATAGGTCTTGGCGTACTCCTTGGGATCGATACCCAGCTGCTCGAACTCGTCGCCCGAAGCCTCCTCCAGACCAGAAAGGAAGTCGTCGCCACCGTTCTTGACCTCATCAAACTGCGTCGTAAGATCCTCGGTGATGAGCTCCTCAACCGAAGGACCTCCACAGCCGGAAAGCACGACCACGCATGCAACCAAGAAGGCCATGAGGGGCGCAAGCAGCAGCTTCTTTTTCATGTTGTTCCTCCCAATGAGCGGCACCGCGCTTCCCGGACGCGGCACACGTTGTAATAAGTAAGCCCATACTATCCACTTATGAACACCCTCGGCAACGCGAAGGCGCGGTCGGTTCGTTTTAGCGTCCGAACGGTTTGCAAGCCCACCCAACGTGCAATAAAACGCTTTCCCGCGGTGCAATAAAAAAGGTGGCCGGAAAACCCGACCACCCTCGCACAGCCTTTGGATGCCGCAGTTTACTTGCGGACGACCTTGACGATGGCGTCACCGGCGGCGACGGCGGACTCTGCCTCAACGGTGAGCTCGACATCGGCAAACTCGGCGGTGTTGGACACGGCCACGACGACGCAGTCCTTGTAACCGGCAGCGGCGATCTTGGCGCGGTCGATCTTGAGTATGGGCTGGCCAGCCTTCACAACGTCGTCGGCCTTGACGAAGCCCTCGAAGCCATCGCCGTTCATGTTGACGGTATCGACGCCAACGTGCACCAGAACCTCGATGCCGCTATCGGACTGCAGGCCCACGGCGTGACCCATGGTGACGGTCACCTTACCGTCGCAGGGAGCGTAGACCAGATCGTCCTCGGGCCACACGGCACAGCCCTTGCCCAGAACCTCGCCACCAAAGACGGGGTCGGGCACGTCGGCCATCTTGATGACCTTGCCCTTGACGGGCGAGCACAGCACGTCGGCGCCGGCAGAAGCAGAGATGGAGGCCGGAGCAGCGGCAGCCGCGGGCTCAGCCTTCTTCTTGAACATATCAAACAGACCCATACGTTTTCTCCTCTTGATTAAGCGCAACGTTGTGCGCATGCCTACGGTAATTATAGTGCCAAATGGTTCAAATGCTAAGGTGGGGACTCGAATCGCAAGCCCTTCCCGGTAGTGCTCGTGGGATGAGCATCTCCTTTGCATCGCGGTTCGATAAGCCGAGTATCGCCCACGCGCGGGACGGGCAGAAGCGGGCACGCCAAACCCGATACTTCTTTTCGCAGCGGCACCCCGCCGCCACCCCGCTCCTGGCACCTCCTGATACCTACCGAAACGTGCCAAAATAAACCCGTCCCTTTTTGGTAGGTTTGGCGAGTGTGGATTTTCGGACGCTTAACTAACGAGCGTGGATAATCTCCCACTTTGACTTTGAGGCCGTCACCGAGCCAAAAACGGGAGATTATCCACGTTCATTTTGGATGACCCCCCCCTGTACCAAGCCGAGCTCCATGGTCAAGTAATAACGACTTCTCATCATTAGATTGTTTACATCAATTCTAATAACTATTTAATCCTTAAACTCGTTATTAGAATTGATATGATTGGCCTAATAACGAGTTTCCGGCACTAAAGATATGGAGGGCGCGATGCAAATCGAGGAGAACGGCCAGGGAACGCTCCGCAATAATCTATCGGGGAAATTGGCTTACTATTCGTTTTTTCCAACGCCCTTGCAATCATTGAGGCAGCTAAACCTCACCGAGGAAACCTATCGCACGCTTTCCGCATGCTCACGAAAGCTTGGAGAGCTTGAAGGCATGCTCTACTTTGTTCCCAACGCCGATATGTATCTGACAATGTACGTGCGCAAAGAAGCACTCCTTTCTTCGCAAATTGAGGGAACCCAGTGCACGTTTGACGACCTACTTAGTCCATCGCAAACACAACTCCATCATAAAGATGTCGCAGACGTCGTGAATTACGTCCGTGCTGTCGACCGCGGCGTAGAACTGCTCAAAAAGATGCCCTTGTGCACGAGACTTCTTAGGCAAGTTCATGCGGTCCTGCTGGACGGAGTGCGCGGAACGGAGAAGAATCCAGGCGAGCTGCGCTCCTCACAAAACTGGATTGGCCCCTCAGGCTGCACCATTGCAACCGCATCGTTTGTCCCTCCAAACATTGAAGATTTGAGTAACACGCTCCAGGACCTCGAACGCTTTATCAATGAGCCTCAAGTCGAAATGGATCCGATTGTGCGGGCGGCGCTCGTCCATTACCAATTTGAAACTGCCCATCCATTCCTAGACGGAAACGGTCGCCTGGGCAGGCTTCTCATTACACTTATGCTCATCAATGATGGCGTTCTTCATTCTTGCTTGTTCTATCCATCGTTCCAGTTCAAGAAAAATCGAAGCGAGTACTACCGGCAACTCACATCCGTAAGGGAGAGAGGCACTTACGAGGAATGGATAGAGTTTTTCTGCAACAGTCTTCTCGAAAGTGCGAAGGACTCGGTAGGGTCTTTAAAAAACCTTGTTGACCTCCATAACCGTTCCACAGCAACCATTACCGAAAATCTCGGAAGGACTGCTGCAAACGGGCAAAGGCTGTTGGGCATTCTTGAAGAGCACCCCATCGTCGACACCGCATTCATCGCTGCCCAACTCGATATCGGCAGGAGTACCGCGAGCGCGCTCGTCAAATCATTTGAAGAATTGGGTATCCTCCGTCCGCTCGACGAGTCAAGACAGAGATACCGGCAGTACGGGTATGAAGAGTATCTTTCGATTCTCAGGGAAGACGCCGAGCCGATTAGATAGGCACCGCAGCCCAAGCAAATTAAAGCGAGCGTGGATAATCTCCCACTTTGAGCCCGCACACAGGCCAAAACTGGGAGATTATCCACGTTCATTCCTGGCTAGTCATTTAAGAACGTCCCCAATGACTAGAAGGCCAGGCTCGACAACCTACGCTGCGTAGACATGCGCCAATCGAACGAACGCGGATTTTTGGACGCTCATCCTGAGCAGTCATTTAAGATCGTCCCCAACGACTACCGCATTCGGAGCAAGACAACGCCGCAAGTAGAGGACGGACAGCGAGCGACGTCCAGGGCGTACAAGTTGGCATGAAAAAGGCGAGGCATTGACCTTCTGGTCATGCCTCGCCTTTTGAATGACAAATTGTCGCTCTGGGCGGCGCGCAGCGTCGACCGGTTACGGCGTTTGGTAAAACGCCGTAACTACTCCTGAGCTCCGTACTGCTCGTAGTAGGCGTCGATGGCGGTCTTGAGCTCGTCGTCGATGACAACCTTGCCGTCGATCTCGTGGTTGTAGAGGGTCTCGACGACCTCAGCCATGGAGACGATGCTCGCGACGGGGAAACCGTACTTGGCCTCGATCTCCTTCTGAGCGGTGGTCACACCGCCCTTGCCGACCTCCATGCGGTTGAGGGACACGATGAGGCCCTTGATCTCGACATCGGCAGCAGCCTTGACCTTGGGATAGGTCTCGTCGATGGACTTACCGCTGGTGGTGACGTCCTCGACCATGACCACGCGGTCGCCGTCCTGGGGCTCATAGCCCAGCAGGTTACCCTTGTCGGCGCCGTGGTCCTTGGCCTCCTTGCGGTCGCAGCAGTACTTGACCTCCTTGCCGTACAGCTCATGGTAGGCAATGGCGGTCACGACGGCCAGCGGAATACCCTTGTAGGCCGGTCCAAACAGCACGTCAAAGTCGTCGCCAAAGTTATCGTGGATGGCCTGGGCGTAATACTCGCCCAGCTTCTTGAGCTGATAGCCCGTCACGTAAGCGCCGGCGTTCATAAAGAACGGGGACTGACGGCCGCTCTTGAGCGTAAAGCTGCCGAACTTAAGGACGTCGGACTCGACCATAAACTTGATGAACTCTTGCTTGTAAGCCTCCATGCGGGCTCCTCTCGTAATCGCGTACGTGCCTTCCAGTTTAGCGCAGGCGAAGCGTAGATGCGGACGCGCTTTGGGGCCACGGCATTCTGTAAAGGCTTTGTCAGGGGGAATGGTTTTCCGAACAATGGGGTTGACATGTCAAACCCCCTCATCAAGAATACGGGCGGATTAAAAAGGGGTACGAGATACCCAAAGCGCACTGCGCTCAGCCTTTAGGAGGTGTGCCATGGAAGGCAGTCCTAGTCGAAAAACCTGCATGTCGCCCTCGGCACGCCGCGAGGACTCCGCACACGCATAAACGCCACCGGCAGATCGCCAAAACCACCGCAAAGGCGCGCTGCACCCTTTGTGGGCTCAAGAGCTTGACGTGAGCGACATCTAGGTTTTTTGAAGCAAATACGACACGTACGCTAACTCCCCTCAACAAGGAGGACCCTATGCTGATGCTCAAAACCGTCACGGTACTCGAAGCCATCTCCAAGCGCCGCCGCACGGCGCGCCCTGCCGCTCATACCGGCCTGTCCAAGAACACCATATTCGCCGCCACCCATAGTGCCGAGGACGCCCTCGTACTGCTTGACGCCACGGCAAACGGCCTCACCGTCGAGCAGGCAACTGAGCGCCTGAACGCCGTCGGCCCCAACACCATCGAGGCAACGACCAAAACGCTCGCCCGCCGCATCGCCGACGCGTTCATCGATCCCTTCGCCGGCATCCTCGCCGCGCTCGCACTGGTCTCGCTCTACATCGACGTGCTCGCCGTGCCCGAACCGCAGCGCGACCCCTCCACGGTCATCGTCATCGGCACCATGCTGCTGGTATCGGGCGGCATGAAGTTTATCCAGGAAGCCCGCAGCGGCAATGCGGCAGAGGCCCTCAAGGACCTGGTCTCCAACACTTGCACCGCCCTGCGCGACGGCGGGCGCATCGAGATCCCCTTCGACGAGCTCGTCCCCGGCGATGTAATCCGCCTCTCTGCCGGCGATATGGTGCCGGCAGACGCCCGCATCATCACCGCGCGCGACCTGTTTGTGATCGAGTCCGCACTCACCGGCGAGAGCGAGGCCGTCGAGAAGACCACCGCCGTCACCGTCGTCGAGGGCGCCGACGGCTCCGCACTGCCACTCTCTGCCTGCAAGAACATCGTCTTTACCGGCACCTCCGTGCAAAACGGCGCCGCCATGGCGCTTGTCGTTGCCACCGGCTCGGACACCTACCTGGGCGGCATCGCCAAGATGCTCAACGGGCGCGGCGAAAAAAGCGCGTTTGACCGCGGCGTCTCGAGCGTCTCCATGCTGCTGGTGCGCCTGATGCTCGTTATGGCGCCGGCCGTCTTTGCCATCAACGCCGCCACCAAGGGCAACGTCATCGACGCGCTGCTGTTCGCCACGAGCGTGGCCGTGGGCATCACGCCGCAGATGCTTCCCGTCATCGTGACCACGAGCCTGTCGCAGGGCGCCAAGGACCTCGCCCGTCGCCAGGTTATCGTCAAGGAGCTGCCGGCGATTCAAAACCTCGGAGCGATGGACGTCCTGTGCTGCGACAAGACCGGCACCCTCACCGAAGACCGCATCGTGCTCGAGCGCTACCTCAACACCGATGGCAACGAGGACGCGCGCGTGCTGCGCCATGCGTTTTTGAACAGCTTCTTCCAGACCGGCCTCAAAAATCTTATCGACCTGGCCGTAATCGACCGTGCCGATGTGACGCCCTCGGCCGTCGTGCCCGATTCTATGCTGGGCCAGAGTCTGCGCGACCGCTATACCAAGGTCGACGAGGTTCCCTTCGATTTCTCGCGCCGTCGCCTGAGCGTAGTTGTCGCCGACGCCCAAGGCAAAACCCAGATGGTTACCAAGGGCGCTGCCGAGGAAATGCTCGAGATCTGCTCCTTTGTCGAGATCGATGGCATCGCTCAGCCGCTCACCGACGAGAAGCTCGCCCAGATTCGCAAGCAGATCGCCGGACTTAACGCCGAGGGCCTACGCGTAATTGCCGTGGCGCAGAAGACCAATCCGCGCTGCGTGGGCGAGTTTGGCATCGCCGACGAGTGCGACATGGTGCTGATGGGCTTTTTGGCCTTCCTCGATCCGCCCAAAGCAAGTGCTGCGGGCGCCGTCGCCACCCTCGAGGCCAAGGGCGTGGCGGTCAAGGTCCTAACCGGCGACAACGACCGCGTCGCCGCCACCGTCTGCGAGCAGATTGGTATCGATGCGAGCAACGTCTTGCTCGGCTCCGAGATCGATGCGCTCGATGACGCCGAACTTGCCGAGCGCGCCGAGAAAACCCACCTCTTCGCCAAGCTCTCGCCGCTGCAGAAGGCGCGCCTGGTACGTGTCATGCGCGAGATGCTCGGCCACACCGTGGGCTTTATGGGCGACGGCATCAACGACGCCGCCGCCATGCGTGCGAGCGATTGCGGCATCTCGGTCGATTCGGCCGTCGATATTGCCAAGGAATCCGCCGATATCATCTTGCTTCAGAAGGACTTGGGCGTGCTCGAGCGCGGCATCATCGAAGGCCGCCGCACTTACGGCAACCTGCTCAAGTACCTCAAGACCACGGTGAGCTCCAACTTTGGCAATGTGCTGTCCGTGACCGTCGCGAGCCTGTTCTTGCCGTTTTTGCCCATGAGCGCCCTGCAGCTGGTACTGCTGTCGCTGGTCTACGAGATCGTGTGCATCGCACTGCCGTGGGACACCGTCGATGACGCCTGGACTGCCCGCCCGCGTGCCTGGGACGCCGCGTCCATCAAGGGCTTTATGCTCGAGCTGGGCCCCGTGAGCTCGCTGTTTGACATCGTGACCTTCGCCGCGCTCTTCTTTGTCGTGTGCCCCGCCGCCGTGGACGCAAGCTGGTCCGAGCTTGCCGCCGCGGGCGACGTCGCGGGTATGGCGACCTTTGCTGCGCTCTTCCAGAGCGGCTGGTTTGTCGAGTCCATGTGGTCGCAGACACTCGTGGTCCACATGTTGCGCTCCCCGCATCTGCCGAGCCCGCGCGACCACGCCGCGCCCGCATTGTGCGTTCTTACCGTGCTGGGCCTGGCGCTCGTCACCTGGCTGCCGGCAAGCCCCATCGCCGATGCGCTCGGCCTCATGCCGCTGCCCACGAGCTTTTTTGGGCTGCTCATTGGCATCGTTACCGCCTATATCGCGCTCACCCAGCTGGCGAAGCGCCGCTACATTGCCCGCCACGGCGAGCTGCTGTAGCAAGTAGACGGAAAACACCCTGCCAGCTGCCGTTGCCACTACCACAGCTGCCAACGCCGCTGCCGTTGCCTCTGCCGCCGCAGTCTATCCCATTACAGTCTGAAGTGGGCCACCGATAAATTTCGATGGCGAGCATTCGGCGC
>CAJLLB010000067.1 GCA_905207425.1 uncultured Collinsella sp.
GGCAGCGTGTCGGCAGCCATGGCTTCCTCGGACATGACCCAGGCGCTGATCTCTTCCTCGACAGCATCGGGAAGCTTCATACCCTTGCGGCTAAAGAACTTGATGCCGTTGAACTCCGGCGGATTATGCGAAGCAGAAATGACGATGCCGCCGTCGAGCTCGTTTTGAACAGTGAGCAGTGCCACGGCAGGCGTGGGGATGACGCCGCAGCAATGCGGGCGGCCGCCCTCGGCCATAATGCCGGCGGTCAGAGCGCTCTCGAGCATGGTGCCCGAAAGACGCGTGTCGCGGCCGATGCAGATATCCGGACCAAGAAACTTGGTCGCCGCGCGGCCCAGGCGAAACGCGAGGTCGCACGAGAGGCCGGCATTGGCGACGCCACGAACGCCGTCGGTACCGAAGATGTTCTGGGGCATAGGATCGCTCCTTCCCTAGCAGGCGATATGCAACCGCCCGCCCTAGTCGAAAAAGAAAAGCGGGACCCGCCGAGGAATCGGCAGGCCCCGCTTGTACATTGTATCTCGAAAGGAGATAAAACCTTAGCGCTTGGAGAACTGGGGAGCGCGGCGGGCCTTCTTGAGGCCGTACTTCTTGCGCTCGACCACGCGAGCATCGCGCGTAAGGAAACCGGCCTTCTTGAGGTCAGCACGGTAGTCGCCAGCGTTCAGAAGAGCGCGAGCGATGCCCAGGCGCAGAGCGCCGGACTGACCGGAGATGCCGCCGCCATCGCACAGAGCGATAACGTCGAACTGACCGGCGGTGTCGGTCACCTTGAAGGGAGCAAGGGCGTTCTCAACGAGCTGATGACGGCCGAAATACTGCTCGGCGTCACGCTTGTTGATGGTCACCTTGCCGGTGCCGGGGACGAGACGGACGCGGGCGACGGCGTTCTTACGACGGCCGGTACCCTGGTAGACAACGGTGTTCTCAGCCATCTTTAAGCCTCCAGCTCAATCTTCGTGGGGTTCTGGGCAGCGTGCGGATGCTCGGCACCAGCGTAAACCTTAAGCTTGGTCATCTGGGCACGGCCGAGGGTGGTCTTGGGCAGCATACCGCGAACGGCGCGCTCGATGACCTTCTCCGGGTGCTTCTCCATAGCCTGGCGGAAGCTCTCAGCCTTGAGGCCGCCGTTGTAGCCGCTGTGGCGATAATAGGTCTTCGTGTCGGCCTTGTTACCGGTAAGCTGGACCTTATCGGCGTTGATGACGACAACGAAGTCGCCGCAGTCGCTGTTGGGCGTGAACTGGGGCTTGTTCTTACCGCGCAGGATCATTGCGATCTGGGTGGCAAGACGGCCCAGGACAGCACCATCGGCGTCGACGAGAACCCAGTTGCGCTGGACCTCGCCCTGCTTGGCGTAGTGAGTCGATTTCGAAATCACTTAGACTCCTCCATGTACAGTACGTGTTGTTACAGAGATTCACGGGGCTCTGCAAGTAACCCGTCCATATTACCCCGCTCGCCGTACGAGTCAACAGGTATTTTGGCTCCGACCAGAGTTTCTGCACATGTCATCCACGAGCCATAATTTTTCCAGCTCTTTAGCTGTTGTCATTTTTTGAGGGTTCGCCGTCGTTAGCGCTCAACGAACTCTTGGATTTCCGCGAGCAGGCGCTTTGCCTCCTGACGGCCCTGGATATACAGGTCCAAAAGCTTTGCCGGATCGTGCTCGACATGGCCGACCTCGACCGGCTTTTGCGGAGCGACGACCAACGCACGGCCCTCGCGCTCATACTTCCACAGGTGCATGCGCTGGATGTTGTAACGGTCGTGGCGCGTCTCGATAGCCTCGAGCAGGTAGGGGTAGTCGGCATAACGCGCACGCGCGGCCGGCAAAAACTCGTAGGGTTTTTTCTCGTACGAGCGGTCCTGCGTGACGATGACGACCGCACGGTCGAAGCCCGCCTCCTCGAGCACATGCTCGATGGGGACCGAATCGGCCACGCCGCCGTCGACATATTTGTGCCCGTCAATCTCGACCGGCGGCGTCACCAGTGGCAACGAGGTCGATGCGCGCACGGCGTCGAGATCGAGCACGGCGCTTTTGACCGGGAGGTACGTGGCGGTTCCAAAGAGCATGTCCGTCGCGACGGCGTACATCTCGATGGGGCTCGCGTCGAACGTCTCGTTGTCAAAGGGATCCAGGCGGTCCTGGACATCGTTGAAAATAAAGTCGTAACCCACAATAGAGCCCGTGGACGCAAACGATGCGGCGCCCATGAAGCGGCTGTCGTTGCAGAAAGCCAGGTTGATGCGGTTGGCACGGCCGATCTGGTGCGACTTATAGTTCACGCCGTTGAGGGCGCCGGCCGAGACGCCGTACACCGCCGGGATTTCGACACCAGCCTCCATGAGAACATCGAGCACGCCTGCGGTAAATTGCCCGCGGAAGCTGCCGCCCTCCAAAACGAGCGCGACCTTGCCGGCGTTCTTTGCTTTATCTTCTGCAGTCATATTGACCTCCTGCGATTGCGTTTTGGCCTTCTTCTACCCAGTTTTGGGATGGCGAGCGCACGGGTTTTGGAGCAGAGTTCGATTCTCCGCGGTACGGGGGGTTCCGTTGATGCGGCGCATGGCCGGCTGAGATTCGATAACATCGCATCTATATAGGGTTGAAGCTTTGCGCGGAGAATCTGCGTATTTGCTTCGCAAATACGCACCGGCTTCGGCCGCCTGTCGGCGTCCTCGCCCGCTCGCTACAAACGCTTACGCGTTTTCTTTACGCTCGCGCCCTGCACAGAGTTCGATTCTCCGCGGTACGGACTAGAAATAAAAAGACAGGTAGATACGAATATCTACCTGCCTGTTGCTTATGGTGGAGGCGCGGAGAATCGAACTCCGGTCCACGAAAGCCCCCTGATTGGCATCTCCAAGCTCAGTCGCTGGTTTAGTCTCGGACGCTTTGCGCGCAGCGACACGCTCGCGGCGTCCTAACCGGTTCGGTCTTAGCCCGCGCCATACCGATTACGTGCGCAGGAGCATTCCCCTAAAATGACGTCGCGCCGGTGTCGGGGAAATCACCGGGTTGACGCGCCGCTATAAATTAAGCAGCGAGAGCCATAGGCTCAAAAGAAGAATTGTTGTCAATTCAATTTGACGGTACCCCTGTTTAACGAGGCGAGGAGACCTCGGCTTGCTTCCTCTCTCAGAGCTATCGTGTCGAAACCAGTCGCCCCCGAATGTCGGGAAAGTCTGGATGGTATCGGGCCTGCAAATACCCAACACCCGTCGACTTTTCAAGGAACATGCGGGGTGAGCCCCGCTTGTGGAGTGTTATCTTACCACGTTCTGAAAGCGGACAGCTGTTCTATGCACGAGCTGTGAAGACCCCAATGTGCGCCGCACTTCGCACTTTTGCTACCGATCGCGTCACGTATATTTTCGCCAAGCAAAATTGACCCGTCGAAAGGACCGTTATGGATACCAAGCAGCAACTCGTCAATGCCCTCGCAGGCCTGGGCTCAACCATTACCGAAGCCATGGATGTCATCGAAGGCTTTGTACCGTGCGGACATCCCGCCCTCACGGTATCGAACGCACTCGTCGCGCTGGACGCTGACGATGATGCAGCTCTCGCCCAGCAGCTTGAGACCGTCGAGGGCTTTATCGACCACGTGAGTGAGAACCGCGGCGTGGCCGCCTACCACGGCATCGAGGTCGAGCTCGCGGGTCCCAAAGCCGATCTGCTCGCAGCAATCCGCGAGGTAGGCGCCCTTATGCAGACCGCAGGCGTCAAGAACACCCAAGTCAATGAGTGGGTCTACCGCAGCCTGGCAGCACTCGACAGCTCCGACGAAAAGGCAGCCGAGCAGCTCGCAGAAAGTCCCGCCATTAAGGCCGAGCTTTTGTAAATAGCAGACGCGGGCCCCTTGGCGCATCGTCGTCCAAGAGGCCCGCAAACAGTTCGCGTCAACTGATAGCCGCGCCGCCGCGTTCGACCAAAGCCAGAATCGGCATCATTTGGCGCGGGGTCTTTGCTGCAAGATCGGCATGTTCGAGCAGCTTACGATCGTTGGTCACCAAGTAATCGACCTGCGCGCGCTTGCACGCGGCGAGCACCAAGTTGTCCTCGTAATCGCGATGGAGCGCTAAGTATTTGTCGGCCAGCCAAAGGTCCGATGCATCAGCGCCCACGGCCATAGCGTTTTCGGTCATATTCCGAACAAACGCCAGCGCCGCATCGCCAATCGCGCGGACAGACGCCTCGTCGAGCGCTCCCCCGCTGGCAAGAACGCTACGCTTCAGCTCGTGTTGGACAACGTACAGCACATCCTTAGCGATATGCACCGGGAAGAACAGCAACGCCCCCGTCTCCGTCGCCTGCCCAATAAACGCACGCGCGGCAAGCGACTCGGCATGGTCGACGCAAAACGAATCGACCCATACGTTGGCGTCCACCATAATCTTGAGAGGCGCCCCACTCACTGGATCATCCCCTTTTGGCGATAGCGCTCGTCCATGGCTTCGGAATAGATTGCGTCCCAACCGCGATCGTCGGATACGGGTGACGTAGCGATGTCCAAATCTGCATAAAGCCGGTCTGCCGCTGCCCACGACGCGGCGAACGGAGTATCGTGCGCGACGGTCTGCTGTCGGTCGTCGACGGCCGCAAGCACTTCCTCGCACTGCCCGCCACCCTGCGCGACCTTGGCCACCACCTTTTTGATGAGCTCGGGCAGTGATCTGCCCGAAAGCTGCAGCGCTTCCTCGGCACGGTTCTTGACCTGGCGATCCACGCGAACGTTCACCTGCGCCATGCCGCTAACAGCACCCACGTCGATCCCGCTCCCTTCAATTGCTAGCCATGCTAGCATCACTATATAGAGAAGCTAGCAAATGTTCAAATGCAAAAGGCCTGCGCCCAGACGACACCGATGCCGTCTGGGCGCAGGCCAGATAACGTAGGCGAACACGTTTGCTAACGCAGGTAGGCCTTCGCGTTGCTCAGGCTATAGGCAATCGTCGAGCCGTTGTGCAACAGCGACGACGCCTGCGGGGTAATCGCGCCGGTAATGCCCAATGCCAACAGCGCCGAGTTGGTGAGCATCACCTTAGAATAGGAACTCGTCAGACGATCAACGAGACCCTGACTCATGCGGCGCAGGCGCACGATCGCGGCGAGATCCGTGTCGGTCAGGATGATATCGGCAACCTCCTTGGCAATGTCGCTTCCGCCGCCCATCGCCAGGCCCACGTCGGCCAAACCGAGCGCCGGCGAATCGTTGACGCCGTCGCCCACCATGGCAACGTGGCGCCCCTCGCCCTTAATGCGCTCAACATACGCATACTTGTCCTCGGGCAGCAGCTCGGCCTTAAACTCGTCGACACCTGCCTCGCGAGCAATGCGCTCGGCCGTGCGTTCCGAGTCGCCCGTGAGCATGACCACGTGCTTAACGCCCAACGCGTGCAGGTCGGCGATGGCCTCGCGGACCCCGGACTTAAGCGGGTCCTCGATACCGAGCACGCCCACAACGGTGCCGTCGACCGCCAGATACAGCGGCGACAGGCCCTGCATCTGGGACTCGATTTGCTCCTTAATGTCGGGCTCGAGCTGCGCACCCTCATCCTCGAATACAAAGTGCGCCGAACCGATGATGGCGCGACGCCCTTCGATGGACGAAGCGATGCCGTGCGCCACAATATACTCGACAGCAGCGTGACGCTCGCGGTGCTCGAGCCCACGCTCGCGTGCCGCATTGACCACGGCGCGCGCCACCGGATGCGGAAAATGCTCCTCCAAGCAAGCGGAAAGGCGCAGGATCTCGTCCTCGCTCCAGCCGTCAGTCGTCAGTACGCAAGCTAGGCGCGGCTGTGCCTCGGTGAGCGTGCCGGTCTTATCAAACACAATGGTGTCGGCCTTGGCAAACGACTCAAAGTACTTAGCACCCTTGACCATAACACCCATCTTGGCGGCATCGCTCATAGCGGTCATGACGGCAACGGAACCCGTGAGCTTGAGTGCGCACGAGTAGTCGACCATCAGTGCCGCCGAGGTCTTGATGAGGCTACGCGTGGTGAGAGCGACAAGGCCCGCGAGCAGGAAGTTCCACGGGACGATCTTGTTGGCGAGGTCTTCCATGTGCGACTGGCCCTCGGACTTGAGCGAGTCGGCTGTCTGCACGAGCGAGACGATCGAGCGGAGCTTGGTTTGCGCCGTATTGGCGCGCACACGCACCAAGATGCTGCCGTCTTCCACGACAGTGCCGGCGAACACGTCGTCGCCCACGCTGCGCTCGACGGCCAACGGCTCGCCGGTCAGGGTCGCTTGGTTGACCATGGCACTCCCCTGCTCGACCACGCCGTCGATGCAGATGGACATGCCGGTGCGCACGGCGACCAGGTCGCCGGGTTCAAGCTCGGTGGCGGCAACGCTTACCTCGGTGTCGCCGACGACCTTTTGCGCCTTGTCGGGCACATCGAGCAGCGAGTTGATGAGCTCGTTTTCGCTCATGGCGCGGGTGTAGTCCTCGAGCAGCTCGCCCACGTTGAGCAGGAACATCGTCTGGCCCGCGGTGTCGACATCACGTTTGACGAACGAAATGCCGATGGCCGAAGCGTCGAGCACAGGAACGGTCAGGCGCGGCTGCGCCAGCTCATGAAGGGCAGCGCGCAAAAATGCCATGTAACCGGCCACGACAAACACCGCACGCAGAGGCGTCGGCAAGAACCAGCGACGTGCGTAATGGGCACCGACGAGTGTCGCCAGGTCCATAACGAGTTTGTGCTTGCGCGGCTCGAGTTGCATCACGTAGCCCGACTTGGCATCGGCGATAGCTTGAGCATCGAGTGCGCCTAGGGCGTCGAGCACGCTTGCGCGGCGCGGCTCGTCGTATTCCAGCGCCATCTGGCCAATGCGGCCATACACGCGCACCTTGTGCACGCCATCGATGTCGCCGCCAAGCTTAAGAAGCGCATCGAGATCGCTCTCTGGCACAGGACCCGCCAACTGAAGGCGGGTCCTGCCGGGGATCTCGCTGATAATCGAGAATCTCATAGTTTGTGCCTGGGAGCGTTACTCGGCTGCCTCGTCAGCAGCGGCCTCGCTCTGGGTGATGTAGGCCGCCTCGGCAACCATGTCGTCGACATTAGCCTTGGCCTGCTCGACCATGTCCTGGTAGCAGTTCTTGATGCGCATGCCGCACGCGATACCCTGCACGCAGGCATTCTTGACCGGAGCGCTGGTAAGCAGCTTGATGCCGGCCGTGCCAAGCAGAAAACCGCCACCGACAAGCAGGGTATTGAACGTCGACTTCTTCATGTTGCTTCTCCCTTTTGCCGCATTGGACGCGGCACGGTGCCTCAGCACCCGAGTAAACAAGTTTGCTCGGGCACACTTTTGGAAAATAGTTTAGTTTATCTAACTATTAAGGTCAACAAAGGTTAACTTTTTGGAAATCTTGAGACGCGATGTGACCAAGGGAACCGCCCCGACGTCACATCCACAAAAAAATGAGGGCGCAAACGGCGCCCTCATTCACCAAATTCCATTCAGCCCCACCTGACCCGAACGGCCGAGTCGTCTGGCCGGGGAAGCCCCGAGTCGCCGGGGTGTTTCCTCCAAATGAGTTCCGCATGCAAAGAAGGCCACTTAATGTGGCCTTCGTCTTGCGCAGGACTGTTCGAAATTTTGAGGAAGCACCCGCCCTGCCGGGGCTCCCGGGTTCCCGTTTACGAGAGCGACGTTCTCAGCAACTCGTTGAAGAGCTTCGGGTTGCCCTTGCCGCGGCTCGCCTTCATGCACTGGCCCACCAAAAAGCCGATGACCTTCTGGTTGCCGTCACGATACTGCTGCGCCTGCTCGGCACAGTTTGCCAGCACCTCGTCCACGATCGGCTGCAACGCGCCGGCATCGCTCACCTGACGCATACCGCGCTCGTCGACGATCTTGTTGGGATCGTCGCCGGTCTGGGCCATGGCCTCAAAGACCTCGTGCGCCTGGTTGGAGCTGATGGCATCGGTCGCCAGCAGCTTGGCAAGCGCCGCCACCTGGGCCGGCGCAATACCAGACTCGGCAAGCGACACGCCAGCGCCCTTAAGGTAGGCGATCATCTCGTTCACCAGCAGGTTTGCGACCGTCTGAGCCTCCTTGCCAGCCATACCGGCAGCGGCAGCCTCAAAGAACTCGGCAAACTCCGGATCGCCGGCAATCTGCTCGGCATCGGCCGCCTTAATGCCAAAGTCGGCCTCAAAACGGGCGCGCTTGGCATCGGGCAGCTCGGGAATCTCGCCACGGCAGCGGTCGATGAACTCGTCATCCAGATCGAACGGCGCCAGGTCGGGGTCGGGGAACAGGCGATAGTCGTCGGCTGTTTCCTTCACGCGCATGACCACGGTGCGCTTGCGGCTGGGCTCCCAGTGACGGGTCTCCTGGTAGATAATGCCGCCCTCCTCGAGCACCTCGGCCTGGCGGCATATCTCGTAGGCAAGGCCGTCATGCAGACTCTTAAACGAGTTGAGGTTCTTGAGCTCGGTCTTGGTGCCCAGCTTGGTCTCGCCGCGACGACGCAGCGACACGTTGCCGTCGCAGCGCATGGAACCCTTCTCCATGGAGCAGTCCGAAATGCCCAGCGTCACAAAGATGCGACGGAGCTTTTCCATAAACAGACGCGCTTCCTCGGGCGTGCGCAAGTCGGGCTCGGTGACGAGCTCGATCAGCGGCGTGCCGCAGCGGTTGTAGTCGACGAGCGACTCGGCCGCGGCGGTAATGCGGCCCTCGGCACCGCCCACGTGCACCATCTTGGCAGCGTCCTCCTCCATGTGGATGCGCAGGATGCGGATGGGCACCGTGTAGGAACCGTCCTCGCGACGCTCGGGCATCTGCAGGTTGGACGCATCGTAGCTGGCCAGGTGACCGGCGCGCTGGTTGCCCTCGCGCATGGTCGACGTCATGGACGTGGACAGACCCTCGGCGTTGGCCGAAGCGCTCGCCAGGCTCTGGGCCTCGGCCTCGCCAAACGCGCAGTCGGGGCGCTCGGCGGCACCGCGACCGGTCACGTCCAAATCCAGGTGACCGTACATGGCAAAGGCGACCGGGCCCTGCGTGGTCTGAAAGTTCTTGGCCATGTCGGGATAGAAGTAGTGCTTGCGGTAGAACATCGAGTGGCGCTGGATCTCGCAGTTGGTGGCGAGACCGGCCTTGACGATGCTCTCGATGGCGCGCTTGTTGGGCACCGGCAGGGCGCCGGGCAGGCCCAGGCACACCGGACACACGTTGGCGTTGGGCTCGTCATCGTGGCTGAGCTTGCAGTTGCAGAACATCTTGGTATCGAGTGCGGTGAGCTCGGTATGGATCTCCAGGCCAATCACGGCCTCCCAATCCTGCAGGACCTCGGAAAGCTCCTTCATTACAGCTCGCCTCCCTTCCCGGCAAAATCGGGCGCGACGGAAAGCGCGGGCGCACCCGTAGCGGCATCGGCAAAGCCGCGCTCCAGGGCGCGAGCAAACGTGAGCAGCTGACGGTCCTTAAAGGCAGGTCCCACCAGCTGGGCAGAAACGGGCAGATGAGTATCCTCGCCCAGGCCCAGCGGCACCGAGATACCACCGTTGCCGCAAATGTTGAGCGAGATGGTGTACAGGTCGGAGAGGTACATCTGCGTGGGGTCGCTGATCTCGCCAAACTTAAAGGCCGTACGCGGCGAGGCGGGCATGAGGATGGTGTCCACCTTGGCATACGCGGCGTCGTAATCCTGCGTGATGAGCGTGCGGGCCTTTTGCGCAGCGTAGTAGTACTTGTCGTACACGCCCGAGCTCAGCAGGTAGGCGCCGAGCATCTGACGGCGCTTGGCCTCGGCACCAAAGCCGTGGGCGCGCGACAGCGAGCTCTGGTCGGACAGGTTGGCGCAGCCCTCCTCCTGGTAGCCGTAGCGAATGCCGTCGAAGCGGGCCAGGTTGGAGAATGCCTCGGCCGGGCCGATGACGTAGTAAGCGGCGATGGCGGCGTCCAGGTGCGGCAGGTCGACCTCGACCAGCTCGGCACCCTGGTTCTGCAGCTCCTGAGCGGCGCGCTGAACAGCGGCCTTGACCTCGGGCGTCAGGCCCTCGGCCTCCATAAACGCGGGGATGACGCCCACGCGCTTGCCCTCGATGCTGTCGTTGAGATGCTCGGTAAAGTCGACGCCGCAATCCTGGCTGGTGCAGTCGTACGGATCGTGGCCCGCGCCGGTAAGCGCGTTCATGGCCAGCGCGACATCCTCGACCGTGCGGCCGAAGGGACCCACCTGGTCGAGCGACGAGCCAAAGGCAACCACGCCGTAACGGCTCACGGCGCCATACGTGGGCTTAAAACCCACCACGCCGCACAGCGACGCCGGCTGGCGAATGGAGCCGCC
>CAJLLB010000068.1 GCA_905207425.1 uncultured Collinsella sp.
ACTTCCGAGGCCGCTCCCGCCGATGCCGAGCCCGCCGACGTCCGTCCTGGTCGCAGCCATCGTACTGCTGCTAAGCGCACGTCCAAGGCCAAGGCTGCCAAGAAGGGTGCGTCCGAGGATTCCGCCGAGACGACCGCCGATGCATCGACTGATGCCGCCGAGCCCCAAGACGTCGAACAGTCTGCGTCCGAGAAGCCCAAGCGCGGTCGTAAGAAGTCCGCTAAGGCCAAGGCGTCCGAGCAGCAGACTGATGCCGAAGCGCAGATTGATTCCGGCGCCGAGGCCAATGACGCCGCTGCGGCCAATGCCGGCGCCGCCGCAACCGATGGTGCCGCCCCCGCTGAGGGCGAAGACGGCACTCGTTCCAACCGTCGCCAGCACAAGCGCAACGAGGAGCGCAACGATCGCAAGGACGAGCGCAACAACGACCGTCGCAACCGTCAGCGCGATCGCAAACAGCGCAACAAGGAGCGCAACGCCGCCCCCACCGAGCCCACGCTTTCGCGCGAGGAGCTCGCTGCCATGAAGGTCGCCGAACTGCGCGAGAAGGCCAAGGAGTTCGAGATCGAGACGACCGGCAAGAAGAAAGCCGAGCTCGTCGAGGAGATCTACGTCACCGCCGCGAAGGCAGAGGGCTTCCGCGACATCAAGGGCATTCTGCAGATTCGCCCGGACAGCTCCGGCATCATCCACGCCCATGGCTACATGAAGTCCAACGACGACGCCTTCGTGCCCGCCTACCTCATCCGCTCAGCGCGCCTGCGCACGGGCGACGTCATCGAGGGCTCGCTGCGTCCTTCGCGCGGCGGCGACAAGCGCGCCGGCCTCGCCAAAATCACGACCGTCAACGGTCTGGACCCCGAGCAGATTCGCAACCGTCCCAAGTTCGGCGACCTCACCCCGGTCTATCCCAACGAGCCGCTGCGCATGGAGCACGGCAAGGACTCCATTACCGGTCGCGCCATCGACATCGTGTCGCCGATCGGCAAGGGTCAGCGTGGCCTGATCGTGTCCCCGCCCAAGGCCGGCAAGACCACGATCCTCAAGAAGATCTGCCAGTCTATCTCGATTAACAACCCCGAGGTGCACCTCATCTGCCTGCTCGTCGACGAGCGCCCCGAAGAGGTCACCGATATGCAGCGTTCCATCAAGGGCGAGGTTGTGGCGTCGACCTTCGATATGCCCGCCGACAACCACACTCGCGTGGCAGAGCTCGTCATCGAGCGCGCCAAGCGCATCGTGGAGCTGGGCGGCGATGTTGTGGTGGTGCTCGACTCCATCACGCGTCTTGCCCGCGCCTACAACTTGGCGGCGCCCGCCTCAGGCCGCATCCTTTCGGGCGGCGTCGATTCGGCGGCACTGTATCCTCCCAAGCGCTTCCTGGGCGCAGCCCGTAATATCGAGAACGGTGGCTCGCTCACCATCCTGGCCTCTGCCCTCATCGACACTGGTTCCAAGATGGACGAGGTCATCTTTGAGGAGTTCAAGGGCACCGGCAACATGGAGCTTAAGCTCGACCGCGACCTGGCCGACCGCCGTATCTTCCCGGCTATCGACCCCGTTGCCTCCGGTACGCGTAATGAGGACCTGTTGGTCGACGAGCAGATGCGTCCGTTTGTCTTTGGTCTGCGTCGCATTCTTGCCGGCATGAACAACACCGAGCGCGCGGCCGCATCGTTTATCAAGGGTCTTAAGGGCACCAATACCAACCAGGAGTTCTTGGTGCGTTCGGCCAAAAAGCACAGCGACTACGAGCAGACGTTCTAGGTTGTCATCCACACGCAGCGATAGTCATCAATGCAATAAAGGGTCGGGGCTTTGAGCCTCGGCCCTTTTCTATATCGCCGCTCCGCGCTTATTTTTGACCATAGGACTGGCAAGCAGCAGGTTTCCCGTTTCAATCCGACATCGTCGCTTGCAATCGACAGGGCGGTTTCGCATAATAGCGTTTAAGCTTCGCGACGGAAAACGCAGATGAAACGAACCATATACCGTTGCTTTGGGGCATAGCCCCGCTTCATCTTCTCTCGCGCAGCCAACTGAATGATGCGATTTGGGTGCTGGAAGATGGGGAGAGCTCATGGCTTCTTCTGATGCAACACAACGAGCAGTCCTTGCAGGACTTTCGTGCGGGATCGGCCTTGCCGCTCCCGTGGTTATGTATGCCGCGACGCTGCCGTTTTCGTCTGTGAACGAGACGGTCGTGGCGGGTGCGGTTCCCTTCGCCGTGGGCGCGGTGGCGGGCGTGGGTATCTATGCCGCCTCGCTGGGTATCTCCGAGTATCGTGCGCAGCGTGAAGAGCGTCTGTTCCAACCCGATGCCATGGGCGGTGCCGCCAATCTCAATCAGCATCAAAGCGAGTTCAAGACCGCCTCGATTCCAGCTCAGCAGCAGGATTCGACTCCTTACGCTGCGGCTTCTGCTTCTCAGGCTCAGGCGGAGCAGTCTACCTCGGCATTCCTTTCCGGCCTGACTGGTGCGTTCCAGCGCCGTCATGCCGATGATGGTGTTCCTACCATCGCTCGAGCCGCAGATGCTATGGACGAGGACGAGGCTTGGTCCATGATCGACAGTATGCTCGACGACGATTCGCCGGTGAGCTGCGACCCTGCACACTCGCGCGACGTCTATCAAGTCGCCATCGACGAGCTCACCAACGGCGGGCAGACCGGCTCCTTCAATCGCGACGACATCGCCGCCGCGGCACGCGCTGTGTCTGGTTCCCAGGCCGCCCCTGCGGGCAGCACGGCGGCTTTCGTGGCACTCGTTGCCAACGCGGCAGCCAATAACGCCTACAACGCTACCTCGGCGGACGCGAACGCTTCTGCCGACAATTCGTACGTTGATGAAGCCATGACTGCGGACGAGGAGGCCGTTGCCGCCCGCCGTGCCGCCGAAAGCTCGCTGTGGGGCGCTCCTGCCCAGCAGCAGGCGGCTGAGGCTGCGCCGTACAATGCAAACCTCGCCAGCATGCCTATCATCTCCGGTGCCGCGGACATCGATCTTGATGACCTCGATGAGCCTGCAGCCATCACCGCATCGATTGATGTCCAAGATCGCATCGACACCGGCGACCTTCCGGACGCCTCGCTCGAGGTTGATGTCCCCATGGCTGATTACTCGGGCCACGAGGACATGTGGGCCGCCGCCACCGCGATTCTGGATGAGATTGACGAGCCTGCTCCTGTTGCAGCCCCCGCTCCCGTCGCTGCCCCTCAGCCTGCTGCCCCCGCCTATGTCGGCCGTCACAGTGCTGTGTTCCCCGAGGATACTGCCCGTATCTCGCGCGAGAGCATCGAGCGGGCCGAGGCTATTGCCGCCGGCATTATGGAAAACCGTCGTCACGAGCGCGTCAATCAGATCCTCGAGGAAGAGATCGAGCGCCTGCAGTCCTCAACCGCCAAGCGTACGGGCCGTGCCTATCTGAGCGTTATCGAGGGCGGTACCGCCAGCTTCGCGCCGCTCCGCGCGGAGGCATAACTTCTGCATGGTTAAGATCAATCGAAAATGGGCGGTTGTAACCTGCCTGATGGCGCTCTTGATCTGGGGCAATTCGCTGGTTCCCGGCTCGGGGTCGGGCTCGCTGAGCCTAACGGTCATGGAAGCTATCCGCGGTTTCCTGCACAGCGTGGGACTTCCATATGAATGGGTGACCAACTTTGTTGTTCGCAAGTGCGCGCATTTTACCGAGTATATGGTGCTCGGCATCTTGGCAACGCACGCCTTTGATTTTGAGGGCCGGCGCACCTTTGACGTGCTGCTGCCCACGGCGGTGTTCCTGCTGCTGATTCCCTCGATCGACGAGACGATTCAGCTCTTTGTGCCGGGACGCGCCGGCATGATCACCGATGTGATGATCGACTGCTGTGGAGCGGCAACGGGCGTTGTGCTCCGATATCTACTACGATCGCTCATATGTGCCAAAAAGGCCGCCTAGGACGTATGTTTGGTCCTAGGCGGCCTTTTTTATTTGAGGGCTTATATGGGGCGTGGTGGCGTCGTTCCGTAGGTTGGATTTGCCGAGCGCGCCACGCCCTGTGGGTGCGTCTGCTACTGAAGCGCCTGTGCGCCCAGGGCCAGGCAGCCCATAATGCCCTGCTTGCCCTCGAGGCTGTTGTTGACGATGTAGTTATCGATGTCGTTGACCTCGGGCGTGACGATATAGCCGTTGAGCATCTCGGCGCACTTCTTGCGTGCGAGCGGCACGATGGGGGTGTGGTCGGCCACGCCGCCGCCGATGATGATCTTTTGCGGCGCGTAGCACAGCGTGTAGGTCATGAGTGCTTGTGCCAGATAGCCGGCGAGCAGGTCCATGGCCTCCGGGTCATCGGCCATGTCTCCGGCGCTCTTGCCATCCCAGCGCTTTTTAACGCCGGGGCCGGCGATGAGGCCCTCGAGGCAGTTGTCGTGGAAGGGGCAGGCGCTATGCTCGCCGATGGTGTCGCGCGGGTCGCGCGTGACCAGGATGTGGCCGGCCTCGGGATGCATCATGCCGTGCACGAGCTTACCGCCCGAGAGCACGCCGGCGCCCACGCCGGTGCCGATGGTCAGGTAGACCACATCGGTAAGGCCCTTGGCGCAACCAAACGTGACCTCGCCTAGGCAGGCGACGTTGACGTCGGTATCGTAGCCGCAGGGGATATTGAGCTCGTTTTGGATAGTGCCCAGCAGGTCAAAGTAGCGCCATGCCGTTTTGGGCGTCTCCAGGATCTTGCCGTATTGGGGCGAGGCAGGGTTGACTGCGGTGGGGCCAAAGGCGCCGATGCCCAGCGCGGCGATGCCCTTGTCGGCAAACCACGCGTTGACGGCCTCGACGGTCTCCTGCGGGGTCGTGGTCGCGATCTGCTCACGCTCCAGGACCGTACCGTCCGCATAGCCCGTGGCGCAGACCATCTTGGTGCCGCCGGCCTCGAGCGCTCCGATAAGCTGCTGCTCTGCCATAGTATTCCTTTCTCTGGGACGAGTTGCTCCGTGACTAAAGTATAGAGCTCTAAACCATTTAAGAAAGCGCTATAGAAAGAAGCCTCGCAACGCGGCGGGCGGTGCGGGGCTTCTTTGGTTACTTTAGTTGCCGGGCCGTCCTTACCCGCGCGGCTTGATTTTATCACGTAGCGACTTGAGGTTCTCCAGCGCCGCGTTAAGCGTCTCGTCTCGCTTGGCAAAGTGGAAACGAATCAGGTGGTTGACGGGCTCGCGGAAGAAGCTCGAGCCGGGCACGGCGCCCACACCCACCTTAGACGCGAGGTCCTCGCAGAATTCGAGGTCGCTGTCATAGCCAAACTCAGAGATGTCCATCATGACGTAGTAGGCGCCCTGCGGCACGCTATGCTCAAGACCGATGCTGTCGAGTCCCTGGCAGAACAGGTCGCGCTTGGCGGTGTAGAGGTCGAGGACCTCATCGTAATAGCTGTCGTCGAATTTGAGGGCGGTGACGACGGCTTCCTGCAGGGGAGCGGCGGCGCCCACGGTGAGGAAGTCGTGGACCTTTTTGATGCGCTCGGTGATTTCGGCAGGGGCGATAGTGTAGCCCAGACGCCAGCCGGTGATGGAGTAGGTCTTGGACAGCGAGCTGCAGCTGATGGTGCGCTCAAACATGCCGGGCAGCGTGGCCATATAGACGTGCTCGTGGGGCGCGTAGACGATGTGCTCGTAGACCTCGTCGGTGATGCAGTAGGTGTCGTACTTTTTGCAGAGGTCGGCGATAAAGGTGAGCTCATCGCGTGTAAAGACCTTGCCGCAGGGGTTGGAAGGGTTGCACAGGACGATGGCCTTGGGGTCGTTGTCGCGGAAGGCCGCCTCGAGTGTCTCGCGGTCAAAGTCGAATGTGGGCGGGTTGAGCGGCACGTAGATGGGCTCGGCACCCGAAAGGATCGTGTCGGCGCCGTAGTTCTCGTAGAACGGCGAGAAGATGACGACCTTGTCGCCGGGGTTGGTGACCGTCATCATGGCGGCCATCATGGCCTCGGTAGAGCCGCAGGTGACTACGATATTCTCGTTGGGGTTCACCGGCATGCCCATAAAGTGCTCCTGTTTGGCGGCGAGCGCCTCGCGCATGGCCTGGGAGCCCCAGGTGATGGAGTACTGGTGATAGAGCGGCTTGGGATCGGCGGCGATGGTGCTCAGGCTGTTGAGCAGCTGCGCCGGGGGATCGAAGTCAGGGAAGCCCTGCGAGAGATTGACAGCGCCGTACTTATTGGAGATGCGTGTCATGCGGCGGATGACCGAATCGGTAAATCTTGCCGTGCGGTTGGAGAGTTCTTTCATGACGGTCCTTTCGAGGATTTGCAGTGGGGCAAGTTTACTCCTATGAAACCGGTGGGATTTGCTCGAAATGGTCTCGAAAAACTCTTTTCAAAATTCTTGAAAATTGGGGCTTGCATCGCGTGGCGTTCCTTGCAATAATAGTCGAGCGCGAAGCGCACAGGACACGGTGGGTGTAGCTCAGTTGGCTAGAGCGACGGGTTGTGGTCCCGTAGGTCGAGGGTTCGAGTCCCTTTACCCACCCCAGTTCTTGCTTCGTGTTGATATCGGGTCGTTAGCTCAGTTGGTAGAGCAGGGGACTCTTAATCCCAAGGTCCAGGGTTCGACCCCCTGACGGCCCACCAAGGCATTGTAAAGCGACTGGCTTCGGCTGGTCGCTTTTTTGTTGACCTTGCATGGGGTCGAACCCGAAAGGGCGCGGAGCTGAGTAATCTGCACCGTGATTCCCTTAGGGAAACACGGCTAAAGCCCCATAAACGTGCTCTCCTTATGAGAATTATGCTCACGGGGCTCGATGCATGTTGAGAAGTTGTGATCAAACTCAAAGTGAGAATCGATTTAGTCTGCTCGATAGTGCGATCCGAGACTTTCGGTTCGCTTACGCATGGCTTTGACCATTTCCTGTGCTAGTTGAATCTGCGATTGCAGGCGGGCGAGGGCTGCGACTTCGCTGTCCTGGGCTTTCTGTGTGCTCAAGGTCGTTGCCTCTGTCTTCAAGCCCTCAAGCTCGTGTAGTGCCTCGGATAGGCCCGTCTCGGTGCGGTTGATCATGCAATAGGTGCTCATCGTGTGTTTAAGGCTGCGTGTCAGGTGTTCGGCGTCTGTTGTGGCAATGCCGTACTGGGGGAGGGTGATATCCGCCTTCAGGGCCGCCTCAGGCTCTTTCTGCGCTGCAAGGGCTGCCGATGCGCCCGCGATGCGTCCGAATACGATGCCGTTGGCGCTTGACAAGCCACCAATGCGGTCGGCGCCGTGCATGCCGCCTGTCGCCTCGCCGCAAGCGTAGAGGCCCTCAACGCCCGTGTGCGCGGTCTTATCGATCTTGATGCCTCCGTTAGCGGCGTGGGCATACATCGCAACGCGCATCTCGTCAGTCGGGGCGATGCCGTGCTCGTCTTGCAGCCAGGTGGCAAAGGTCTGCACAAACTCTGGGACATCCTCGCGGGGGAAGTCGTAGTGGAGTGCCAGGCCTTCGGCACCAGCCTGATCGATGACGAGATCGATAGCCCGGGAGGCTAAGCGTGACGTGAAGGGACCATATCCAGAGCGTTGCTCGAGCAGGTCGTCTAGCTTGTCATCGGCAATATCTGCCGGCTGGTCGAACTTGACATAGCGCCAGGTTTTCTCGTTGAAGACCAGGTTGCGCTTGGGCTCGATGAAGCCGGGCATCATTTGCATGAACTCTATATTGGTAAGCGATGCGCCGTGCGCCAGTGCGATGGCCTGCGAGGAGCTGAGCACATCAGCCGACGTAAGGCTGCGCTCGAACAGGCCGCCTGTGCCACCGGCTGCGATGATCGTGGCCTTGGCAGCAAAGGGCACGATTCGATCTTCGGTGAGGTCGTAGAGCACGGTTCCGATGATTCTGCCGTTCGTGTCCTCAACAAGGTCGATAAGCTCATGGCGGGGGAGCAGGCGAATACCGAGCGACTCGATCCGGGTCGTCAGAGCGTCCTCAAGCGGCTTGCGGGTGAGGCCGCGCCACATGCGCGTCTTGTGGTCAAAGCAGGGGATAAACTGCTTTTGCTGAGCGCTCTCAGCGCTTTGCGGACGCTGGAGCTCAACGCCCAGGTCTTGCTCGAGCCATTCAATTGCCTGGGGAATGCCGTGGACAAACGTCTGGACAAGCTCGGGATCGGCGACGCCGCCACCGACGGTCTGGATGGTGTCGATGAGGTCTTGTTCGTCGTCTTGGTTAACGGGTCCGATAAGCCCCAGGCCCCAGGTTCCGGGGAAGAAGCTCGATCCACTCATAGTCTTGCCGGCGCTTGCCACAGCGACGGTTGCGCCCGTGCGTGCCGCTTCGATGGCGGCACAAAGGCCCGCAATGCCAGATCCAATTACCAGTACATCAGTCGATTCCATCGGATTCCTTTCTCGTCCGGCGCATTGTCGCACGGGTGATCGGCAATGGGGCCGCAAAGACCCGGCAAATCGGTAAAGGGTAAATATGGCAGGTGGGCGTCATGGACGCTCTGACGCTCCATCTCTTCACATCTCGTATTTCGCCCCAGCTGATATACCGGCATTAGCTACCCTGCGCCAGCGCAAACAAAAAGAGCCGCTACCTCGAAAGGTAGCGACTCCAAAGCTCAACTATATGAGCATCGCGCGGGCGCGATTAGGCCTTGAGGGCCTCCTCGACGGCGACAGCGCAGGCGACGGTGGCACCGACCATGGGGTTGTTGCCCATGCCGATGAGACCCATCATGTCAACGTGCGCAGGCACGGAGGAAGAACCGGCGAACTGGGCGTCGGAGTGCATGCGGCCCATGGTGTCGGTCATGCCGTAAGAGGCAGGGCCGGCGCCCATGTTGTCCGGGTGCAGGGTGCGGCCAGTGCCGCCACCAGAAGCGACGGAGAAGTACTTCTTGCCAGCCTCGATGCGCTCCTTCTTGTAGGTGCCAGCAACGGGGTGCTGGAAGCGCGTGGGGTTGGTGGAGTTACCGGTGATCGAGATGTCGACGTTCTCGTGCCACATGATGGCAACGCCCTCACGGACGTCGTCGGAGCCGTAGCAGTTAACGGCAGCGCGGGGACCATCGGAGTAGGGGATGGTCTCGACGACCTTGAGCTCGCCCGTGTAGTAGTCGAACTGGGTCTTCACATAGGTGAAGCCGTTGATGCGGGCGATGATCTGGGCGGCGTCCTTGCCCAGGCCGTTGAGGATAACGCGCAGCGGCTTCTTGCGAGCCTTGTTGGCGTTCAGAGCCAGGCCGATAGCGCCCTCAGCGGCAGCGAAGGACTCGTGGCCGGCCAGGAAGGCGAAGCACTCGGTGTCGTCGGAGAGCAGCATAGCGCCCAGGTTGCCGTGGCCCAGACCGACCTTGCGGTCCTCGGCGACGGAGCCGGGAACGGTGAAGGCCTGGATGCCCTCGCCGATGATGGCGGCAGCCTCAGAAGCGGACTTGGCGCCACGCTTGACAGCGAGAGCGCAGCCGAGGGTGTAGGCCCACTCAGCGTT
This sequence comes from uncultured Collinsella sp., assembly GCA_905207425.1. Taxonomy (GTDB): domain Bacteria; phylum Actinomycetota; class Coriobacteriia; order Coriobacteriales; family Coriobacteriaceae; genus Collinsella. Next base: position 9,447 of record CAJLLB010000068.1, read on the forward strand.
CTGGAAGGCGATGGACTGGGTGTTGTTGACGATCTCACGCGGGTTGAAGCCCTTGTCGGTGCAGATCTGCAGAGCTTCCTCGAGGGAGGCGATGCCGTTGTCGGCGAGGCACTTGTTGATCTTGTCAGCGCGGCGCTCGTAACCTTCGAACGTAACAGTCATAGTTATTTCCCTCCCTTTCTACTCGTGAACCGGGAACACGCTGGCGACGGAGTGAGTCTCCTCGTCGGTGCGCGGGTCGATGTACTTGGCAGCGTTCTCCCACTGACCATAGTGGCCCATAGCGCCAGCGATGGCCTCCTCGGGGGTCTTGCCGGCCTTGACGGCGTCGGTGAACTTGCCGAGGTTCAGGAACTCGAAAGCGATGATCTCGTTCTTGTCGTTGAGAGCCATGCGGGTGACGTAGCCCTGAGCGAGCTCGAGGTAACGAGCGCCCTTGGCCTTGGTGCCGAACATGGTGCCGACCTGAGAGCGAAGGCCCTTGCCGAGGTCGTCGAGGGAGGCGCCCACGGGCAGGCCGCCCTCGGAGAACGCGGTCTGGCTGCGGCCGTAAACGATCTGCAGGAAGATCTCGCGCATAGCAACGTTGATGGCGTCGCAGACGAGGTCGGTGTTGAGGGCCTCGAGAATGGTCTTACCGGGAAGGATCTC
>CAJLLB010000069.1 GCA_905207425.1 uncultured Collinsella sp.
GCCAGGACGCCTCGGCTGCCATTCGAACCCCGCAGGTTGACGCCAACGTGTCCAAGGTCTCGGCCTACCCGGGCGTGCGCGCCGCAATGCTCATCCATCAGCGCCGTGCCGCAGAGGACCGCGATATCGTGGCCGAGGGTCGCGACATCGGAACCGTCGTGTTCCCTAACGCGCAGGTCAAGGTCTTCCTGACCGCCGACCCGCGCGAGCGCGCCCGTCGCCGTGTGCTGCAGCGTCACCAAAACGACGCCCAGCCGCTCACGTCCGAGCAGCTCGAGGCCGAGGTCGACGAGACCCTCGACGCCCTTAAGCAGCGCGACAAGCTCGACAGCAGCCGCGAGGTCGCCCCGCTCGTGCCCGCCGAGGACGCCGTGCACGTCGACTCCACCGCTCACACCATCGACGAGGTCGTTCGTATCATCGAGGACCTCATCAACCAAAGGAGGTAGCCCATGCGCCTGTTTAAGCAGACGCCCGAGGACTATTACAACGCCCCCTACGCCGAGTTCCCGGCGCTCATCCGCGGCACCGTTTTCGTGGTCATGGCAATCCTTTGGGCCTTCTCCAAGCTCATGTGGCGTTGGAAGGTCGAGGATGCCGATCTGCTGTTTGAGCGCCAGGACGGCCGCGGCAGCGTGGTCATCTGCAACCACACCTCGATGGCCGAGCTCTTGGCCGTGGAGACGGCGCTGTTCTTTGGGGGGCGCCGCATTCGTCCCATCTTTAAGTCCGAGTTCGCCAAGAGCAAGATTGTGCGCTGGGCCTTTAGCCGCGTTGGCGGCATCCCCGTGGAGCGTGGTACTGCCGATATGAAGTGCCTGCGCGCCGCCCAGCATGCGCTGCAGCGCGGCGAGGACGTTCTGATCTTCCCCGAGGGCACGCGCATCCGCTCGCGCGAGATCAAACCCGAGGTCCACGGCGGTTTTGCGCTCATCGCCCAGATGGGCAAGGCACCTGTGAACCCGCTCGCCATCTGCGGCTGGTCCGACATCACGCCCGCGGGCAAAAAGATCATGCGTCCCAAGAAGTGCTGGATCCGCGCCGGCAAGGCCGTCTCGCTTTCCGACGCACCGGCTGGGCTTAAGCGCACGGAGCGCCTGGAATGGTTTGAGTCCGAGGCCATGAGCCGCGTCTACGCCATGCGAGACGACCTGTGCGCCGAGCATCCGGGCAGGTTCTAGCCATGAGCGAGAACGTGACGAACACCGCCGCGGCTGCGTCTGACCAGGCAAACGCGCCCACCATCGAGATCGCCGCCCACGCCGGCACTTGCTACGGCGTACAGCGTGCGCTCGATATGGCGCTGGCCGCCGCGCCGCAGGCAGGGGAGTGCACTCAGGTCCATACCTTGGGTCCGCTCATCCATAACCCCATCGTGGTGCGCGAGCTTGATGAGGCAGGCGTCGGTCTGGCCGACACCTTGGACGACGCCACATCCGGCACCGTGATTATCCGCGCCCACGGCGTGGTGCCGCAGGTCATTGACGCCGCTCGCGAGCGCGGCCTTACCGTGGTCGACGCCACCTGCCCCTACGTGAAGAAGGTTCATGTGGCGGCCGAGCGCCTGGTGCGCGAAGGCTACCGCGTGATCGTCGTGGGCGAGCCGGGCCACCCAGAGGTCGAGGGTATTCTAGGCCACGCCGGCAATGACGCGCAGGTCGTGAGCTGTGCCGCCGACGCCGATGCCCTGTCGCTCAAGGGCAAGGTGGGCCTCGTTGTGCAGACCACCCAGACCGCGCAGAACCTCGCCGAGGTCGTGGCCGCCATAACCCCGCGCGTGCAGGAGCTGCGTGTGATCAACACCATCTGCGCCGCCACGAGTGAGCGTCAACAGGCAGCAGCCACACTTGCCAACCGCTGCGACTGCATGGTCGTGGTGGGTGGCAAGAACTCGGGCAACACCCGCCGCCTGGCGCAGATTTGCGCAGACGCCTGCGAGCGCACGTATCATATCGAGGAAGCTTCCGAGCTCCAGGCCGCGTGGTTTACCGACGCTCACCACATCGGCATCACCGCCGGAGCCTCCACCCCGCAAGAACACATCGAGCGCGCCGTCACGCGCATCAAGGAGCTTTGCCGCTAACCATGGACCAGACCGTACCCGCATACGCCGCCGAGGTGGCCGATTACGGGCGCAGCCGCGACCCCGAGCCGGGTGAAGGCGCGCTCGTTAAGAACGTGCGTCCCGAGTCGCCCGCATGGGATGTGGGTATCGAGCCGGGCATGCGCGTGCTCACGGTCAACGGCGAGCAGCTCACCGACATGATCGTATGGCTCTGGGAGGCCGACGATGATACCGTCGACCTGGAGGTTTTCGATCCGCGCGACAACACCGTCACCTCCGTCGAGCTCGACCGCTTCCCAGGAGAGGACTGGGGCCTGGAATTCGATGGCCCCATCTTTGACGGCATGCGTACCTGCGTCAACGCCTGCGTGTTCTGCTTTATGACCATGCTCCCCAAGGGCGGTCGCTCCACGCTCTACATCCGCGACGACGACTATCGTCTGAGCTTTTTGCAGGGCAATTTTGTTACGCTCACGAACCTCTCCGACGAGGACGTGCAAAACGTCATCGACCGCAATATGAGCCCCATGAACGTGTCGGTCCACGCCGTGAGCCCCGACGTCCGCCGCCGCATGATGGGCCGCAACGCCCAGCGCGGCATGGACGTACTCGAGGCCATCATGGCCGCCGGCATCGAGATTCACGCGCAGATTGTGTTGTGCCCCGGCATGAACGACGGCGAGGAGCTGGAAAAGACCCTGCGCTTTTGCGAGGAGCACGAGCAAATCACCAGCCTGGGCATCGTGCCGCTCGGTTTTACCAAGCATCAGAACCGTTTTAGCTGGTCCTACAGCGACAAGCCCGAGCTAGCGCGCGAGACCATTGCCATGATCCGACCGTTCCAGGACCGCGCCTATGAGCGCTTTGGCCGCCACACCTTCCAGATGAGCGACGAGTTCTATCTGGACGCCGGCATCGATCCTCCCGAGGCAGACTTTTACGACTGTTACCCGCAGTACTACGACGGCATTGGCATGATCCGCTCGTATCTGGACGAGACCGACGACGTGCTTGCCGCCGACGCCGAGCGTCTGGCCCGCGTCCGCGAGGCCATCGCCGCCCGTGGCCAGCACCTGCTGTGCCTCTCGGGCGCCAGCGCACGCGACACCGTGGCGCGCTTTGTGGAGTCGCCGCATGGTCTCGGCGGCACTGTCACAGCCATCAAGAACCGCTACTTTGGCGGCAACGTGGACGTGACCGGCCTCATCGTCGCGTGTGACATTCTGGAGCAGCTGCCCCAAGATCTGTCGGGGTTTATGCTCTTTGTGCCTAAGCTCATGTTCAACGCTGACGGCATGACGCTTGACGAGTATCATCGTGACGATTTACTCGCAAGCCTTACCAGTCGCGGCGCCGAGGTTCATGTGGTGTCGACCATGCCGCATGAGCTGCTCGATACCCTAGAGCATATCCTTGGCATTATGCCCGCGGACCCTAACATTTCCACTGACCCTACCCATTAAAGGAGAGCAGATGAAACCTATCGTCGCCGTCGTCGGACGCCCCAACGTGGGCAAGTCCACGCTCGTTAACCGCCTGGCCCAGACCTCGGACGCCATCGTCCACGAGTCCCGCGGCGTCACGCGCGATCGCTCGTACCACACGGCCGATTGGAACGGCCGCGAGTTCACCATCGTCGACACGGGCGGCATCGAACCGCTCAAGAGCGATGACGTCTTCGCCACGTCCATCCGTGACCAGGCCCTCGCCGCCGCCGAGGAAGCCGACGTCATCCTGTTTGTGGTCGACGGCCGCACCGGCGTCACCGAGGAGGACGAGTCTGTCGCTCGCATGCTCAAGCGCTGCGACAAGCCGGTCTTTCTGCTGGTGAACAAGCTCGACAACCCCGATCGCGAGAACGACAGCATCTGGGAGTTCTATTCGCTCGGCATCGGTGAGCCCACGCCGCTCTCGGCCCTGCATGGTCATGGCACGGGCGACCTGCTCGACGATATCGTGGCCCTGCTTCCGGAGGAAGAGGACGAGGTCGCCGATGAGTTCCCCGACGCGCTGAACGTCGCCATCATCGGCCGCCCCAACGCCGGTAAGTCCTCGCTGTTCAACCGCATCCTGGGCGCCGACCGCTCCATCGTGTCCAACATTGCCGGCACCACGCGCGACGCCATCGACACCGTCGTGGAGCGCAACGGCAAGCACTACCGCATGGTCGACACCGCGGGCATCCGTAAGAAGAGCACCGTGTACGAGAACATCGAGTACTACTCCATGGTCCGCGGCCTGCGTGCCATCGACCGCGCCGACGTGGCGCTGCTCGTCGTCGATGCCTCCGTGGGCGTCACCGAGCAGGACCAGAAGGTCATGGGCTTGGCCATCGAGCGCGGCTGCGCCATCGTGGTACTGCTCAACAAGTGGGATCTGCTCGACGACGACCGCAAGCGCGAGGCCTGCATGGAGACAGTCGACCGCCGTCTGGGCGTCATGGCTCCCTGGGCTCAGTACCTGCGCATCTCGGCCCTGACCGGCCGTAGCGTCGAGAAGATCTGGGCGATGGTCGACGCCGCCGAGAAGACGCGCTCGCAGAAGATCAGCACCTCACGCCTCAACACGTTCCTCACCGACCTGCGCGAGTTCGGTCATACCGTGGTGGACGGCAAGCGCCGCCTGCGTATGCACTATGTGACCCAGACGGGCGTCAACCCGCCGACGTTCACGTTCTTCGTCAACCACAGCGACCTGGTCAACGACACCTACCAGCGATACGTAGAGAACCGCATGCGCTCGACCTTCGACTTTGCCGGCACGCCCATTCGACTCTTCTTTAGGAAGAAGGAGCAAAAGGATGCATAATCCGATTCTTCTGACCGCCATCTGCGCCGTGGTCTCGTTCTTTATCGGGGCGATTCCGTTTGGTCTGATCCTGGGCCGCGTGTTCAACCACACGGACATTCGTAAGGCGGGCTCCGGCAACATCGGCACCACCAACGCCCTGCGCGTGGCCGGCCCCAAGGTGGCTGCGCTCACGCTGCTGCTCGACTGCCTTAAGGGCGCCATCTGCGTCCTTATCGCGCGTCCGCTCATTGCCGACTTGGGCTATGGCTTCCCCGTGAGCATTATGGCCCCCGGTGCCGCCGGCGACTGGATGCTCGGCGTCATCTGCCTGGCAGCCGTGTGGGGCCATATCTTCTCGCCCTACCTCAACTTCCATGGCGGCAAGGGCATCGCAGTTGGTCTGGGCGTCATCCTCGCCTGGTACTGGCCCATCGGACTTTCGCTGTTGGGCATGTTTATCGTGGCCGTCGCCATCACCAAGTTTGTGTCGGTGGGCTCGCTTGCCGCGGCCATCGGTCTTCCCATCGCTGCCTGCGCGGTCTTTCCGTACAGCAGCCTCGGACTTAAGTTTTGCATGGCGCTGATCGGCATTACTGTGGTGTGGGCCCATCGTGCGAACATCAAAAAGCTCATGACGGGTAAGGAGTCCAAGCTCTCGTTTACCAAGCGCGTCACCGAGCCCGACGTTAAGTAGGAGAGAGTCATGAATGTTGCGCTGATTGGCTCCGGCTCCTGGGGAACCGCCGTCGCGGGCCTTGCCGCCGCGCGGGCCGAGCGCGTGACCATGTGGGCCCACAGCGAGCAGACGGCCGCCGGTATTAACGGCGAGCACCGAAACCCTCGCTATCTGGTGGGCTACGAGCTGCCGGACAACGTGGTGGCAACGACCGAGCTCGCCCAGGCGCTCGACGGTGCCGATGCGATCATCTTTGCCGTGCCTTCGACGCACCTGCGCGACGTCTGCCACCAGGCGGCGCCGTACATCGCGGACGAGACGCCGGTTCTGTGCCTCACCAAGGGCATTGAGCCCGAGTCCGGCCTGCTCATGAGCGAGGTCATCGCCAGCGAGATCGGCAACGAGTCGCGCGTGGCGGCGCTCTCGGGCCCCAACCATGCTGAGGAAATCTGCCGCGGCGGACTTTCTGCCGCCGTCATCGCAAGCAAAGATCCGCAGATAGGGGAGACCTTTAAGGACCTGCTCCTATCCACGGCCTTCCGCATCTACCTGTCGCAGGACATGACCGGCGTCGAGGTTTGCGGTGCCATGAAAAACGTTATCGCCATCGTGTGCGGCATCTCCGCCGGCACCGGTGCCGGCGACAATACGCTTGCCCTTATCATGACGCGCGGCCTGGCCGAGATCAGCCGTCTGGTGCACGCCCGCGGCGGTCAAGCTATGACCTGCATGGGACTCGCCGGCATGGGCGACCTCATTGCCACCTGCACCTCGGAGCATTCGCGCAACCGCACCTTTGGCTACGAGTTTGCCCACGGCGTGTCACTCAACGAGTATCAGACGCGCACGCATATGGTGGGCGAAGGCGCCGTCGCGGCCCGCAGCGTCAGCGAACTCGCCCGTTCACTGGGCGTAGACATTCCGCTCACCTTTGCCGTGGAGCAAACGCTCTACAACGGTGTTACTTTGGATAGGGCGCTCGAGATTCTTACCGACCGCGTACCCTCCCAAGAGTTCTACGGACTCACCGACTAACGCAGAAAGGCTTCCACCATGGGTTCCATCAAAATCGCTCCGTCCGTCCTTTCGGCCGACATGGCCAACCTCAAGGGCGAGCTCGACAAAATCGCCTGCGCCGACTACGTGCACTTCGACGTTATGGACGGTCACTTTACCGGCAACCTCACCTTTGGCGTTGACATCCTCAAGGCCGTCAAGCGCTCCACCGACGTGCCGGTCGACGCGCACCTGATGGTGTCGAATCCCGACGAGACGGTCGATTGGTATGCCGATGCCGGTGCCGATATGATCACCGTGCACTACGAGGCCTCCACGCACCTGCACCGCACGCTCACGCATCTGCAGCAGCGCGGCGTCAAGGCCGGTGTGGTGCTCAACCCCGCCACGCCCGTCTGCGTGCTCGATAGCATCATCGACATTGTTGACATGGTGCTGCTCATGAGCGTGAACCCCGGCTTTGGCGGCCAGAGCTTTATCCCGGGCACTCTGCATAAGCTCCACGAGCTCAAAGCCATGTGCGAGCGCCACGGCGTGTCGCCCCTCATCGAGGTCGACGGCGGTATTTCTTCCAAGAACATTGCCGAGGTCGTCAAGGCAGGCGCCAACGTGCTCGTGGCCGGCTCCGCCGTATTTAAGTCCGAAGATCCCGCTGCCGAGGTTGCGCTGCTGCAGAAGCTGGGCAACGAGGCCGCACAGGAGGCATAAACCCTTATGACCGCAGGTCAAAACCGCATACCCGTTAATCTTGACTATGCCGCCTCGACGCCCATGCGCGCCGAGGCGCTCCTTGCGCAGCGCGAGTACGACGACAGCGAGCTTGCCGGCGTCAACCCCAACTCGCTGCATTCGCTCGGCCGCAAGGCCGCTGCACGCCTGGAAGTGGCGCGTCGCGAGATTGCCCGCAGCTTTGGCGCGCGCGTCCGCCCGTCCGAGATTGTTCTGACCAACGGCGGCACCGAAGCCAACCAGCTGGCGCTGCTCGGTCTTGCCGAGGGCGCTCGTCAGCGCGATCGCAAGCGCGATCGTGTAATCGTTTCGGCCATCGAGCACGATTCGATTCTGGACAACCTGCCGCTGCTGCGTGCCGCTGGCTTTACCGTCGACCTGGTACAGCCCTGCCGCGCGGGCTACATTGAGCCTGCCGCGCTTATCGAGCTGCTAGGCGACGACGTAGCGCTCGTGAGCATCATGGTTGCCAACAACGAGACTGGCGTGGTGCAGCCCATCCGTGAGCTTGCCGCGGCCGCGCATACCGTGGGCGCCCTTTTCCACACCGATGCCATCCAGGGCTATCTGCATATTCCGCTCGATGCCGCCGAGCTGGGCGTCGATGCTATGTCCGTCGCCGCCCACAAGATTGGCGGTCCTGTGGCATCCGGCGCGCTCTACGTTAAGACCCGCACCCCGCTGCGCCCGCGCATCTTTGGCGGAGGACAGGAAGCCGGACGACGTGCCGGCACGCAGGACCTGCGCACGCAGCTGGCCTTTGCCGCTGCCGCCTCGTCTCTGGCGCCCCATGTGGCTCAGGAGCGGGCGACGCTGCAAGCCCTTTCCGACAAGCTCTACGCCACGCTAACGGCCCACCCGCGCATTCACGCCACCATGGGCGACTACGAGCAGGCCGACCGTCTGCCCGGCATGGTATCGATCTACATTGATGGCATGGACTCCGAGGAGCTCATCATCAAGCTCGACGCCGCCGGCTTTGAGGTATCGGCAGGCTCGGCATGCTCGAGCGGCAATATGGACCCCAGTCACGTTTTGAGCGCGATGGGCATCGGTCGCGAGCAGGCATTGGGCGCACTGCGCATTTCCTTTGATGACCGCGTGAATCCGGGCGATCTGGACGAGTTTGCCCAGACGCTGCTCTCGATCGTAGGCGCCGCATGATCGTCGCCGAGCTTGAGCGCGCGCTGCTGGCACGCTATCCCAAGACTGATGCTGAGAGTTGGGACCATGTAGGACTCTCCGTCGGCGACCCTGCCGCGCAGATTACCGGTGTTGCCTGCGCACTCGATGCGACCGAAGCCAATGTGCACCGTGCTCTCGAGGCCGGTGCCAACGTGCTGCTGACGCATCATCCCATATACATCAAGGCGCCCGAGGCATTTTGTCCGGCGGATGCTGCACGCCCCCAATGCAGTGCGGCGCTCTACGAGGCAGCGCGTTGCGGCGTGAGCATTATCTCGCTCCACACCAACCTGGACCGCTCGCACGAAGCCCGTGTCCGCCTGAGCAAGCTGCTGGGTGCTGCACCCGTAAGCTCACTGGAGCACGTGGACGACCCCGAAGCCACCGGCCTGGGCGCGCTTGCAACGCTCAACGACCCGTATACGCTGCGCGATCTTGCCGCCCGTGCTGCCACGGCCTTCGGAAGCGACCCGCGCGTATGGGGCGATGCCGAGCGCCCGTGCCGCACCGTCGCCATTTTGGGCGGCTCCCTAGGCGACTTCGGAGAGCTCGCCATCGCCGCGGGCGCAGATGTTGTCGTGACGGGCGAGGCGGGCTACCACGTGGCGCAAGACCTTGCCTTGCGCGGGCTACCGGTGATCTTGCTCGGTCACGACCGCTCTGAGGAGCCGTTCGTTGATATATTGATGAACTCTGCAGTTGACGCCGGGGTCGACCCCCGTCATGCGATTAAAATACTGAACCCTTGCCAATGGTGGACTGTGACAAAAGGAGAGAACTTATGAGCGCCGGCGCTACGCTACTCAAGCTGCAACAGATCGATTTGGAACTCGCCCGCAACAAGAGCGAACTTGCCAATATGCCGGAGCTCAAGGAGCTCGCTTCCAAGCGCAAGACCTACGTTAAGCTCAAGGCCGAGATGACCAAGCTCTACGCCCAGCGCAAGGATCTGGACATTGAACTCGACGATCTCAACACCACCGAGATTCAGACCAACAACGCCATCGAGGCTGCCAAGAAGCGCCACGTCGACGGCTCCGACTACCGCGAGGTTCAGGACCTGGAGAATGAACTCGCCACCCTGGCCAAGCGTCTGGACAAGATTGAGCACACCCGCAAGGACGTCGTTGTCGCCCATAAGGAGGCGCTCGACCGCGAGGCCCGCGCGCAGGCCATCATCGCCAAGTTCGAGGAGGGCGTGAAGGCCGATACCAAGGCCGCTCGCGCCAAGGCTGCCGACCTGCAGGCTCAGATTGACGCCGCCACTAAGGAGCGCACCGCGCTTGCCGCAACGCTGCCGGCCGACGTGCTCACCGACTACGAGCGCCTGCTCAAGCAGTTCCGCGGCCTGGCCGTCGAGACCATCCAGGGCAACATCCCCACGGTCTGCCACACCGCGCTGCAGGCATCGTCCATGAGCGACCTCAACCACGACGGCAGCGAGATTACGCACTGCCCGTACTGCCACCGCCTCCTGGTACTCCCGAGCAAGGAAGCCTAGCGATGACGGCGGCATCCAACAATTCAATGCAACTTGAGGGAAAAACGATCCTGCTGGGCATTACCGGCGGG
>CAJLLB010000070.1 GCA_905207425.1 uncultured Collinsella sp.
ACCGTATGACGCCAATGCGAGCACCTCGGTCGACGAAAGCGGGACATCTTTGTCATCGATGCGTTTGTAGCTGCCACCTTGAGCGCCCCGCTCTATGACATAACAAGGCTTGCTCGACGGGTCGAGGTCCTCAATCGTGATGACCAGAACCACGGTGCCCTGGAGCTCCACGCGCTCAATGGTGTATTTGGGCGGATTGGCCAGCTTTCCGCGACCGCCGGCATCGCCCATGCCCGCCACGAATTGGTTGAGCACTTTCTCGGTCTCAAAGTTTGCAACTGGGACAAAACCCGCGCGCTCGCTCACTCCGAGTACGATGATGCCGCCGGCGGTGTTTGCGAAAGCGCTGACCGTTTCCCATACGTCGCGGGAAAGCGTCGTGGCGCTCTCCTTGACCTCGACGTTAAGATCGTCCGAGCCCATGCGCCTTAAAGACTCGAGCAGACCGGTCAGCTCGTTTTCGTTCATCTGCATGTCCTTTCGCTCGGCCCGGCGGAGAATGCCACGAATAGATTTCCTTCGTCTCTCAGTTATCTCTCGTAATTATCTCTCATCTTTCTGCTATCTCTCATATTAGAGATAAGTGAGAGATGAAAGAAAAGATGTGTGTCATCTGTTTCATTTAAACATGTTTTTGCTGGTAGAACAATCAGTATTGAGACAATACCATGATTGCTTGTCTCCTTGCTGCTCAGTTATCTCTCATATTTATCTCTCGTCTTTCAGTTATCTCTCATATTAGTGACGAATGAGAGATGAGAGATACGTGAGTAATGAACGAGCGTGGATTTTTGGACGGTCGGGAAATCCCTCAAACAAAAAACGGGGCCGGCCTTACGCCGAACCCCGTTTTCAAACGGTCAGTTAGTTATCCAACACGCGAGCATAGCGGTCAACATTACGCCGCCGCGAACACTCCCAAGCCCGTTCCGATGATGCAGATCGCGAAGATACCAATAATAATCCAAATGGTCTTGACACCCTTTTTATAGAGGGCAACGCAAGCGAACGTTGCCAGCAAGGGCAGCAGACCGGGGAAGATCGAATCGAACAGATCCTGCAGGACAATCTCCGAACCACCCACATCAAAGGTCAAAGCCGTGGACAGCGAGACCTGTGCCGCAATCATTGCGCCAATGACGGTCATTCCGAGAACGCCGGCAGCATGCGTCATGCGAGACATAAGGTTGTTCTCTTCGGACTGCTGCAGGAACTTGGTTCCCAAATCGTATCCCAGATGGGCGGCGACGATACGCGTTGCAAAGTTAATCACCGAGTAGATGAGCGCGTACACGATGGGGCCGAGCGGGTTGCCCGTCGACGCGATGCCAATACCAATGCCGGCGGCGACCACGCGGAACGTACCCCAGTAGAACGAATCGCCAATGCCGGAAAGCGGTCCCATGAGGCCGACCTTCATGGCGTTAATCGAGGACGTGTCGAAGTTCTTATCGGCAGCCGCCTGCTCTTCCATCGAAACCGTTAGGCCGGCTACAAACGGAAGCACATGAGGCGTGATGTTAAAGAACTCGGTATGGCGATCAAGCGCCGCATAGTAATCGTCGTCGTTGGGATAGATCTTTCGCAGGGGCTTCTGAATGGTGTACATGAAGCCCATTGCCATCATCTTGTCGTACGACTGCGAGCACTGGCTCGTAAACTGGCGAAGGAACATGCTCCGATACATATCGGGAGTCATAATCGCGTCCTTCTTGGCCTCTTTGAGATCGGTGTTCTGGGTAGCCATTAGAAGTCCTCCTCTTCATCCTCGGCAACCGCCTGCGGACCGGCCGAGCCCTCGCGGAAGGCCAGGAGCAGTGCGACGCAAATGGCAGCTGCGGCAACACCGACAACGTCCATCTTGAGGTAGATGACCATAATGAATCCCAGGAACAGCCAGGGAAGAAGCTTGTTGTCGCCCATGGTCCTAATAAGAAGTGCGAAGCCGATGCAGACCATGACGCCGGATGCAACGTTGAGGCCGTCCATCACAAACTGCGGAATCGCGTTGAGCGCATTGTTGATGAGGTCGGCACCAAAGAACAGCGAGCAAAACACCAGCAGTGCAGACGGAATACCAATCGACAGCGGCACGACGGTCAGATGGTACAGGTTCGCCTTGGCAAGATCGCGATTTGCCAGAGCGGTCTCAATCTTCTTGCAGGCAAAGGCACCCGGAACGGCGTAGCAGAAGTTGCGCCACACCTGAAGGAAGACGGAGACGGGAAGGGCGAGCGCGACGGCAGTTGCCGTGCCCGTACCCGTAATGACGGCAAACGCGCAGCCAAGCACGCCGGAGGCATAGACCTCGGGAGGAACCGCCGCGCCGACCATGATGGCGCCCATGAACATGGACTCCAAAGCAGCGCCGACGATAACGCCCTGCTGGACATCGCCAAGGATCAAGCCGACAAACAGGCTTGTAAACAGCGGACGACCAAGCATCGTAATGCCAAATAATTGCTCGTCCATGGACGCAATAAATGCGACCAGTGCAACTAGAAGATACTGGACAACCATTTCGATCAACCCCAGAAACAGGTCTGCAGGCGAGGCGTTCTGCGCAGCTCGCCTGCAGACAACCTCAGCAATTTGAGAGGATTAGTAGTTCATCTGATGATAGTAACGACGCGTGGTGAGCGGGTGGTTACGGACGTGCTCGAGATGGCAGCTCAGACGCTCGGTGATGGTGTAGGTGACCATCGGGGAGACGATCTTGCGGAACTCGGGGTCGCTGAACGGCAGCTCGACCTCGGCGGTGTCGAACTTGTTCACGCGGACATGGACGCCCTTCTCGTCGGCGAGCATGTGAGTGAAGTTGTCCACGCGGTCCATGAGTTTACGGGTGTCGTCCTCGCCGTAGAGCATGATGAGGCTCGTGCCCTCCTCGCAGAGTTCGATGGTGCCGTGGAAGAACTCGGCGGCGTGGATAGACTTGGTCTTGATCCACTGCATCTCCTCGAGAATGCACATAGCGTAGTCGTAGGCCTCACCCCAGAGCATGCCGGAGCCAATCACCATGTGGTAATCGGTGTCCTTGAAGTCCTCGGCCATGGCGGCGCAGCGCTCGTCCTGAGCGTCCTTGGCCTTGATGAGGTACGGAGCGATGTTGCCGAACTCCTCCATGAAGGTGTCGTACTTGGGGAAGGCGCCGGCGTTCTTGAGGAAGCGGGCGACCAGCGTGATCTGGTAGGTGTAGATGGCCTCGCACAGAACGTCGTCCTCGGCGAAGCTGAAGAACTTGTAATCGGCGTACTCAGTGGCCGGGGTGTTGTCGTTGGAGACATACATCAGCGTGCGGGCACCCTGCTCCTGGCAGAACTTGGCGGCCTCGATGATCTCGGGGGTGGTGCCGGTACGGGTGGAGAAGACGCAGACCGAGTCCTTGTTGAAGGTCTTGGGCGGGCATGCGAGGAACTCAGCGGCAATCTCGCAGTGGACGTCGACGTCGGCCGTGGTGGTCTCGACCCAATACGCCATCCGGCGCATGCGGGAGCTGCGGGGCGTGGTGCGGGTGGAGAATGTGCCGCCGCAGCCGATGAAGAAGATGTTGGAATAACCCTGCTCGCAGACCTTGTCCACGGCAGCCTCAATCTGAGGACGGAGAGCGAGGGCATCGCTCACAACCTTCTCGTAACGAGGCTCATCGAAATTGAACATCCCTTACTCCTAACTCACTTGGATGAACCCTTCATTCATCCCATGACGTTATAATACTTTATATAACTAACTATGCAAGAACTATTTCAGATTTTTTTGATTTTTCTTTAATAAAAAGCCCGCCGGTCAAATGATCGGCGGGCCAAAGAAAGGAGGACCTAGTTAATAAATGCTAGACAATGGCATGTTTCCAGCTAGAAAACGTCCTTGGCAAGTACCTTTGAGTCATTGGGAACCTGACGGATTTCGATAACCACGCCATCGTTGACAAGCTCTTGGATATGCTCGGCATCGGTTTCGGTCGCAAAGATCGCGGGGGTCGGATGAAGCGTGGTCTCGGGAGACTTTCGAGTTCCGCCCAGATTGATCTCCTTGATGTCTTTGCAACCCTTAGCAAGGCGATAGGCATCCTCGATCGTCTCGACAATGATAAACAGCGAATACTTGTCGGTGACGCCGCTGTTGAGCGCCTCGATAGCAGCGTTTACGTCTTTTATGACGAGCTTCACGCCGTTGGGACGAGCTAGCCTCAATGCGGCTTTTCTCATGTCGTCTTTTGCCACGGCGTCGCTGGCACACAGGATGCAATCGACATCCAGCGCATGTGTCCAAGACATGGCGACCTGGCCGTGAATCAATCGGTAATCAACTCTCGTAAGC
Source organism: uncultured Collinsella sp. (assembly GCA_905207425.1). Classification (GTDB taxonomy): domain Bacteria; phylum Actinomycetota; class Coriobacteriia; order Coriobacteriales; family Coriobacteriaceae; genus Collinsella. The sequence goes on from CAJLLB010000070.1 coordinate 4,321, forward strand.
TTAATCATCGTAATCATCTCCGCACGTAATAAAGGTAATGACAGGCGTGGCCCTTAGCTAGGGCTCGAACCAGAACTAACTAGAACTCTTCTTCTTCGACATCGGCAAGCATGTCCGCCGCCTCACAAAGCATGATAAACGAACGTGATCCCTCGACCGCAGCTTTGGCCTTGTCCGCATCCAGGGAGTCCAGCTGTGTAGCCATTTCCACCAGCAGCGGCAAGTTCATTCCGGTGATCAACGTAAACGATCCGGCGGTCTGCCTCTGAATGAATTCGTTGTTTACAGAGCCGCCAAAGATGTCAGTCACGACAAACCAAGAGTCGGCAGGGTCCTTCGACTCCATCCAAGCATCGATAAGCGCTGCGACATCCCTCGTGTCGTCATCGACATAGGCGCACAGACACTCGATTCGGTCGTTGGCGCCCATCAGGATCTCGAGAGAGCTCTTCATACCTTGGGCGAGATAACCATGACTCGCTAGCAATATCTTATTCATAGTTCTCCAATATCAATAAGACGTACTATATTGTCATAACAAAGTATATAAGCAATTTCCTTTTTGCGGTGCGTTAATTCTCTAATTCCGCGAACGGTAACAATTGGTCGGTAAAACGGCCGCTCCTTTTACAGACCGGCCGCCCTTGCTTACAGATAGAACTTCAGTCGCTCGGTGCAGTACACCTGACGGGAGATGAAAAGCGGCTCGCCGCTTGGAGCATAACGTCTATCGACAAACAGAAGCAGCGGAGAGTGCAGCTCCACGTTAAGGTATGCCGCCTCGAGCTCGCTCGCATAGCAGACCTCGAGCGTACGCGTGTTGGGGCCCATCTTGATCCCCTGGCGATCGAGTACCGCCATCAGCGAATCCTCGAGGGATTCATGCTCCAAAAAAGAAAGCGCAGCGGAATAGCTATTGGTTTCCAGCATCGTGGGCTTGTCATCCACAAGGCGCAGACGACGACTACGCAATACCTTTTGGGTATCGTCTACGCCCAGGAACTTCGCGTCTCGCAGGCTTGGGAAGTCCCAGCCCATTGCGAGAACCCTGCTAGACGCCTGTTTTCCCGCAAGCTGGCACGAATGGGTAAAGCTCTCACGGTCGTCCGCGGCATACATCTGTGTGTCCGACGAAACGTACGTGCCCTTGCCGCGGGCCCTCTCAACAAGCCCAGCATCTTCCATTTCTTTAATTGCGGAGCGAACCGTTATTCGGCTCACGCCAAATTGCTCGATGAGCTCCGCCTCGGTCGGGAGCTTATCTCCCGGGCGGTACGTGCCGTTGGCGATCGAATCAGAAAGCGCACGAACAATCTGTTTGTACAGGGGGATAACGCTATTTGTTTCAACCATATCAACCATACCTTTGCAAGGAATCAGCAGCTTATAGATAGATGAGTTATATTGTATTAGAACTTTTTAGGAGTCCATATATTTCCTAAATGATTCGGTAAACGGGGTGTTATTTCACTTTAGCGGGATGCAGCGGCTAACCGCCCGCGGCATTCGTTATCAACCTAGCTAGGCTAGTCCACCCACATCGTCTCCAGTTCGCCGCAGAGCCGCGGCCCCATATGGGTATACTCTCGAGGATTCGACTCGATTCGCCCCCGCTGGGGCGTCAAAGGAGACTGCATATGCCCACCACCTCAACCGACCCGCGCGCCGCAGCCGCTGCACTGCTGGTGCCCGGCACTACCTGCCACGGCTTTGCCGTCGAGCGCTGCGAGACCGTGCCCGAGCTCGACTCGGACGCTTACGTGCTGCGACACACTGCCTCGGGCGCTCGTCTGCTGTACCTGGCGTGCGACGACGAGAACAAGGCCTTTGCCATTGGCTTTAAGACGCCGCCGTCCGATTCCACCGGCGTGTTCCATATTCTTGAGCACTCGGTGCTGTGCGGATCGGCTAAGTTCCCCGTCAAGGAGCCGTTTGTCGACCTGATCAAGAGCTCCATGCAGACGTTCCTCAACGCCATGACCTACCCCGACAAGACCATCTACCCCGTTGCCACCACCAACGAGCAGGATCTGTACAACCTGATGGACGTGTACCTGGACGCGGTGTTCAACCCGGCCATCTATACCAAGCCCACCATTTTTGAGCAGGAGGGCTGGCACTACGAGTTGGACCTGCCGCAGGGCGCCGAGAGCGAGGGCGACGGCGGCTCCGCCAGCCCGCGCGAGGGCACACTGCGCTATAACGGCGTGGTGTTCAACGAGATGAAGGGCGCGCTGTCCGACCCCATGAGCGTGCTGGACGACGCCGTCAACGCCGCGCTCTATCCCGACACCGCCTATGCGCACGAGAGCGGCGGCGACCCGCGCGCGATTCCCGCGCTCACCTACGAGCAGTTCCTGGACACGCACGCGCGCCACTACAACCCTTCCAACTCCTATATCACGCTCTACGGCGACCTGGACGTGGACCGCGCACTGGCCTTTTTGGACGAGCGCTATCTGTCGCAGCCGAGTGCCGCGAGCCGCCGCATGGACGCTGCCGGTGCCGCCGGCGAGGACCCGTCCACACTGGCGCCCAATCCACTGGGCGTGCAAGCGCCCGTGACCTGCGAGTATAAGCGCGTCAAGATGGCCACCACGCCCGAGAACGCCCTGGTGGGCCTGGGCCTGGTGCTGGGCAGCGCGCTCGACCGCAAGCGCACGATCGCGGCGGATATCCTGTTCGAGTCGCTGCTGGGCTCCAACGAAGCGCCGGTTAAGAAGGCCATTCTGGCCGCCGGCCTGGGCGGCAACGTGGTGAGCTACACCGCGGCCGAGAGCCTGCAGCCCTACGAGCTCATCATGCTGCAAAACGCGCAGCCCGGCGTGGCGCGTGAGCTGCGTCGCGTGTTCCAGGACGCCTGCCGCGACCTGTGCGAGCACGGCGTTCCGCGCGAGCGCCTGGAAGCCATCATCAGCAGCAACGAATACGACCTGCGCCAGCGCGACTACGGTATCGCCGACGGCGTGGCCATTGCGTGCGACGCGCTGAGCACCTGGCTCTACGATGACGACGCCGCGACGCTGGCGCTCAAGTATGGCCCGGTGTACGAGGAGCTTCGTGGCGAGCTGGACGGCAGCCATTTTGAGGACCTGCTGCGCGAGCTCGTGCTGGAGAATGACCATATGGCGCTGGTCGAGCTGGTTCCGGTAGACGCTGTCGAGGGTGCAGAGGGTGCCGAGGCCGCCGAGCTGGCTGCCAAGCGCGACTCCATGTCCGATGCCGAGCTGGCGGACGTGGTCGAGCGCACGGCCGTACTACGTGCCGCGCAGGAGGCCGAGGACACGCCCGAGGACAAGGCAACGCTGCCGCGCCTGCGTGTATCCGACATTGGCGAGGCGCGCCCCGAGCCGCCGCTCGTCGTGGACACGACCGCGCCCATCCCCTGCCTGCGCCACGGCATCGCCACCAACCGCCTGGCCTACGCCATGCAATACTTCGACCTGAGCTGCGTCGCATTTGAGGACCTGCCCTACGTGACGCTGCTCTGCCGCCTGCTCAAGCAGCTGCCCACACGCGAGCATTCGGCCGAGGAACTTGACAACTTACTCGCCGGCAAGCTGGGCTTTTTGAGCTTTACGACCGAGGTCATGACCCAGCCCGACGTGGACGGCGTGCGCCCCTACCTGCTGGTGAGCGCCGGCGCCTTGTCCGAGAAGATCGATGCGCTGGCAAGCCTGCCGCGCGAGGTGTGGTCGAGCACGCTATTGCTCGACGCCGATGCCGACCGCGTGCGCGACGTGCTCACGCAGATTCGCATTGGGCTCGAGCAGGGCTTTATCAACAACGGTCACTCGGCGGCGCTCGGCCGCGCGATGAGCTATAGCTCGCCTTCGGCCGTGGTGCGCGAGCAGCTTTCGGGCGTGGACTTCTATCTGTTCCTGCGCGATCTGCTCGAGCACTTTGACGAGCGCCTGGACGGCCTGCGTGCCAAGCTTGCCGAGCTGGCAGACCGCATCTTTGTGGCCGATGGCTGCATGGCGAGCTTTACCGGCAGCGATGAGGACTTTGGCGCGTACTGGGCCGCTGCAGGCGACCTGGGGCTGGGCGCGGGCCATGGCACCGATGCCGGCCGCAACGCGCTCGTGGTGCCGACGCCGTGCGACCGCCACGAGGCCTTTGTCATCCCCAGCGACATCTGCTTTGCGGCAAGCGCGTGCGACCCGCGTCGCCTGGGCATCGACGTGACGGGCGCCTGGGCGGTTGCCGCCAACGCGCTCTCCTACGACTATCTGTGGAACGAGATCCGCGTGAAGGGTGGTGCGTACGGTTGCGGATTCCGCGCGGCCGGCGAGCGTCAGACGGCGTTCTACACCTACCGCGACCCGGCAATCGATCCCTCGATTGAGCGCGTTGCGCGCGCAGGCGAATGGCTCGGCAGCTTTGAGCCCGACGAGGCCGCCTTTGAGGGCTTTATCGTGAGCTGCGTGAGCGGCATGGACGCGCCGGTGAAGCCGTACGCGCTCACCAAGCGCCGCAACACGACCTACCTGGCCGGGCTCGATCCGCACGCACGCGAGGAGCGCCGCGCCCAGATGCTCGCCGCCACGCCTGGTGAGCTGCGCTCGCTCGGCGCCGACGTGACGCGCATTGCGGCCGAGTCGCCCACCTGCGTCTTTGGCGGCCGCGACGTCATCGCCAAGAGCAACGCCGGCTTTAACGTCGTTGACCTGATGGGCTAACGCACAGCAAAGGTAGATTTTTGGGACATGCCTGAAAATCTACCTTTTTCTTTTGCCGCTGCTTGGGTGGGGCAGCTCACCCCGTCCCACCAGTTTGTCTAAATCTGTAACATCTAGGCGGCAATATTGGCTCCAGATGTTACAGATCGAGACGTTTCCGAATGGCGCCGCCCCTTTGTCTCAATCTGTAACAGCTAGGCCCATTTTTGCCGAGTTACTGTTACAGATCGAGACAAACCGCTGTAGACACCCGCCCCCAGCAAACCCCCACGAAGGGGCAGGTGCCTTTGCGTTGGTTCGAACACTTGTTCTATACGCACACATGTTCTATAGTAGAGGTGCTTGCATCGAACTGAAATTGCAACTAGAATATAGTTGCAGAATGTGAGGCGGGATGACTCGATCCGATAAACTCATCGCCCAGCTGCTTAGCTGTCCTTCAACGTATAGATTTGCTGACTTTCTTAAAGTTATGGCTTCATATGGCTTTGAAATGGACAGCAAAGGCAAGACGTCCGGATCGCGCGTTCGCTTCTACAGGCCATCAGATGGCAGGATGTTCGTAATGCACGCGCCTCATCCATCTGACGAATTGACAGCGGGGACCATTCGAAACATCGTTCGCTTTCTGCAAGATGTCGGAGGTAGTCATGAGTAACGTTTTGGCATACAAGGGTTATTTCGCCCCGGTCGAGTTCGATGCCGAACAGCATGTGCTAACAGGTATGGTCGCCGGCATTAGGGACGCAATCGTATTTGAAGGCTCCACGGCTGAAGAAGTGGAGCAATGCTTCCACGACGCCGTCGACGATTACCTTGAGTTTTGCGCCGAGAAGGGCAAGGAACCCGAGCGGGCTTTTAAGGGCTCGTTCAACGTAAGAACGGGCTCTGAGCTCCACAAGCAAGCAGCGCTGGCAGCGGCAAAGAAGGGTGAGTCACTCAATAAGTTTGTGACTGAAGCGATCGCTGCGGCGCTGTGAAGCCAACGTCGAGT
>CAJLLB010000071.1 GCA_905207425.1 uncultured Collinsella sp.
GACCCACGCCATCGAGGGCTATATCACCAAGGGCGCCTGGGAAATGACGGACATGTTCCACCTCAAGGCGATCGAGATCATCTCCCGCTCCCTGCGCAAGGCCGTTTCCAACGATCCGGACGGCCGCGAGGGCATGGCCCTTGGCCAGTATGTCGCTGGCATGGGCTTCTCCAACGTTGGCCTGGGCATCGACCACGCCATGGCTCACACCCTGTCCGCTCACTACGACACCCCGCACGGCGTCGCCTGCGCCATGCTGCTGCCGATCGCCATGGAGTTCAACAAGCCGGTTTGCGCCGAGCGCCTGGCCAAGGTCGCCGTCGCCATGGGCGTTGACACCACGGGCATGAGCACCGACGAGGCTGCCGATGCTGCCATCGCCGCCGTCAAGCAGCTCTCCGCCGACGTGAACATCCCGCACGTCTGCGAGGCCATGAAGGCTGACGAGATCGAGGTCCTGGCCAAGGACGCCATGGCCGACGCCTGCTTCCCGGGCAACCCGCGCGAGGCGACGCTCGACGACGTCATCGAGCTCTTCAAGAAGATCTGCCCGGCTGCCTAGCCCAGTTTGGTGGTCCCTCGCCCGTAGGCGTATGGTCTATTGACTTGCCGCTGGCCCCGCCGCGCTACGCGTGGCGGGGCTTTTTGCGCTGCGTCGATGCCCGGAGACGGGCAAAACCAAGGCATACTGCCCGCTGCGGATAGGTGGTGCACTTCCCAGCGTGCATTTTTGGGAGTATTCAGCAAGCTCTTAAAAATGCATAACGTTGTGAATGGGCCGTAGTGGCCCGCTGACGCCCATCGACAGCCATTGTGGGCGGGCTATCGATGAATGGAGGGGGTTGTTGCTGAGTTTCTGCTTTGCGACAACCTGCAACACTGCTGTAACGTGTCGTTTTGTCGTTCGTGATGGGGCCGTTGGGGTCCACGGTGCTGAATACTCCGTTTTTTGCACGGTCCAAGGTGGGGTACCCCGAGACGAAGCAAATAGACGCCTCATTTCTATGCAGATACCGATAGGATTTATGCAAGATTGGGATTGTAAGCCGTGCGTGTGCGCAAAATCGGCGCGAGGACGTCTGGAGGTGGCTCGGCTCCCAGGGCCTTGCACGTGCAGAACGGTTAAAATCGGGACTCGGTCTTAGTTTTGATTGGAAGGATGCACATGGCTTCTGTAATCGATGCTTCTCTAGAGGAGACGCTCTCCTATATCGCGGGGCAGCTTAAGATGCTGACTTCTATTGCTTCGCCTACGGGCTATACCCGTGCGGCGACTGATTATCTAATGGAAACGTTGCGCGATATGGGCTTTGGGCCCGAGCGCTCCAATAAAGGCAACGTGCTGGTTGAGCTTGGCGGCGAGGGCGAGCCGCTTGTGTTGGCGAGCCATGTCGATACCCTGGGCGCCATGGTGCGTTCCATTAAGGATAATGGCCGCCTGCGCCCCACGACGCTCGGTGGGCATCAGTGGTCTACGGCCGATGGCGAGAACTGCACCGTCTACACGCGTGACGGTAATGTCTACACGGGCGTGGTCCTCAATACCGAGCCTTCGGCGCATGTGGCCGATGAGCCGGTCAAGACCATCGAGAAGAATATGGAAATCCTGCTCGACGAGAACGTTGACAGCAAGGACGATGTGCTCGAGCTGGGTATTCAGACCGGTGACATCATCGCTATGGACCCGCGCACCACGGTGACGGAGAGCGGATACATTAAGAGCCGCTTCCTGGACGACAAGCTGTCCGCGTCGATTCTGCTGGGTCTGGCCCGCGCCGTTGCTGACGGCGAGGTGTCGCTTTCGCGCAAGGTGTCGCTGCTCTTTACGGTGTACGAGGAGGTCGGCCACGGCGGTGCCTTTGTGCCGGCCGACACGCGCGAGATGATCAGCGTGGACATGGGCTGCGTGGGCGACGACCTGGGCTGCACCGAGCGCATGGTTTCGATTTGCGCTAAGGATTCGGGCGGTCCGTACAACTACGACCTGGTAACCACGCTGTCCAACATCGCGCGCGAGCTGGAGCTCGATTACGCCATCGATGTGTACCCGCACTATGGCTCCGACGTCGAGGCCACGCTCTCGGCCGGCTACGACATTCGCCATGGTCTGATCGGCCCCGGCGTGTACGCGAGCCACAACTACGAGCGCAGCCACATCGACGGCGTGCGCAATACCTACGAGCTGGTTCGCGCCTACGTTCAGCGCTAGGGGAGTAGCTTGCGACTCGGCTGACCAATCGCTAAGGCCCGATTTCTCGGGCCTTTTTTCGTTTTGGGTTGTTTAGTATTATGATGTATGTAATCTATTAACTAAACGTTTAAATTACTTAACGTGGTGATGCGGTGTATGGATACGTCTGAGTACTTGTCTATGGGTGATGCTGCCCGCCTGCTGGGCGTTACGAAAGCCCGCATATCTCAACTTGCCTCATCGGGAACGCTCGCGTGCGATATTGTGGGCGGACGGAAGATGGTCGAGTACAATTCCGCGGTCGCTTATCAAAAGGTCCGCAAACGTGGACGCCGTCCTGCGGCCGATGTGGGGCGCAAGTTTACGCTGATGTCCGTCGATTACGAGGTTGCGCGTGTCTCATTTGATCCGACGCGTGAGTTTCCCTTCGAAATCGCCGAGGTACTCGATGAGCAGAGGATGCCGTTTGGCACGTGCTCGAGCTCTTCTCCTACGGTGAATAAACGGGAGCTCAACGTGTGGTGGAGCCATCGGTCGGTGCCCGATGTTCGTCCCGGACTCGTCTCGCGCTATCGCGAACTGGGAATTGCCTGTGGCATCGAGGTTCCGGTTCGGTGCCTGGGCCTCTCGCTTTCTGATTGTTATTGGCTGCGGCCGACCGATTGCACCGAACTTAAATGGCGAAACATCAATTACTTTGAGAACGAATTTGAGCGATCGGCGCCCGAAGAGCGTTCGGGTTGGCTGGAAGGCATCGGTCTTAAAAATCCCGACAACACATCCGAGGGCGAGCTTCCTAAATCGTGGATGATTCGCAACGGTGTTCGCGTTCTGGTCAAGGGGTGCGGCATGGACGACCAACGGCCCTTTAACGAGGCGGTTGCAACGGCTCTGCATCGTCGCTTGCTGTCGGAGGGCGAGTTTGTTCCTTATACGGTTGAGCGGATGTTCGATGGCCCTGTGTGTCTGTGCGACGACTTTCTAGACGGCCGCGAGGAATATGTTCCGGCTGTTTACGTTAAGAACGCCCTTGGCGGCCAGCGAGGAAGCTCGACGTACGACCGGTACTGCCGCTACCTCGGCAAGCATGGTGTCGATGAGGCCGCTGTGAGAAGGTCTATGTCGCAGATGATTGTCTGCGATGCCCTTTTGGCCAACAGCGACCGCCATTGGCGAAACTTCGGCATCATCCGCAATGTCGACACCCTGGAGATAAGGCCTGCTCCGCTGTTCGATAGCGGCAACTGCCTATGGTACAACGTGCCAACTGCCGTGCTCGCAGCTGGTGAGTTTGGGTTTTCCGCTAAGCCGTTTGGGCCCGACCCTTCCGTCCAGCTGGCGCTTGCGGACTCACTCGATTGGTTCGATTCATCGCGGCTCAACGGATTTGTTGATGAGGCAATCGAGATTCTTTCGCAGAGCGAATGGGCGACGGCGGAGGGTCGACTCGAGGCCATTCGCCGCGGCCTCGAGCGTCGCGTAATCGAGGTTAGTGCCGCTGTTGAGGTGCTTCGGCACGTGCAGCGATAAACCTGCGGCTACTTAAGTGCGCCGGTCACCGTACCGCCGCCGAGGACGATGTCGCCGCGGTAGACTACAACGGCTTGGCCGGGGGCGATGGCGCGCTGCGGCTCGTCAAAAGTTAGCAGCATTTGTCCGTCGGCGTCACGCGTAAGGGTCGCTGCCTGGTCTTTCTGACGGTAGCGGTACTTGGCACCTACGCGAATGCCGCCGGCATCCAGCTCGGCCTCCATGCGTGCGTCCGGCGCGCTCCAGATCCACTCATCGGCCGTGAGGGCGGCGGCGGTCAGGTCCTCGGCCTCGCCCAGATGCACGGTGTTGTTGGCGGCGTCGACGCCCGTCACATACACGGGATGCGCCATCGCGACGCCCAGGCCTTTGCGCTGGCCGATGGTGTAGCGCAGCGCGCCATTGTGGCGCCCGACCACGCTGCCGTCGCGCCACACAATGTCGCCCGGTGCAGCGGGATGTCCGCAGCGGCGCTCGATATAGCCCGCGTAGTCACCGTCTGGAATAAAGCAGATGTCCTCGCTTTCGGCCTTCTGGGCGTTGGTAAAGCCCTGCTCGGCGGCTATGCGGCGCACGTCGCGCTCCTTGTCCAGGCCTGCCAGTGGAAAGATCGTGTGCGCCAGGCGCTCCTGCGTAAGCGAATACAAAAAGTAGCTTTGGTCCTTTTTGGGGTCTTCGCCGCGATGTAGCTGCCAGGTGCCGTCTGCCGCCTGGCTTGTTTTGGCGTAATGTCCCGTGGCGATGTAGTCGCAGCCCATATCCAGCGTCGCATCGAGCAGCGCGCCAAACTTAATATGGCGGTTGCAGATGATGCACGGGTTGGGCGTCAACCCCTCCTGATAGGCAGTCACGAAGCGCTCGATAACGTTGCGGTCGAAGGTCTGCTGCAGGTCGAGCACATGGTGGGGTATCCCCAGGCGCTCGGCGACGGCCTTTGCATCGGCGATGTCGCGGTCGACCTTACTCATGCCCGTGGCGGGGTCGGGTGCGGGGCGGGTGAGGCGCATGGTGGCGCCGACGCATTCGTAGCCCTGGCTTTTGAGCAGGTACGCGGTCACGCTGGAATCGACGCCGCCGCTCATGGCGACGAGCACGCGCTTGTTGTGCATGGGGAGGTTCTCCTTGGTGGCATGTGGCCAAAAAAGAAAAGCGGCGCGGGAGGCTGGTTCCGCGCCGCAGACATTGTAGCAAGTTCGGACGTCTCGTGGGACACCCTAACGAGATGGGCTTAGGCTGCCAGAAGAGAGGGGAGACCGGCGTGCCTTGGACTCGTTCTAAGAACGAGAAGCTCTAGTCCTGGAACAGTGCCGTGGACAGGTAGCGCTCGCCGGTGTCGGCAAGCAGGGCCACGATGGTCTTACCCTCGTTCTCGGGGCGCTTGGCCAGCTGCAATGCGGCCCACACGGCGGCACCGGACGAAATGCCTACGAGCACGCCCTCCTTGTGGCCCACGGCGCGGCCGGTGGCAAAGGCGTCGTCGTTCTCGACGGGGATGATCTCGTCGTAGACCCGGGTGTCGAGGACGTCGGGCACAAAGCCGGCGCCGATGCCCTGGATCTTGTGCGGGCCGGCCTGGCCCTTAGAGAGCACCGGGGAGGTGGCGGGCTCGACGGCGACTACCTTAATCTCGGGGTTCTGCTCCTTGAGGAACTCGCCCACGCCGGTCACGGTACCACCGGTGCCGACGCCGGCAACGAAGATGTCGACCTTGCCGTCGGTGTCGTCCCAGATCTCGGGGCCGGTCGTTGCCTTGTGAATGGCGGGGTTGGCGGGGTTCACAAACTGGCCGGCGATGATGCTGTTGGGAGTCTCCTTCTGCAGCTCCTCGGCCTTGGCGATAGCGCCCTTCATGCCCTTGGAACCGTCGGTGAGTACGAGCTGTGCGCCATATGCCTGCATAAGCTTGCGGCGCTCGACGGACATGGTTTCGGGCATGGTGATGATCACCTTGTAGCCGCGGGCGGCCGCCACCGAGGCGATGCCGACGCCGGTGTTGCCGCTCGTGGGCTCGATGATGGTATAGTCGCCGCCGCGCACGAGCTTGCCTGCCTTCTCGGCCTCGTCAATCATGTTCTTGGCGACGCGGTCTTTAACGGATCCGGCTGGGTTGAAGTATTCCAGTTTGACGAGCACGCGGGCCTTGAGGTCCTCGTCGGCCTCAAAGTGGGTGAGCTCCAGAAGCGGGGTGTGGCCGATAAGCTGATCGATGGACGTGTAAACCTTGCTCATGGTGAACCTCCAAAGTGTTCAAGTTGCTGGTTGCCGTGTGGTTTCACGGTGCGTGTAGCAGCTAAACCCATAAACCTTATAGGTTGTTCGTTTAGCTGTTGGCAAGCATAGTAGACACTAAAGCCTAGTAATGCAATAGGAAATAGAAGATTATTACGAGTCGATTAACCATCTTGACCGGAACGGGTATTTTCAAACCCATTTTTTCGGCTAGAATTTCAACGGACTAAAAGACCGAAAGGCAGCACTATATATGTTGGTTTCTACTAAGGGCAGGTACGCCCTGCGCGTTATGGTCGATCTGGCCGAGCACCAGGCGGCCGGTCGCATCCCGCTCAAAGAGATCGCGGCGCGACAGGGGATTTCCGAGAAATATCTCGAGAACATCTTGGCTACGCTCGTGCGCGCCAACATGCTTTCGGGCATGCGTGGCAAGGGCGGCGGCTATGTGCTCACGCGTCCGCCCGAGCAGTACACGGTGGGCGAGATCTTGCGCCTGACCGAGGGCAGTCTGGCGCCGGTCGCCTGCCTGGATGGCGACTGCAAGGGCTGCTCGCGCTCGGATGAGTGCCCCACGCTCGACGTGTGGAAGAACCTGGACAAGCTCATCAACGACTACCTCGACGGCGTGACGCTCGATCAACTTGTCGCTCCCAACCATGGCTACGACTACGTCATCTAGCCCACCTGCCATTTGGGGACGGGGTGGAAATGGTAGATTTTCTTGCCCTCTGAGGATTGACAAATAAGAAGGCCGCCCATTTTTGCGATGGGCGGCCTTCGTTTTGGGCTGTTGAGACGGACACGGTCGGAATGGCCGTTTTAGTCCTCGGCAAGACTATCGAGGATGCTGCGCATGATGGACACTAGGATGCTGCCCATAAAGGCCGAGCCAAAGCCGGCGATGGAGATGCCGACGCCCAACAGGTTGACCGACAGGTAGCTGGCGAGCTCCAGCATAAAGCTGTTGAGCACGAGCTGGAAAATGCCGAGCGTAATGATCGTGAGCGGCAGTGAGATGACCGTGAGGAACGGTTTGACGAACGAATCGACGATGTTGAGGAACAGTCCCACAAAGGCAAAGCAGACCCAGGCCTCGGCAAAACCGAAGGGTTGGATGCCGGGGACGAGGAACGTGGCGATCGCGATGGCGATCGAGGTGAAGAGCCAGTTAAGCATAAAGCGCATGGCGTGAATCCTTTCTTGCGCCGGGGTTGCTGGCGTCGCGTGAAGCGGCTTGCGGCGGCGACTTGGATGGTTGCGCGGGCGCGCCGCGGTGTTTGGGCGCCCATTGTCTCAAATATTCGTGGAGCTTACGTGCGCATTCGGTTTCTAAACGGCGTTCGTCCTGAAAAACGTGCCGCTGACAGAGAGTCTTGTCACTTTAGTTTGGTGGTGTGCTACACTGCTACGGGCAAATGGCCCATGCATAGTTTTATTGCATATTTACGGGCGAACGATGCCCGATGTCAGTATCAACTTCGATGCCTTTTGGCGGGTTTGGCGGTGATCGATGAATATCGAGAACATGTTTGACAAGCCTGATGTCAAGCAGCTGGTCCACGCATTTAGTCTTTTGGACGACGAGAACGATATCCAGGCGTTTTTAACCGATATCTGCACGCCGCGCGAGATTTGCGATTTATCGCAACGCCTGCAGGTCGCGCGCTATCTGGATGAGGGCGAGCCCTATGTTGAGGTTCAGGCCCGCACCGGCGCTTCGTCCACCACGGTGAGCCGCGTGTCCAAGGCGCTTAATGGCGAGTACGGTGGCTATCGCAAGATCCTCATCAAACTGGAGGATGGCGAGTAGGCCAGCGGCAAAAACGAATTGCGCAGAACCGTCCCTTCGGGGGCGGTTTTTTGATCCCTTGGGGACGGAGGAAAACGGATCACCGGGTTAGACTAGCCCCCTCTGTGATCCGTTTTCCTCCGTCCCCAAGGAATCAAATCTGTTGGCGTGGGGCAAATCTGTCCGCATGGGCGGGTAGGATGGATGCATTGATTATTGCGAACAGTTTGAGCGGAGGACCATGCCTGTTCGAATCTATACCACCAATGCCGGCACGGATTTGAGCGATGCCGAGTCGGCGCTGCTTGCCGACCTTGTTGACTGCCACGGACGTGCCGTTTTGCTGGCGCCCTCGTTTGCCGAGCTCGACCTGTGCCGTCACGATGCTGCGGTTGCTGGCGCCTCGCTGGGCGTTGACTACAAAACCCCCGCATCGTGGCTTCGTTCGCTGTGGGAGCTTATGGGCGATGGCCGCAGCTTCGTCGACAACATGCAGCGCCAGATGCTGTTCTCGGACATGATCGCCCGTCGCGACGATGCCGGCCTGCAGCCGCTTTCGCGCAGTCAAGGCACGGTGCGCATGCTCGCGCGCATGGCCCGCGATGTGCTGCCGGGCGTAGCGGGAACGGGTGCCGAGCGTTGCTGCGGCGACGTTTGCCAGCCCGATCCCAAAAGCGACGCCGAGGCTCGCGTGTTCGAGCTGTTGAGTGCCTACGCGGGCGGCTTGGACCGTCGAGGCATGGTCGAGCCCTGCGAGGCGGCTGACCTTATGGCCGAGGTGCTGGCCGACAACCTACCGGCGTGCGCCCGCGCGGTATGTGTGCGCGGTATCACGTCGTTTATGCACGGCCTGCTCGAGTTGCTGTCCGCCGTGGCAAACAACGGGGGAGAGGTCGTTGTGCTGCTTGCCCGCGAGCAGGCGGCAATGCGCGAGGATCTGGCTGCCGCCTTTGATGCCCGCGGGGTGCTGTTTGAGGCTGCGCCGCGGGGGGAGGGTGCCGCCACGCCCCAGACTGCCTCCAAGTCCGTCGCTCAGCCCGCCTTTGTAGAGGTTGCCGGCCCTCACGCCCGCGCCCACGCCTATGTGGATGCAATCGATAGGCTGGTAAAAACGTGTGAGGACGCCGCGGTCGACGGCGGTGTCACGGCGTCCGCGGACCCCGTGCGTGTGCTCATGGTGTCTGCCCGGGCGCCCCAGCTGTTTGGTGAACTCGCTGCCCGTTTGGCGGCGCGTCATATTGCGGCCGAGACAACCGAGTTCACGGCGTTTTCCCAATCCATCGCGGGCAGGCAGTTCACGGCGCTCGCCAATCTGATCGAGCGCATGAAGGCCGCCGATGAGGGCACCGCCTCTAAGACCGAGTGGTGGCCCGCGCCGGAGCTTACCGACTGGATTTACAGTCCGCTTTCGGGTGCCGATGCCGCCAGCGCGCGCACCTTCGACAAGAACATGCGCCTGTCGCGCGGCAAGACCACCACGGCCGTCAAGAGCCTGCTGCAGAGCGTGCAGGGCCAGGTCAGGGGCACGCGCAAGGCGGCGAGCGATGAGAACTGGTTTAAGAACGTGCCGTGCGTGGTCTCGGACGTGTTCCAAGCGCTGTGGCGCGACAAACCCGTGACGGCGCTCAAGGCCATGCTCGCCGTCGCCGAGGCGTTGCCCGATCGCGCCCTTGGAGGCCTTGACGGTCAGGCTCGTCGCCAGGCGGAGACCGCCCTGCTGCGACATGCCATCGACATCCTTATGAACGATGCCCGTACGCTCGACGTGTCGCAGGCCGCGACCGTGCCCGTGCTCGACGACGTCCGCACCAAGGTGGACAAGCGCAGCACCGCATACGATTACGAGACCTACGAGGTCGACCGCGCGCCGCGCGCCCAGGTGCGCTTTGCGTCGCTTGCCGATGCGGCAGCCCTGCGCCCCGATAGCTACGATGCCGTGCTGTTTGCCGACGTCGATCTGGACAGTTATCCGCTCTCACACGAGGAGGGACCGCTGGCCACGCTGACGGCCAAGCTGGGGCGCAGCGGCGTGACGCTTGAGCCCGCGGCCCTGCTGCGCGTGCGCTTTGGCCGCGCGATGCAGGCCGCGCGCGGCCCCGTTGTGCTCGCCCGCGTGACCCACGATCGCCAGGCACGCGAGTGCTATCCGGCTGCCGTGTGGACCGAATTGCGGGCGCATGCCGAGG
>CAJLLB010000072.1 GCA_905207425.1 uncultured Collinsella sp.
GGATGTGGTCGATAGGGATACGTGTCCCCTTCGCTGTTTCGCGCTTTGCGCGAAAGGCGCGTTACTTTGGGATGGGTGGGGAACGTGGTTGTTTTGGCAACTGATCTCCGCCACAAATTACCCTTGGCATACTTGCGCGAAAGCCTACTGGTGCTACACTTGCAATTGCTGTTTCAGGGCGGGGTGAAATTCCCCACTGGCGGTAAATCGGGCGGTGCCAAAGGGGTACCGTGGCGCAGGTAAAGTGCCTGCGACCGAGCCGATGAGTCCGCGACCCGTGTGTGCGTTGGTTCGCATGCCGGCTGAACTGGTGAGATCCCAGTACCAACGGTTAGAGTCCGGATGAAAGAGGCAGGTGATCTTATGTCTGAACAGTCGCAGCATATCCATTTTGAGAACACGAATAGGTGGAGCACCAAACAGCTCGTTACCATGGCGCTGATGTGCGCCTTGGGCGCCCTGTTTATGTATGTGCAGCTGCCCATCCTTCCTTCGGCGCCGTTTTTGACGTATGACCCGTCGCTGGTGCCGGCGATGGTGTGTGGATTTGCGTATGGCCCTGGTGCCGGCACAGCTGTTGCCGCTATGGCGATCGTTATCCATGCGCTTACCACGGGCGATTGGGTCGGTGCGCTTATGAACTTGGTTGCCACGCTGGGCTATATTCTGCCTGCGGCTATCGTCTATCAGAAGATGCACACCTACAAGGGTGCCGTGATTGGCCTGGTGCTCGGCGTCATTGCCGCTACAGCGCTGTCTATGGTCGCAAACCTTACTATTGGCGTATGGTTCTGGTATGGCTCGGCCGATGTGATTCTGCCGCTCATGCTTCCCGCTGTTTTGCCGTTTAACCTCATCAAGACTGTGCTTAACTCGGTACTCACGCTGGCGGTGTACAAGGCGGTCTCTAATCTCATCACGCCCAAGAAGGACCAGGTCAAAGGCCGCGCATGATTGAGTGTCGGGGCGTTTCCTTTAGCTATGACGGTGCCGTGCCGGCGCTCGACGGCGTCGATCTAAACATCGAGGACGGCGAGTTTTTCTGCATCCTCGGTGGCAATGGGTCGGGTAAGTCGACGTTTGCCAAGCATCTGAATGCGCTGCTGCAGCCCGATGCGGGCACGGTACGTATCAACGGCATGGATGCGTCCGACCCCGAGCTGGTCTACGACATTCGTTCGACCGCGGGCATGGTATTCCAGAATCCCGATGATCAGCTGGTAGCAACGATTGTCGAAGATGACGTTGCGTTCGGTCCCGAAAACCTTGGCGTGCCATCGGCGCAAATTGCGCAGCGCGTACGCGAGGCACTGAAGGGCGTGGGCCTGGTGGGCTTTGAGCGCCACGAGACTCATGCGCTTTCGGGTGGCCAAAAGCAACGCGTGGCGCTTGCCGGCGTGCTCGCCATGGAACCGCGCGTGCTCATATTGGACGAGGCTTCCTCGATGCTCGATCCGCGTGGACGTCAGGGCCTCATGAAGGCTTGCCGCGCGTTGCACGATCGCGGCATGACCATCGTGATGATTACGCACTTTATGGAGGAGGCCGCCGAGGCCGATCGTGTCGCGGTATTTCGGGCGGGGCACGTTGCCATGCTCGGTACGCCCGAGGAAATCTTGACGCGGGCGGATGAGCTTGCGCAGCTCAACCTGGATATGCCGGCGTCGTGTCGTCTGGGCAGGTCGCTTCGTGCGAAGGGCGTGCCCGTTTGCGCGCAGGTGCGCGAGGCGGATATGGTCGCCGAGATTGCACAGGCTTATGCCGAGCGGAGTGGGGCGGACATCGCAGAGCGGCCTTCCGCATCCGATTCTCATGTGCTTGACAATGGATTCTCTGCGCCCGACGGGATAGCCGCGTCGGAGCCCGTTATCGAGATTTCGCACCTCTCGCATAGTTACTCGCTGAGCGCCCGCGAGCGCCGTCGCTGGCGCAAGCGCTCGGCCACTGCGGACGCATCGAGCAAACAGGCCCTTTGGGGCAACGATCCAAACAGTCCTTGGGCACTGCGCGATGTTTCGCTGACGGTGCGTCGCGGTGAGTTTCTGGGCTTGGCGGGTCATACCGGCTCGGGTAAATCAACGCTGGTTCAGCATCTCAACGGGTTGATTCGTCCGCAGGCGGGAAGCGTTTGCGCGCTGGGGCTCGACCTGTCAAACAAGAAAGACGCCGCCGCGGTTAAGGCCAAGGTCGGCGTGGTGTTTCAGTATCCCGAGCGCCAGTTATTTGCCGAGACCGTGGCGCAGGACGTGGCGTTTGGCCCGCGCAACCTTGGTCTGCCGCAAGACGAGGTTGCGCGCCGTGTCGCATCATCGCTTACGCGCGTGGGCCTCGACCTTGTCGCGATAGGCGATAAGAGCCCCTTTGAGCTTTCGGGCGGCCAGCAGCGCCGCGTGGCGTTTGCCGGCGTGCTCGCCATGGAACCCGAGGTGCTGGTGCTCGACGAGCCCATGGCGGGGCTCGATCCGGCTGCGCGCAGGGATTTCCTAGGGCTCATCGATCGGCTCCATCGCGAGGGCCTGACCGTTGTCATGGTTTCGCACAGCATGGATGATCTGGCAAATTGTTGTGACCGTATCGTTGTGATGAACGAGGGCGCCGTGTTTGCCGAGGGAACGCCCGCGCAGGTTTTTGCGCACGCGGACGAGCTCAAGTCGATTGGCCTGGGCGTTCCTGCCGCCCAGCGCATGGCATTGTCGCTCGTGCAAGCCGGTGTGCCGCTCCGCTGCGACAAACTTTATACGGTTGAGGCGCTGACCGACGAGTTGGCCGGCATGCTGCTAGGCTGCGCAGACGGACCTTTGAGGGTTCCGTGTCAGGCCGGTTCCAAGATAGCCACGCGAGAGGAGGGCTGCTGATGGAGGCGTTTTCGTTTGGCAGTTACTATCCCGGCGATAGTGCGATCCACCGCCTGGACCCGCGAACTAAGTTGCTCTTGGGCTTTGTGTTTCTGATCACGACGCTCACGGTCAGCAGCTTCCGCGGACTGGCCCCGGTCGCAATCTTCGTTGTCCTGATCTATACCGTGTCCCGGGTGCCGTTGCGCCGGGTCCTATCATCGATGGCACCACTGCTGGCGATTGTCGTAGTGGTTGCGGTACTCAACCTGTTTTCCGACCAGAGTGGCCGCATCCTGTGGCAGCTCGGCTTTTTGCGGGTGAGCGAGGGCTCGCTGCGTTCTGCGGCGTTTATGGCGTGCCGCCTGAGCTTGATGATGGCCGGCATGAGCGCCATTACGCTCACCACACCGACACTCGACCTCACCGCGGGCTTTGAGCGCCTGCTCGCGCCGTTTGCGCGTGTGGGACTTCCCGCGCACGAGCTCGGCATGATTATGGGTATCGCGCTGCGCTTTATGCCGCAGTTCGCCACCGAGATGAAGCAGACGGCCGATGCGCAGGCGAGCCGCGGTGCGCGCGTGACGGGAGGCCCGCTCGGCGGCGTGCGTATGCTCGGCAGTGTGGCGATTCCGCTGTTCACGGGCGTGTTCCGCCATGCCGAGACGTTGTCTGCTGCCATGGATGCACGCTGCTATCACGGCGAGCAGGGCCGCACGCGCCTGCATGCGCTTGCATTTCGCCGCGGGGATGCGCTGGCTGCGGTGGTGACGGCGCTGCTGCTCGCGTGTGTCATCGTCATCAACCTTCAACTTGTTTAGGCGCGATTCGAGCGCAAGAAAGGGGTCCCTATGACCGACAACGACCGCACGGCTCAGCTTGAGCGCGCCTGTTCGTATCTCAGGCGCATTCCGGCGTGGTATCTGGCCACGACCGATGTGGCCGACGGGCATCAGCCTCGCGTGAGGCCGTTTTCGTTTGCCATGGTCGATGATGGCAAGCTGTGGTTTTGCACGTCGCGCGACAAGGACGTGTGGGCCGAGCTCAGCGCGAACCCCAAGTTTGAGGTTTCGGGTTGGAAACCGGGGGAGTGTTGGATTGTGCTGACCGGCGAGGCCGCGCTCGAGGACGATGCGGTCGTGAGCGACAAGGTACGCCAGGCGGGCTTTAAACACATGGTGGGCATTGGTGAGCAACACGATAGCGCCAACGACGGCCGCCTTGCTTTCTTTTCGGTCCGCAACATTGCCGCGCGCTTCTGCGATATCGACGGCAGCGAAGAGCGCCTGGAGCTCTAGCTCGCACAAACCAGGCTCCCAAACTAGCTGGTACAGGAGGACACATGGACGGATTGAATACGGTGTTGGAGTATCTGACGTCGGTGCCGGCATGGTATCTGGCGACGAGCGTTGACGGACAGCCTCATGTGCGTCCGTTCTCGTTTGCACAGATTCAGGACGGCAAACTGTGGTTTGTAACGGCGCGCACCAAAGATGTGTGGCAGGAGCTGCTGCAAAACCAGCGCTTTGAGGCCACGAGTTGGTGGCCGGGCCATGGCTGGCTCATCTTGCGCGGGCGTGCCGGCTTGGATGACCGGGCTTTAGACGAAATGCGCGAAGCCGGGTGGAAGCATCTAGAGCGCCTGGGCGAGCACTATGAGGGGCCTAACGACCCCACGCTCGTCTTCTTTAGCGTCGAGGATCCCGAGGCTTTTATCTGCAATCACGACGAATGGGTGCCGGTCGAGCTCTAGCCAGCTGGCTCATCCTAACAACTTGGTTTTCGCATGGGCGGGCCCCGTATTGCCCGGCGCCGTTAGGAGCGCCGGTCAATACGGGGCCCGCTCCATTTGTCAATTCCTTCAAGCGAATGTGTCGGGAATGTTTCAATGCATGAATATGCAAGCCATTTACGTGTTCATGCATTTTTTGGTGCTAAAGTTTCAACACACTTCATAACGAGCGCTGTGAAATGCGCATCGGTGCATAAATCGCAGACAAGGAGTCTGATATGTCTTTAAAGGTTGGAATCGTCGGCGCGGCTGGATATGCCGGAGCCGAGCTCATTCGCCTCGTGCTCGGCCATCCCGAGTTTGAACTTGTCGCCATTACGTCCAACGCCGATGCTGGCCAGCCGCTGTCTTCGGTCTATCCGAGCTTTGCCGGCGTGAGCGATCTGCTTTTTACCACGCACGACGCCCCCGAGCTCAAGAGCTGCGATGCGGTTTTTCTTGCCGTGCCGCACACGGCCGCCATGGCACAGGTGCCCGCGCTGCTTGCATCGGGCGTCTCCTGCTTTGATCTTTCGGCCGATTACCGTCTGAGCGACGCGTCTGTCTTTGAGACATGGTATGCCGCCGAGCACACGAGCCCCGAGTTGCTCAAGACCCGTGCCTTTGGCCTGCCCGAGCTATTCTGCCGGGACTTGGAGACCGCCGCATCCGACCATGCCGACGGCAAACCGGTGCTGGTCGCCTGCGCCGGTTGCTATCCCACCGCAACGAGCCTTGCTGCCGCTCCCGCCGTGCGCGCCGGCTGGGTTGCCCAGGGTGGCCCTGTGATCGTTGATGCCATCAGCGGTGTGACGGGTGCCGGCAAGTCCTGCAACGCTCGTACGCATTTTTGCAGCGCCGACGAGAATTTGGAGGCCTACGGTGTGGGCAAGCACCGCCACACGCCCGAGATTGAGCAAATCCTTGGCCTAACCGATCGCGTCGTCTTTACCCCGCATCTGGCACCGCTCAAGCGCGGCCTGCTCTCCACGGTGACGATGCCGCTTACGCCGCAGGCTATCGATACCTTGACCCTTGAGGACGTTGTCGACTATTACAAGCAGTTCTACGCTGGACGCACCTTTGTGCGCGTGCTCGATGCCGGCCAGCAGCCCAAGACGGCTTCGGTCGTCGGCACCAACGCCGCCCAGATTGGCCTTGCGTTCAACAAGCGCGCGGGCGTGCTGGTGGCGACGGGCGCCATCGACAATCTGTGCAAGGGCGCTGCGGGCCAAGCGGTCCAGTGCGCCAATATCGTCTTTGGCTTTGACGAGCGACGAGGCTTGCCCACAGTGGCGTGCCCGGTGTAGCACATTCGATTGTTAACGATTTGGTAGTCGGGCATCGAGTGGGGCGCCACTCTTAAGCTGGTCTCATGATCACGACTGGCATGGCGCACCAACCGATGTCCGTTTTTTGTTTGACATAAGGAGTCATAAAGACGATGAATACCGAGCTGTTTGATATCAAGATTCGCGCCGTCGAGGGTGGCGTTACGGCTGCGGCTGGTTTTAAAGCTGCGGGCATCCACGCTGGGTTCCGCAAGAACCCCGAGCGTTTGGATTACGCGCTCGTCGTGCCCGATAAACCCTGTCCCGGTGCCGGCGTGTTTACCACCAATCGCTTTTGCGCGGCGCCCGTGCAAGTGAGCCGTGCCAACCTGGGCGGTGCCGACAAGGGTTACGGTATCATCGCCGGCGTTTCGGTCAACTCTGGCAATGCCAACGCCGCCACGGGTGAGACCGGCCTTGCATGCGCGCGCGAGACGTGCAGCATCGCATCGCAGGTCATCGGCTGTGAGCCCCAGCAGATTCTGGTTGCCTCCACGGGCGTGATTGGCCAGATTCTACCGATCGACACGTTTGAGACCGCCATTCCTGCTGCCTACGAGGCGCTCTCCGCCCACGGTGGCGCCGATGCCGCTCGCGCCATCATGACGACTGACACGCACTCCAAGGAGTACGCCGTGTCCTATGTCAGCGAGGCT
The DNA here is from genome assembly GCA_905207425.1 of uncultured Collinsella sp. Lineage (GTDB taxonomy): Bacteria > Actinomycetota > Coriobacteriia > Coriobacteriales > Coriobacteriaceae > Collinsella. Next base: position 6,593 of record CAJLLB010000072.1, read on the forward strand.
GCGGGTCATGCGGGCAATGTCTATACGGTAGGCGGAATGTGCAAGGGCTCGGGCATGATCATGCCCAACATGGCCACCATGATCGCGGTTATTACTACCGATGCCCCCGTCGAGCCTGCGGCACTTCATGCCCTGCTGCTCTCGACCGTCAAGCAGACCTTTAACAAGGTAACGGTCGATTCCGACACCTCGACCAACGACACCTGCATCATGCTTGCCTCCGGCGCCGCTGCCGCAGATGCCGAGCCTATCGTCGAGGGCTCCGATGCTTTTGACGAGTTGGCATTTGCCGTGCACGAGGTGTGCGAGAGCCTGGCGCGCAATATCGCCGCCGATGGTGAGGGCGCATCCAAGCTTGTTACGGTCAACGTTACCGGCGCCGTGAACGACGAGGAAGCTGATATCGCCGCCCGTGCCGTCGCCAACTCGCCGCTCGTTAAGACCTGCATCGCCGGCCACGACTGCAACTGGGGCCGTGTTGCTATGGCGCTTGGCAAGTGCGGCGTGAAGTTTAATCAGGAAGACGTTTCCATCGACATGATGGGCATGCCTGTCTGTCGCGACGGTCTGACTGTTCCCTTTGACGAGGACGAGGCTCTACGACGTTTCGAGGCGCCCGAGATCGTGATCTCGGCCGACCTGGGCGCAGGCGACGCGGCAACGACCGTGTGGACCTGCGACCTCACGCATGAGTACATCTCCATCAACGGCGATTACCGTTCCTAGATTCCAGGCACGCTGCGCATCTTGCCGCGATTGCGGACAGCGGAGCACGGCGCGATAACGATACGAAAGACGAGGCAGATTATGAAATTCGCACGCGATTGTCGTTCGAGCGAATCCAACGAAGCAACCGCGCAGCTGCTGTTCGAAGCGCTGCCGTGGATTAAGAACCTGACCGGCAAGACGGTTGTTATCAAATATGGCGGAGCCGCCATGGTTGATGAGCAGCTGCGCCGCGACGTGATGAGCGACATCGTTTTGCTCAAGATCATCGGTATGCGCCCCGTCATCGTGCACGGCGGCGGCAAGGCCATCAACGAGGCGCTCAGCCACTATGACATCCCCGTCGAGTTTAAGAACGGCCAGCGTGTGACCACGCCTGCCACCATGGATATCGTGCGCGAGGTGCTGGGCGGTAAGGTCAACCAGGAGCTGGTCGCAGCGCTCAACCACCACGGCAACCTGGCCGTGGGCGTGTCGGGCAGCGATGCCGGCACGCTCATCGCCGAGTCGCTCGACCCCGAGCTCGGTCGCGTGGGTAAAGTGACGCACGTCAACACCGACTATATCGAGCGCTTACTCGATAGCGAGTACATCCCCGTCATCGCTACCGTCGCGGCGGGGGAGGACGGCGGTTTCTTCAACATCAACGCCGACACCGCCGCCGGTGCCGTTGCCGCGGCGCTCCACGCGCATAAGGCGATCTTTTTGACCGATGTCGATGGCCTGTACAAGGACTTTAGCGACAAGGACTCGCTTATCTCCAACCTAACGCTCGACGAGGTTAACGAAATGCTCTACGGCGGCGAGGTCGATAAGGGCATGATTCCCAAGCTGCGTGCGGCTGTCGACGCGCTTACCGCTGGCGTGTTCCGAGCCCACATCATCAACGGCACGACGCCGCATTCGCTGCTCCTGGAGCTGCTGACCGATGCCGGCGTCGGCACCGTGATCCATTCCACCGAGACGGCTTACGAGTTCGATACGCATCCGCATCCGCTTTCGACGTTTGCTGCGCGTCTGACCGAGAACCTTGACGAGGTCGAGAAGCTTCAGACGGTCTAGCTGACTCGCAGCCGCCCCATTCCTGCACCCATAGCCCCGCGCCGTCTGGCGCCCAACGAAAGGCATCCCATGTCACTTGCAGCTCAGCAATCGCTTGAATCCCATTACGTTATGCATACCTTTGGCCGCTCTCCGGTCGAGTTTGTCGAAGGTCACGGCATGAAGCTCACCGGCGACGATGGCCGTGAGTACCTCGACTTTCTTGCCGGCATCGGCGTGTGCAGCCTAGGTCATGGCGACCCGGCTGTGCTCTCGGCGCTCGAGGCACAGACCAAAAAGCTCATGCATGTCTCCAATTACTTCTACATTGAGCAGCGTGGACAGGTCGCGGCGCTGCTGTCCAAGCTTGCTAACGACGACGTAGATGGTGCGCGCGTGCTTGCCGATGCCATTGCCGCCGGCGATGAGACCACGGCAGCTGCTCTTGGTGCCCCGGCTGCGGGCGAGCAGGTGTGGGAGACCTTCTTTGCCAACTCCGGCGCCGAGGCCAACGAGGGTTCGATGAAGCTCGCACGTCTGTACGCCAAGCGTGCCGGCAATGGTGGCAACACCATCGTGTGCATGCGCGGCGGCTTTCACGGTCGTACGCTCGAGACTATTGCGGCCACCATGCAGGATTGGCTGCAGGACAGCTTCCGCCCGCTGCCGGGTGGCTTTGTGGCCTGCACGCCCAACGATGTCGATGAACTGCGTGCGATCATTAAGCAGCTGGGGAGCGAGATTTGTGCCGTGATGCTCGAGCCGATCCAGGGTGAGAGTGGTGTGCACCCCATGACCGAGGAGTTTATGGCGGCAGCGCGCGACCTGGCACACGAAGTGGGCGCCGTGCTTATCGCCGACGAGGTCCAGTGCGGTATCTTCCGCACGGGTAAGCCGTTTGCGTTCCAGACCTATGGCGTGGAGCCCGACATCATGAGCCTTGCCAAGGGCATTGCTGATGGCGTGCCCATGGGTGCCGTCGTGGCGAAGAAGGAGATTGCCGACGTGTTTAAGCCGGGCGACCACGGCTCGACCTTTGGCGGTAGCTGCTTGGCCATCGCGACGTGTGCCGCGACGCTCTCCGCGCTTGTGCGTGGCGATTATGCCGAGCATGCTGCCAAGGTGGGTGCCTATATGGAGGCAAAGCTCGCCAAGCTGCCGCACGTGACCGAGGTACGTGGTCGCGGCTTGATGCTCGGCTGTGATTTGGATGATGCCGCGGGCGACGCGCATGGTGTTGTTGCCCGCGCGCTGGCCGCCGGTGCCGTGATCAACGCTACGGGTGCGCATACGCTGCGTTTCCTGCCGCCACTCGTCTGCGAGGAAGCCGACGTGGACAGTCTGATCGAGATCCTGTCGGGTGTTTTGGGCTAACGCGGCGCAATAACTCAATTTGGACCGAGTTCCGGAGGTAGCGCGCAGAGATGTGGTGTAAGAGGCGGGGCATGCCCCGGC
>CAJLLB010000073.1 GCA_905207425.1 uncultured Collinsella sp.
CCTGCGCGCTCGCCATGCTCAACGATGCCGTCAAGAAGGGCGGCGTCATGGCCAGCTCCAGCGTGGGCGGTCTCTCGGGCGCTTTCATCCCCGTGTCCGAGGACGCCGGCATGATCGCCGCCGTCGAGGCCGGCGCGCTTTCGCTCGAGAAGCTCGAGGCCATGACCTGCGTGTGCTCCGTTGGCCTGGACATGATCGCCATCCCCGGCGACACCCCGGTCGAGACCATCGCCGGCATCATCGCCGACGAGATGGCCATCGGCGTCATCAACAACAAGACCACGGCCGTCCGCGTGATTCCTGCTATCGGCAAGGGCGTGGGCGACTGCGTCGAGTATGGCGGCCTGTTCGGCCGTGCGCCCATCATGCCGGTGAACCCCAACGCCGGCACCGTGCTTGCCCACCGTGGCGGACGCTTCCCGGCGCCGCTGAACTCGCTGAAGAACTAGCTGAGGGGGACTGGCGAGGAGCCCCGGGGAGGGCAAATATATAAGGTCGCCTGCTCGGACAGTCCTGACTCGCACGGAGAGCACATTAAGTGCTCTCCGGCTCGTGCGGAACTCGCGATCGACCTTATATATTTGCCCTCCCCGGGGCTCCCGCACAACGGGACCTCGGTTGGGTTCTATCCCTTTGGCAGTCGCTTCGCTTCTGCCCTACTTTACTGGTATGGCGGTTTGGCGTTGGATCGGTTCTTTCTGATATATGCTGGTTGCGGCTCTTCTTTTGGGAGGAGTCGCTTTTTTGTTGTGAGGGGGATGGCCCGTGGCTGATGATTTGATTCGTTCTGAGCTGCTTTCTGCGGATTGGAATGGCGAATGGATGCGTCTGCAGGCTGGTCGGCGGCGGGCTGATGATTCTTTTGAGTGGGATAAAAGGGCTCGGCATTTTCGGCCGTTGGAGACTGCCCCTTATGCTCGGGATTTTATAAAGCTGTTGGCGTTAAAGCCTGGTGAATCCGTGCTGGATATGGGGTGTGGGGCTGGGTCGATTGCTATTCCGCTTGCGCAAGACGGACATCCCGTGATTGCCGCTGATTTTTCCCCTGCCATGTTGGGCACGCTTGATGCCGGCATTGAGTACTACGGGCTCGAGGGGCGTATAACGCCGCTTGAGCTTGCTTGGGATGACGATTGGGATCTGGTTGGACCGGTCGCGAAAGCGGTGGATGTTGCCTTTGCCAGTCGGTCGGTTACGACGACCAATCTAAAAGGTGCACTTGCCAAGCTTGACCGTACGGCTCGTCGGCGTTGTGCTGTCACGATGGTCGCCAACTCCAGCCCGCGCTATGACCTGCACCTGATGAACGCCATCGGCGCCTCGGTTACCTGCAGTAATGGCTTTGTGTATGCTTTTAATATCCTCGTTCAGATGGGTGTCCTGCCGCAGGTTACGTACTTTGAATCGCCCCGTCGCGATACCTTCGACAGCCTTGAAGCGGGTGTGGCGGACTTTTCTCGTATGCTCGAGCATGGCAACGAGGACAAGATCGACTGCCTGCGTGACTACATCGCTCAACACATGATTGAGAACCCCCATGCCGGCGAGCCGGGGTCCAAGGGCGTGCCGCAGGGGCGCTATATGCTCGATCATGTCCGCAAGGTTCGTTGGGCGTTTATTGCATGGGAGCCGGTCTCTGCGCCCAGCTCATAGCCTGTTCACAGCCCGCACCGCCCACTCACTCGGCATCCGCATTCTTTTTGAACTGGGAAAACGCGCTCCACACCGCGCCGTTCCTGCGCTATCGTGGGACAGCTCACGTAGATTAAGGCCCCGTCGCGGGGCGCCCCATACATAGAAAGCGAGAACCCATGGCACTGACAGGAGCACAGGTCAAGCAGCTTCGCAGCATGGCCCATCACCTCAACCCCGCCATCATCATCGGCAAGTCCGACGTCAACGAGGGCACCGTCGAGCAGACGGTCGCCTACCTGGAGAAGCACGAGCTCGTTAAGTGCTCCGTGCTCGATGGCTCCAGCCTTTCCGCCCGCGAAGCCGCCGAGGAGCTCGCCGAGCGTTGCCACGCCGAGGTCGTCCAGGTCATCGGCCGCAAGTTCTCGCTGTATCGCGAGTCCTCGCGCAAGGACATCGAGAAGATCAAACTCGTCTAGGAGCCAATGATCCGGCGAGCCAACACATAGCAAGCTTACGGGTGCCCAAGTACTTCGGGCGCCCGTTTTTTATCGTTCGACCAGCACGCGATTGAGCCGCCCCTCCACCAAGCGCTCGTATAGGCGCCGCGTCTCGGGCTCGGGCACGCCATTGACCTGCTCCCTCAGGTGGTGCATATGCCCGCTGTACAGCTCGACGATATCGCGCCGTCGCCCCGCCGCACTGTAGACGCGCATGGCGCAGCGCACCATATCCTCACGCGCCGTTTCCTGTCGAAGCCCCGACTCCGCCAGCCAAATCGCCGACTGCAGATCGTTTTCTTCTAGAGCGGCATTTGCTCCCTTAATCATGCAATCGATGTACTTTGACTGCATAATGCGCCGCATGCGCAAAAAGTAGGTGGGATTACAGCCATTGGGAACATACAACGGTCCGGCATAAAGCTGTTCAATCTTAAGGCACAACTCGACCAGATGGGGCCCGCGCGCACCCGTGCGATTTCCCAAAACCTCGCGGCTTATCTGGTCAAACAGCCGTACATCGGTCTTGACGTAGTCGCCGTTGAGCCCAATGCATTCATTTTGGATGAGCACGCATGACTTGCCATCCGGCGTCGGCCCCAAAGCCGACCGCAAGCGCGATATCGTCGAGTACAGGTTGTTGCGGGCGCTATTGAACTCGGCATGGGGCCACAGCTCCATGGCCAGCGTCTCACGATCGACGAGCGCATCCATGCCCAGCGCAAGCCGCTCGGCAAGTGTCGCCGCCTTCTTGCGGCGCCACATTTTGTCCGTGATGGGAAACCCGTCGCGCTCGGCGCGAAACGCCCCAAACATACGAATCTCGATATGGTCGATGGTATCAACGGCTTCAACCTCGCCGGCCTGGAACAGGCGCTCGCCCTCCCCTTCTAAATCGTCGCGCAGCGAATACCGCGACAGCTCGCGCACGGGAAGCTTCTTGCGTATCCTGGCCGCCGGCTCGCCCAGACAATGCATGGCAAGGCGCGCAAAGAGCCGATACGATGGCTCTAGAATTCCCGCACGATTCATGGACATCCAGGCCGCAAGATCGCTGTCTCGGCCCGCACAGGCCAAATGCAGCGCCACCATCCAGGCTTCTGCGCCACCAACCTGCGTCTGGCTTATATCGAGTAGCTCCGCTTCCTCGCGTACCGAAACCATCGACGTGTTACGCAGATACGCTGCGCGCTCCAGCAGCAATGCGTTATCGCGCATGTACGCAATCGACTCCTCGGCAAGTTTAAGCACTTGGACCGCACGGAACTTTGCATTAACCGGCCGTCCCTCTGCCAGCGACTGCCAACCTTCTAGCAACAGGCCAAACAGCTGAATCTGGTTGTCGCGCATGCGCACGGCAAAACGATCGAGCTCGTTGAACGCCGCATCGTCGGTTACCGGCAAGCCGGAAAGGAGCCGCCGTGCCGCCAACACCATGCGCACCCAGATAGCCATCGCCTTAAGCCCACGTACGTCGAGCGCCTCCCGCACCACCGTCATCTCGTCGTCGCGCTCGTCGGTTCCCGCAAACGACCCATCAAAGAGCTCCACCAGCATGCTATCGGCCCGTATAACAATCCCCGCGATGTCGAGCTCGCAGTCGTAGGCCCTGCTCGTTTTGAGCTGCTGTAGAACGCCGCCGTCATTTCCCCGCTCGGTCAGACAGCGCTTGACCTCGATATGCGCAGACAACATATCGAGTGCGGTATGGGATGTCTCGATTTCTGGCACGGCCAGATTCGTAGGAAGCCCAAGCCCGTTGTCCCCATAGCAAACAGCCGTCAGTGTCTGGGCCACCCTCCATGAAACAGGGTCTATTTCGCAGGCCGCCCGTTCGCCCCCGCGCTCGATGACCGATGCCATATAGCGGGCGAGCTTTGTGTTGGACACGCTGACCGCTGCCAGATATACGCCAAGCGCCTCGGCAGGCGTTGGCTCTGGAGCCGGATCGTCAGCGTCGATCGTGCCCAGCGCTGCTCGGCAGATATCGGCCCCGTGCCCCGTCAGAGCAAAATCGACCCCATACTGCCCAGCAAGTTCAAGAACCGCCTCACGGTCCAAAAAGGCGTCCGCCAGGCCCATCGCCGCATCGCATCGGCCCGCCTTAAGCAAAATCCGGGCCGCCCTCGGAACAAGTTCGGGGCGAACCTCGGCCACCAACTTACGCAAGCGCAAGCGTCCGTTATCCTCCGTGCCCAGACACGTAAAACTCCGCTCGGCGGGATCCAAGCCAAAGATCGGGTAGTCGCGTACAAAGTAGGACTGGTCGACCATCGACAGCCTCACCCCGCAAGCCTCGAGTTCTGCGATATTGCCCTCGCCCATCAAAACCATGAGACATGCCACGCAAAACAGCGCATTATTGTCGAGCGAAGCCAGATCGGCAAGTGCCGCGCCATATACGTTGACAATCTCGTTTTCGAGCAGACCGGCTACGTCGCCTTGGCCATACAGACCCGTCTGCAATGCCGAAACGAGCTCGGGCACGCCCTGCGTGAGCTGATAAAAGTCGAGCGATGTGCTGATCGAAAACGCCGATGCCCACGCCGAATACTCATAGGCATGCACCTTGAGCATCTGCGCATTGATCTTAACCGAATCGCCCAGCCCATGAATCAGCTGACGATTTGAAGGACGGCAGGAGATAAAGACCCCTATCCCCATAGCGCGCAGGCCGCGAATCCTGTCGATGAGGTCTTCGGTATCGTGCTGATCGAGGTTTGGCACATTATCAATCGCGATAAGGGAGTGCGGTTTGTCTTTGAGTTCTTCGGTAACCACCTCGAGCTGCATAAACACCTCGCGCCCAGTGGCGCGATCGGCCTCGATAATCCGCACGGGGCCTCGCGTCGGGTCGCATTTAACCTCATGGGTGTACTGCAGCAGCACCGAGGTCTTCCCAAACCCGTCGGGCGCATAAAGCACCACGATGCCGGCCTTTCGGCCCTTGGCGATAAGCTCATTCATCAAGCGTTCGCGTCGCACCATATAGCCTCCGCCCAGCGGCATCAGCTCGAGGTCGTCTATACCGCTCAAATCATTTACCATGCCCGCTCCTCAACTCGACCGTATGGACACTGTAGCCGCAAGACCATACAAGCCGCGCTATGAATAGAGCGACCTTGTGTTTTAGGTTGTCTTTTGGTACGCAAGCGGCAAGTTTTTGTACAGCGAGGGCCGATTGTTATTAATCCCCCGACTAATCGGTCTTTAAGCAGGTAAATGAGCTTGTCAGCTTGTCCCATCTAAGCGGCAGTGTAACGCAGATGAACAAGGTTCAGCCATGTCATTCAACTCGCCTAGCACCCGCTACCGTCTACGACCTTCTAGTGGCATTTTTGCATAGAATCTGGTATGGAATGAATCAAGCTGTTGGGCATCCGGCATTCGTCAAGCTTGCGGCAAGATTTTGGTCAAGTGGGCAAAAAGGGATAGCAAAAAGGCCCCCGCAAAGCGGAGGCCTTAGGCAAGGCTATGTCGAGCTGCAGGATTCGCGCTACTCGCAGAGCGAAAGGGCGGCCTCGTCGGCAACGACAACGCAGTTGGTGTGCAGCTGCAGGATCGAAGCCGGGCACTCGGGCGTAACCGGACCATAGCACATGTCATGCACGGCCTGAGCCTTGGCCTCGCCGTTGGCGACGACCAGGATCATGCGGGCATACATGATGGTCTGAGTGCCCATGGTGTAGGCCTGACGGGGAACATCGTCGATGCTGTCGAACAGGCGGCTGTTGGCCTGAATGGTGCTCTCGGTAAGGTCGACGCAGTGCGTGCCCTTGGAGAAGTGGTCATCGGGCTCGTTGAAGCCGATGTGGCCGTTGTTGCCAATGCCGAGCAGCTGCAGATCCGGGTAACCGGCGGCGGCGACGATCTTGTCGTACTCAGAGCAGGCAGCGGCGGCGTCGGGGTTGGAACCGTCGGGCACATGCGTGTTGTTCAGGTCGATGTTGATGTGATCGAAGAAGTTCTCGCGCATGAAGTAGTGATAGCTCTGGGGATCGTCGTGCGAAAGGCCGCGATACTCGTCCAGGTTGTAGGTGCTGACCTCGGCAAAGTCGACGTCGCCCTTCTCGTACCAAGCAGCGAGCTGCTTGTAGGCACCGATCGGGGTGGAGCCGGTGGCAAGGCCCAGCACACAGTCGGGCTTGAGGATAACCTGGGCCGAGATGATATTAGCGGCCTTGCGGCTCATATCCTCGTAGTCTTTAGCTTTAATGATCTTCATTACGCGTCCTTTCTCGTACAAGAGAGGCAAGGCTCCCTTACAAGCACTTGCCCGCGGCCCGCGTCGGCCGCAACCAACGTGTGCGGCCACCAGGGCGAGGTCGCGTAATGTATGTGTCTCGTGTCTAACCGCGTCGAGGCCCCTGCCCGTCCACGGTGACCCAAAGCTGTTTAGCCTCGGACAAATCCCATCTTGCCACGGAGGGCGTCCTCTTTCAAGGGCGCCCTCCGTAAACGTGTTTGAATTGTAGGCTAATGGCCACGTGCACTTGCTAGCGCTCGCGAGCAACGATGAGTTGGTCCATCTCTTCGACATGCACGCCAACGGAGCCCTTGATACTCGAGAACTCAACGGAGTTGCACACCAAGATGGGAACCGTCACATCGTAGCCCTCGGCAGCAATTGCCTCGCGATCGAACTCAATGAGTACATCGCCCTTATGGACGATGTCACCCACTTGCGCATGTACGGTAAAGTGCTTGCCCTCGAGCTGAACAGTGTCCAAACCAACGTGGATGAGCACGTCCAAGCCATCGACCGTGTTAAGCGCAACAGCGTGTCCCGTGGGAAAAATGGCCTCGACCTTGGCATCAGCCGGTGCAATCACACGCGTTCCGGTGGGCCGAATCGCCACGCCCTGGCCCAAAAGGCCGGTGGCAAACGTCTGGTCGTTTACCTCGGAAAGCGGAATGACATCGCCCGAGATGGGAGCATCCAGCGTAAGGACTCGACCACGCATACCAAAAGACCTTAGGACTTTAGTGAACATGCTCCCCCTCGGACATACCAATCAATCAAAATAACCTTAACAGTTTACCACTTGGCAACGGTTTTTGACCATTAGGGAAGTTCGCGCTTGACAACCTCGACGATGTCGTCGACAACGCGCTGGGTCAGCTCGTGCGTCTCGGCCTCGGCCATCACGCGGACCAGCGGCTCGGTACCGCTCGGGCGCACCAGAATGCGGCCGCGGCCGTCAAGCTCCTTCTCGGCAGCAGCGACGGCATCCCAGATGGGCTGGCAATCGTCCAGACCAGCCTTGTTGTCCGAATGCACGTTGACGAGTACCTGCGGGTACTTCTTCATGATGCCGGCAAGATCGGTGAGGGTACGACCGGTGCGCTTGAGCACGGCCAGCAGTTGCAGAGCCGTCACCAGGCCGTCACCGGTGGTGTTGTGCTCCAAGAAGATGATGTGGCCGGACTGTTCGCCGCCGATGACGGCGCCGTCCGCGAGCATGCGCTCCAAAACGTAGCGGTCGCCCACGGCGGTCTGAACCATCTCGAAGCCCTGCTCCTTCATAGCGATGGAGAAGCCCAGGTTGCACATGACGGTCGAGACGATCTCGGAGTTGGCGAGCTTGCCGCGAGCGGCGAGGTCAGAACCGCAGATAGCCAGGATATAGTCACCGTCGATCTCATTGCCCTCGCTGTCCACGAACAGTACGCGGTCGGCGTCGCCGTCGTGGGCCAGACCGATGTCAGCATGGGTGCGCAGCACGAGCTCGCGCAGGGGCTCAAGGTGAGTGGAGCCGCACTCGACGTTAATGTCGGTGCCGCAGTAATCAGTGTTGATGGCATGGACCGTGGCACCCAGGCGCTGCAGCGCGGCGGGCGTAGTCTGGCAGGAAGCACCGTGACCGCAGTCGACGGCAACGACCAGGCCGTCGAGCCTCAGGCCATCAAGCGTATCGATGGCGTGGTCGACGTATGCCTTGCGGGCGTCCTTCATCTTGATGATCCTGGCGGGGGTTCCGGCCACCACCGCGTTGGGAGGGACGTTCTCCGTCACAACAGCGCCCGCGGCCACCACAGCCCCGGCGCCGATCCGCACCCCCTCGATCACCACGGCGTTGGCGCCCACCAGGACGCCGTCCTCCACCACTACCGGGGTGGCGGAGGCGGGCTCCACCACCCCGGCCAGCACGGCGCCGGCGCCGATGTGGCAGTCATCCCCCACCGTGGCCCGGCCGCCCAGGACAGCGCCCATGTCGATCATGGTGCGCCTGCCCACCACGGCGCCGATGTTGAGGATGGCCCCCATCATGATGACGGCACCCTCGCCGATCTCCACCTTCTCCCGAATGATGGCCCCGGGTTCGATCCGGGCCTTGAGATCTTTCAGGTCCAGCAGGGGCACGCCGGAGTTGCGGCGGTCATTCTCCACCACCAGGTCGGTGATCCTCTCCCGATTGGCCTCCAGAATGGGGGCCAGCTCTGCCCAGTCGCCGAAGACGACGCGGCTGCCGCCCTCGCCGAACACCTGGGCGGAGCCGAAGTCCACCGGGGCCGTGAGGTTGATATAAATTTTCACTGGCGTTCTCTTGGGGGAACTGGCGATATAGTCGATGATCTCCTGGGCGTTCATAGTCACTCTCCAAACAAGATTTTTTGCAGGTCATAGACCCCTTTGGGCCGCCCAGGCAGCAGCCGGGCGATGTGCAGGGCCCCGTTCACAAAGATCTGGCGGCTGGCAGCCCGGTGGGTCAGCTCCAGTTCCTCATCCGGCCCAAAGAAATGGACCGTGTGGGTCCCGGCCACGGTGCCGCCCCGGAGTGCGTGGATGCCTACCTCATCCTTCTCCCGGCGGCCGCAGTTCCCCTCCCGGCCATACACCGGCCGCAGGCGGTGCTGGGGATCGACAGCTTCCAGCAGCAGCTTTGCGGTGCCGCTGGGGGCGTCCGCCTTCTGGCTGTGGTGGGTCTCGGTGATCTCGATGTCAAAATCCGGCCCCAGCACCGGGGCGATGACCTGCAGGGCCCGGGCCAGCACCGCTACCCCCAGGGAGTAGTTGGCGCTCCACAGCACCGGCGCGGCGCTCCCCAGGGCCCGCAGCTCCTCCGGAATTGCCGGCGCCTCCTTCCGCTCCGCCTCTCGGGCGGCCGCCTTCTGGAGCCGCTCCTGTTCCTCGGGGATCTCGCCGCTCTTCTTCTTGAAAAAACCGAACATGACTGAGATGCTCCTCTCTGGATAAATGTTTACTTCCCGGTGGAGCCGAAGCCCCCTTCTCCACGGGCCGTGCCGCCGAGCTCGCCCACTTCCTGCAGCACCATCAGCTGGGCGATGCGGTCTGCGGGCTGGATGGTGTACTCCGACTCCCCGGAGTTATAGAGGCCCACCATAATTTCACCCCGGTAATCGCTGTCAATGACCCCCACGCAGTTGGAGGGGACCACCCCGTGCTTGATGCCCAGCCCGCTCCGGGCCAGCACCAGGGCCACGTAATCCGCCGAGGGCAGGGCGATGGCGATGCCCGTGGGGATCACCGTCCGCCCGCCGGGCAGCAGGGTGATGGGCTGGTCCAGACAGGCGTGCAGATCCATGGCCGCCGACCCGGGGGTGGCGTAAAAGGGGGTGGGGATCTCTTTTCCGATTTTGGGGGATACCGCTTTGACTTTTAATTCCATGTCAGTTTCCTCTTTTCCGTGGCATTCATT
>CAJLLB010000074.1 GCA_905207425.1 uncultured Collinsella sp.
CGTCGGCCGCTTCCGCTCGCGCTTTGGCGAGACGGTCGCCGTGTTCCATTCGCGCCTTTCGGCCGGCGAGCGTCTGGACCAGTGGGATATGGTCGCCAGCGGTGCGGCCCGCGTGGTCGTCGGCGCCCGCTCGGCGCTCTTTTGCCCGCTTGACGACTTGGGCCTTATCATCATTGACGAGGAACATGAGACCAGCTACAAGCAGGGCTCCAGCCCGCGCTACCACGCGCGCGAGGTAGCGGCCGAGATGGCGCGGCGCTATCGCTGCCCACTCGTGTTGGGCTCGGCCACGCCTTCTGCTGAGGCCCTCGACCGCTGCCGCCGCGGCACGTATAACGGTGCCACCTGGACGCGCGTCGAGATGCCCGAGCGCCCGGGACACGCCGTGCTGCCGACTGTCCGCATTGCCGACCTGCGCCGCGAGTTCGCGCACGGTAGCCGCTCCATGTTCTCTAAACCTCTGATGGAAGGCCTGGAGCGTGTGGTCGAGCGCCGCGAAAAGGCCGTGTTGCTGCACAACCGGCGTGGCTTTGCGCCCTTCCTGATGTGCCGCGAGTGCGGATGTGTCCCCACGTGCAACCACTGCTCCACCGCGCTCACGTACCACGAGCGCACGCACACGCTGCAGTGTCACACCTGCGGTTCGTCCTGGCGCGTGCAGCCGTATCCCGCGCCCACGAGCCGTTGCCCCAAATGTGGCAGTCGCTACCTGGCAAAAATGGGTATGGGCACTCAGCAGATCGAGGACGCACTGCACCAGATGCTTCCCGAGGACGTCGCAATTATTCGCATGGATGCCGATTCCACGCGCGGCAAGGATGCGCACAAAAAGCTGCTCGAGCAGTTCGATGCCGCCGATTGTGCGGTGCTGCTGGGCACCCAGATGATCGCCAAGGGCCTCGACTTTCCCGAGGTCACGCTCGTGGGCGTGGTCAATGCCGACTTTGCGTTAAAGCTGCCTGATTTCCGTGCAGGGGAGCGCGCCTACGATCTGCTGGAGCAAGTCGCCGGCCGTGCCGGTCGTGGTGATCGCCCCGGCGAGGTCATCATCCAGACCTACCTGCCCGATGACCCGGTAATTCGCGCCGTCGCTGAGCACGACCGTTCGATCTTTACCGACTACGACCTGGACCAGCGCCGCGACGCGCTGTACCCGCCGTTTGTTCGCTTGGTCAACATCTTGGTGTGGTCGGCGAACCGAGACGACGCGCAGGACTACATCGGGCGCATTGCAAAGCTTCTTAAGCGCCGCTGGCATGCCGCCGCGCCCGACTTTTTGCGGGCGGGGAGTGTCGTGCCGCAGGTGCTGGGCCCGGCTTCGTGTGTAATCGAGAGAGCCAAGGACCGTTACCGCTTCCATCTGCTTGCGAAGTCGCCCGTGGGGTACCATGTCTCTGATGATATCGACGCCTGCCTCAAAGAGGTGGGCTCTGTGCGCGGCGTGAGCGTGAGCGTTGACGTCGACGCCTATGATTTGATGTAATAACCCGAAAGGATGGCCATGGAAGCCAACGGAATCGTACTGTCGCCCGACCCTCGTCTGCGCCAGGAGTGCGCCGTCATCGAGGAGATCACCCCGGCGATCGAGGCGCTTGCCGAGAAGATGAAGAAGATGATGTTCGAGAACGGCGGTTGCGGCCTGGCTGCCCCGCAGATCGGCGAGCTCATTCAGCTCGTCACCATCGACTGCGACTACAACGACAAGAACGACTATGACCCCTACGTGCTCATTAACCCCGTCATTGTTGAGCAGAGCGACCATCTGGTGCCGTTTAGCGAGGGCTGCCTGTCCATCCCCGGCATTAGCTGCGAGATCGAGCGTCCCGACCATGTCGTGGTCGAGGCGTACGACTTGGACGCCAACCTGATTCGCTATGAGGCCACGGGCGATTTGTTCTGCGTGTGCCTGCAGCACGAGATCGATCATCTGCACGGCAACACCATGTTCGAGCGCCTTAAGCCCATGCAGAGGCTCAAGGCCGTCAAGGAGTACCAGGACGCCCTGGCCCGCGGCGCTCGACCGGGCGAGACGGAGTAGGTTTGTCCGTCCCCGGGGCGCCCGCCTATATCATCCCGTGCTCAAACATTCTCGCTGCGCTGCGAAACTGCGCGCGGGACGATATAGGCGGGCACCCCGGGGACTACGTTGACGCTGCTTGTCTCGCCCGGGTGCCGTCGGGCCAGGGAAGGGCGTCTTCGCTGATAGGTGCTTTGTTGGGAGGGCTGCTTATATGCGGCTCTTTCTTTGGTTTTGGGTATATTTGTTCTTGTTGAATTGTTCTTGCGGATGGGCCGGGTACTTGGCTTTCCGCTGTTCTTTGTAGCCGTCTCGGCTTTGGTTGAGGGGAGACGTCCTTTATGCGTATTGTGTTTATGGGTACGCCTGATTTTGCTGTGCCTTCGCTGGTTTCGCTTGTTGAGGCTGGGAACGAGATTGCGCTTGTTGTTACTCGTCCCGATGCTGTTCGTGGGCGTGGTAAGAAGCTGGAGCCGTCTCCTATTAAGGCCAAGGCGCTTGAGCTTGGGTTGCCGGTTATTGAGGCTAATCGTATGACGCCTGAGGTTGTTGAGACGCTTCAAGCTGCCCAGGCTGACATTTTCTGTGTGGCTGCTTATGGCTGCATTTTGCCCGATGAGGTGCTGCATATGGCACCGCTCGGCATTGTAAATGTTCATGCGTCCTTGCTGCCCCGTTGGCGTGGGGCTGCTCCTATTCAGCGTGCCATTCTTGCTGGTGATGAGATTGCTGGCGTTTCCATTATGCGTATTGGACATGGCGTGGATACCGGCGCTTATTGCGCGCAGGCCTCGACCTCGGTTGTCGGTAAGCATGCTGAGGCGCTGACCATGGAGCTTGGTGAGCTTGGCGGCAAGCTGCTTGCCAGTACGCTTCCTTCTCTTGCCGATGGCTCGGCTGTTTGGACTGAACAGGATGAGGCGCTCGTTACCCATGCTGCCAAGATTTCTAAGCAGGAGATGCGTCTGGATCCGCAAATGGCGGCGCTTGATTGCGTGCGTCATGTGCTGGCCTCGTCCGATACCGCGCCTGCTCGTTGCGTGATTGCCGGCAAGACCGTGCGCGTGCTCGATGCTGCGCCGGCCGATGTGTCGCTTGGCGAGGGTCAGGTTCTCGTTAAGGCCAAGCGTGTTTACCTGGGCCTTTCCGATGGCTCGGTTGAGTTGCTCGAGGTTAAGCCCGATGGCAAACGTGCTATGGCCGCTTCTGCTTGGGCTGCTGGCCTGCAGGGTGCCGATCTTATCTGGGGTGTTTTGTCATGAGCAAGCTGTCTCCCGCGCGCAAGCTTGCGCTCGATGTGCTAATGGAGGCCGATCGCCGCGGCATGTATGCGCGTGACGTGCTGTCCTCTCGCGCATCGGCCAAGGCTATTGACCAGCGCGATTCTGCTTTTGCCGCTCGTTTGGCGCTCGGTGTTGCCGCCACGCAGGGCATTTTGGACGAGCTGCTCGATCAGTTTCTCGATAAGCCTAAAAAGGTTGCGCCGCGTGTTCGCATGGCGCTTCGTATCTCGGCCTTCGAGATGCTCTATCTGCATACGCCTGGCCGCGTTGCCGTAAGTCAGGGTGTTGAGCTGGTTCGCTGCGGTGCTAAGTCCGCCGCTGGCTTGGCCAATGCTGTACTGCATAAGGTTGCGGACAATGTTGAGGACTTTGCTACTGCATCCGATGTGGATGAGTCTGAGCGACGCTTGGTCCGTCTGTCGCGCCTGATGGGGCTGCCGCGATGGCTGTGCGCTCGTATTATGGCGTCGTTTGACACGCCTGAGGGTGCGCTTAACTTTGCCGGCAATCTGGCCCCCGCGCCGCTGGCCCTGCATGAGAACGCCTTTGCAACCAAACCTGATCCGTATATCTCGCAGCTCGTCGCGCCTGTCTTCCCGGGCTGCCATGCCCCGGTTGATGCCCAGGTTACCGTTGCTTCTGGTGTGTTTGAGCATGCTGCCGCGGTGGCGTCTGATCTCAATGCGCAGCTTATCGCCACAGCTGCCACGCGCCCTGGAAGCTGCCTTGAGATTGGTGCCGGTCGCGGTACCAAGACCTATGTGATGATGTGCCAGGCAAAGCGTGCGGAATATGAGCGTCAGCATACGGCGCTCGATCTGCATGATCGCAAGTGCGATCTGAATCTCGCTCGCCTGCATAAGGCCGGTATTCAGGGCGTTCGTACGGTTTCGGGTGATGCCTGCGAGCTCGATGAGGTACTCACATCGTTTGATGCCATGCGCGGTGAGCGGGTCAAGTTCGATACCGTGTTTATCGATGCGCCGTGCTCGGGCACCGGAACCATGCGTCGTCATCCCGAGATCCCGTGGCGCCTGACCGAGAATGATGTGACGGCCGAGTTACCCAAGCTTCAGCTGACGATGCTTAAGGAGGCTTCTGCGCGCGTGGCCGCCGGCGGAGAGCTCATCTATGCCACCTGCTCGGTTTTTGATGAAGAGAACACGCAGGTCGTGGATGCCTTCCTGGCCTCTCCCGAGGGCGTCGACTTTAGCGTCGCACCGCTCTCCGAGGCGCAGATTCTGCAACTCCCCGAGTTCGATCAGGCCAAGAAGCTCGTTTCCGTACGCCAGAACGACCGAGGACTTTTCCAAAGCGTGCCGGTAAACGCCGACTCCTACGACGGCCACTTCTGCTCCAGGCTGGTCCGCAAGTAACGACTAAGTTGCGGTGAAATAGGGATTGAATAGCGGCTTCTGCCCGCCAAACAGTCCTTATTTCACCGAAACTCATAAGGAAACCTGGGTAGATTATTAGCTACTCATAGCTCAAAGAAATAGCCCCGCGATCGGTGCCGGTCGCGGGGCTATTTGGTTTCTAGTGGTTATGCGGGCAATTGGCGCAGCAGCCGCTGGTGGCGTTGGTGCTGGAGCCGCCGCTTCGCTGGTCGGTGTTGTAGAAACCGCTACCCTCAAATTTAATGCCGCTGGCCGAGAACGTCTTGGCTGCCGGGGCACCGCAGCTAGGGCACACGACCTCGGGAGTCTCGGACATGGGATGCTCAACCTCAAACACGTTGCCGCAGCTCGAGCACTTGTAATCGTAGCGCGCCATAATACTTCCTTTTCAGCACAAAGCGGGCAGATTACTCTGCCCGCAAAAATTCAAACGTTTGTAACTGTACCCTATATCGGGGGTTTTATCACGCTTCGCCCCAGAATCTATGGTTGTTGCGCAGGAGCTGTGCGGTTTTGTTCTCGGCGGCTGCAATGTCCGCCTCGTCAGCCTGCCAGGTCCAGTTGCCCGTGGCCACGCCCGGAACGTTCATGCGGGCGCCGTCGCCAAGCCCCAGGATATCCTGCAGCGGCATCATCACCAGGGGAGCGTCGCTTGCCAGCGCGTCGCTCATCAGCTTGGCCGCAAACTCAACACCGCTCGGCTCGTCGCCGCCGGCAAAGGAACGCGTACACCAGCCGGCGAGCGTCGAGGTGTCGTGCGTCGACGTGTACAGAATCTTGCCGGGCGTGGGATGCACACCGCAGCGAACGTCGTAGTTGCTAAACTCCAGCACGTCCATGCCGGGGAAGCCGCAGGTCGAAGCCATGGCGCGAACACCGGGCGTCAAATAGCCCAGGTCCTCGGCGATAAAGTTGAGCGGACCCAGCTCGTCATAAGCGGTCTGGAACAGGTCCTTACCCGGGCCCGCCAGCCAACGGCCGTCGGCGCAAGCCTTGCCCGCAGGGATACTAAAGTAGCTGTGGAAGCCCAGGAAGTGATCCAGGCGCACGCGGTCGTAGAGCGAAAAGGCACGACGTAGGCGATCCATCCACCAGCTATAGCCGTTCTGCTTCATGTGGTCCCAGCGGAACGTCGGGTTGCCCCACACCTGGCCCTCGGGTGCAAAGTTGTCGGGCGGTGCACCGGAAATCTCAATCGCCTTGCCGGTATCGGACAGCCAGAAGTTCTCGGGTTCGCTCCACGCGTCTGCCGAATCGTCCGAAACATACATCGGGATATCGCCGATGACCTCGATGCCCTTCTTGTGCGCGTAGTTCATGAGCTCGCACCAGGCCAGGTCAAAGCGGTACTGCATGTACGCCTGAAGCTCGGCCTCGTTGTGGAAGCGCTTGTCGTCGATTAGATGCTCGTTGTAGCGCGCGACATCTGCCGGCCAATTGTGGCGCGACTCGCCCTCAAAGTACTTTTTGACGGCCATATAGACGCAGTACTTCTCGAGCCAATCGGCGTTGCGATGTTTAAACGCGGTGTACAGCGGATCGGCATCCTCCCCGCCGCGGGCCTTCCAGGTCTCAAAGTCGGCGGCCAGCTCCTCGTGGCTCTCGGGTAGCAGGTCGATATTGCCTGCAAAGGCCGAAGGACCGGCGTAGGGGGAGCGGAAGAAGTCCGTGGGATTGACGGGCAAAACCTGCCAGTAGCGCATGCCCATGGCGGCCAGATGGTCGATAAAGCGACGCGTGGGCGCGCCGATCGTACCGGGCTTGCCGTCATCGGTCGGCACCGATGTGATATGGCACACAACACCCGCACCGTGATCGAGCGGCTCCTGCAGGCGCTGCTCGGCGTGGTGATAGATGATCGACGAACCCAGCGGATACAGATCGAGCGTGACCGTGCCGTTGTGGATCTCGCACTCGTGACCGCTAATCACATCGCTCGCGCATTCGCCGAGTGCCGGAATGGTCACACGATGCGAGTTGCGCAGGCTGCGGTTGATGATGACGGTTGCCGACTCGCCGTCCTTGCCCGTACGGTTGTAGGCCAACACCTCATCATTGAGTGCAAAGGCCTTGATCTCGCCATCGATCATAAATGGCAGCGCACGGCGCACAGAAGATGCGTTCTTGACGATCGCGAACGTATCGAAGTCGTGCAGGTCTTCCTTGGTCGGCATGGTGCGACGATTACCCGGATCGGTGAGACCCTCCAAGCCGTACTCGTCACCGTAATAGATTGAGGGAACGCCCGGGAAGGTCATCTGCATGAGCGTTGCCAACCAAAAACGGCTCTTGGCCAGGCCCATCGAGTTCTCGTCCAGGCGCCATTTGCTGCGCTCGCTCTCGGGCAGCTGCGACTCGTCGGGGCCACCGCCGAGCACCGAGATAATGCGCGGGCGGTCGTGGCTCGAAAGCAGATTGAGCGCGCAGGCCAGTGCCTCGCGCGGGTAGTTCTCGCGCAGGGTCTCGATGTCCTCAGCAGCTTGATAGGCATTCTTGTAGCCCATCAAAAAGCCGATGACCATGTCGCGGAAGGGGTAGTCCATGGCAGAGTCGAGCTCAGAGCCCTGCAGATAGCGGCGCAGGTGGCCATAGCTGATCTTGTTGGAGGCGTCCTCCCAGACTTCGCCGAGCAGCAGCGCATCGAGTTTCTCGGCGAGCACGGCCTTTTTGATCTCGGCCAGGAAGTCATCGGAAAGCTCATCGGCCACGTCCAGACGCCAGCCATGGGCGCCGGCGCGCAGCCATTTTCGGATCACGCCGTCCTTGCCCAGGAGCCGCTCGCGCACCAGTTTGGAGCTCTCATTGATGGCGGGCATGTTGCCCACGCCCCACCAGCAGTCATACGAGCCGTCCTCATGGAAGTAAAACGCATCGCGCCACGGTGAATCCTCGCTCTGCCAGGCGCCCACGCCGGGATAGTTGCCGTAGCGGTTGAAATAGATCGAATCGTCGCCCGTGTGGTTGAAGACGCCGTCCAGGATGATAGAAATGCCGAGCTTCTCGGCCGCCTTGCACAGCTCCGTAAAGTCCTGCTCGGTGCCCAGAATCGGGTCGATCTTGGTATAGTCGGCCGTGTCGTAGCGGTGGTTGCTCGCGGCCTCAAAGATCGGGTTGAGGTAGATGGCCGTAAAGCCCAGCTCGGCAATGCGGGGCAGGTCATTCTGGATACCCTTGAGCGAGCCGCCGTAAAAATCCCAGGTCTTGATGGAGCCGTCTTCGGCACGCTCGTACTCGGGCGGTTCGTTCCAGTCCTCGACCATGCGGCGCTGGATTCCTTTGCGCGGTTTTTCAACTTCGGCAAGCGTGCGTTCGCGCCAGTTTTCGTCGCGGGCATAGCGATCGGGGAAGATCTGGTAGACCATGCCGCGCTCGTACCACTCGGGACGCACTTCGCGGTGCTTGTAAACGGTGATCTGGAAGGACGGAACCTCGGCGTAGTCGTAGGTTACGCCCTCGCCGCCGGTGCGGCCCTGCGGCGCGCCCAGGCGAACCTCGGGCTGGCCCTCGATGTTGCAGATAAAGCTGTACCAGATAAGACAGGGCTCAGTGCACTCAAGCTCTACGGTAAATATGCCGTCGCCCTCGTGCGTCATGGGATACAGAGACTCACCGATTTCATCGACCCAGGTACGCAGGGTAAGCGTTGCCTGGTTGGGGTCGGCATCCTCCAAAATCACCGATAGCGAAACGGAAGTTCCAGTGGTCACAGCGCCAAACGGAGTACGAAACTGCGGCAGACGGCTGTTGTGAATCAATCTCATAATACGGTCCAGTTCAATAGAATCACGGCCTGCGGGCCATGGGCTTTACGCACAGATTGTAAGTATATCTGTTGTACACAGGCTGTATAAACAACATCCGTTTACCATCGGCGAACGGTTGTCCTAGAAAATCGTTTTACCATCCAAATTATCGCGATATTCGAAAAAGCCTAGACTGATACTATTTGTAGTTAAACAAAAGTACTTCGGTTTACTACGACGAATTGAATGATCTTAACCACGGTCATTTTGGTGATACTAAAACCGCAGGTAGAAGCGTTGTCAATTTCGTAGATTACTCGCCGTGGTCGGCCTGAGCTATTTTGTCGTAGTAAACCGCCCTCTTTTTAACACAGAAGTTCAACCAAGAAGAGGGCGCCTGGTTGGGGCGCCCTCTTTTGCGTTGGATTAAGTTTTAATCGTCCAGACTAGCGACGCTTGCGGGTGGCCGTTGCCTTACGGACGGAGGTCTTCTTGGTCGGAGCCTTTTCCTCGGCCGGAGTGGCGGGGGAGATCGGGGTCTCCTTGGCGGGCTCGGCCTTTGCCGTAGCCTTTGGAGCGGTCTTGACCTCTGCGGCCTTCGGCGCCGGCTCGGCCTTTACTGCGGGCTTGTCCTCGACCTTAGCCTCTGCCTTGGGAGCTGCAGCCTTGGTCGTGGTCTTCTTGGCCGTCGTCGTAGAGCGCTTGCGCGTGGTGGTCTTGGCAGCCGGCTTTGCCTCGACAGTTGCCTTGGCCTTGGACTCGGAGGGCGCCTCCTCGACCTTGTCGGCGGGCTTTGCAGCAGCCTTCGGGGTCGTCTTCGCGGCGGCCTTCGTCGTAGCAGCCTTGGTCGTCGTCGACTTCGCAGCCGTGGCCTTCTTAGCGGTCGTGGTCTTGGTCGCGGTCGTCTTCTTGGCAGCGGTCTTGGCCGGAGCCTTTGCCGCAGGCTCGGCCTTTACCTCGGGAGCGACCTCGGCCTCGGCGGCCTTTTTGGCAGCGGCGGTCGTACGCTTGCGCGCAGTCGATGCCTTGGCAGTAGTTGCCTTAGCGGCGCTAGTCTTGCTAGCAGCGGCCTTCGTGGTCGTGGCCTTCTTAGCCGTCGTCTTGCGGGCCGTCGTCTTCTTGGCGGCAGG
>CAJLLB010000075.1 GCA_905207425.1 uncultured Collinsella sp.
GGGCGGCGACCTGGTCGGCCGCGCCCATGTTGAGGCCGAGCGCTTGGAAGGCAAAGCTCGTACCGGTTTTTACCTGATGGGCATCGTGGCGCCGTTTTTGGTACTCTCGGCCATTTCGGGCGTGTTCTCGGCCTTTGCCGTGATGTGCTTTATTCCGTTTACCATGGGCCTGTTCATGGTGCTTTCGGACGGCGTGCTTCATCGCAGTCTGCTGTGGTGGAAGCGCGGCGCGATGCAGTTTGCCAACGGTTTTGCCAACGGCTTCATGTTCGCGCTCGTGTCGGTTTGGTTCGCGAGCTGCTCGCAACGGGCCATGCTTTCGCCGTACCAAATGCAATAACATCAAACCCTCTGTTTGCGGTCGGCCCAGCTTGGGTATAGGACGCACTGTGACTATAATGAAAGTCGGAAGGATTCGGTCGTGTCGGAAAATAGGGATTACTACGAGGTGCTTGGCGTCGACAGGGATGCCGACGCGCGGACGATCAAGCGTGCGTTTCTAAAGAAGGCCCGTACCGTACATCCGGATGTTTCGGACGACCCCGAGGCCGAGGCCAAGTTCAAGGAGCTCAACGAGGCCTATTCCGTTCTTTCCGATGAGCAGAAGCGTGCTAACTACGACCGTTACGGCACTGCCGACGGCCCTGGTGGTTCGGGCTACGTCGATATCAACGATATCTTTGGTGGCATGGGCATGGACGACTTGTTCTCCTCGTTCTTTGGCGGCGGTGCCGGCGGTGGCGCCCGCAACCGTCGTGAGCGTCGTCGCGGTCGCGACATGGCCATCTCGCTTTCGGTGACGCTCGAGGAGGCGGCGCTCGGCTGCAAAAAGACGATCAGCTATGACCGCCTTGCTCCTTGCGAGGACTGCAATGGCACCGGTAGGGCAGAGGGCGCACAGGAAAAGCAGTGCGGCCGCTGTCACGGTACAGGCTACGTCACGACGGTCCAGCGCTCGTTCCTGGGCCAGGTTCAGTCTTCCTCGCCTTGCCCCGACTGCCATGGCGAGGGCACGGTTATCGACCATCCCTGCGAGACCTGCGACGGTCAGGGCCGCACGCCTTCGCATGAAAAGATCGACATCGATATTCCCGCCGGCGTTTCGACCGGTCGCCAGCTGCGCGTGAGCGGCTTTGGCGAGGCCGGCCTTCGCGGCGAACCCTCGGGTGACCTGATTGTCAACGTGCGCGTTGCCGACCATGAGCGCTTTAAGCGCAACGGTGACGATCTGTACCTGGTGAGCGATATCTCGATTGCGCAGGCTGCGCTCGGCTGCGAGATTGAGGTCGAGGGCATTATGCCCGACGAGGTCGTTAAGGTGACGGTTCCCGCCGGCGCCCAGTACGGCGACACCGTGAACGTCAATAATTACGGCATGCCGCGCATTGGCGGTGGCGGTTCGCGTGGCCGCCTGATCGTGCAACTGCGCGTGGTCGTTCCCACCAATCTTTCCAATAAGCAGCGCGAGCTGCTCCGTGCTTTTGCCGATGATATGGGCGATGACGTCGCTTCCGGTAAGAAGTCGGTGACCGACCGTATCAAGAGCGCCCTCGACGATATCCTCGATTAAGGAGCCCGCGTGCTCGCACCCCATATTTCCGTCGTCAACCTCGGTTGCCGTGTCAACCGGGTTGAGTCTGACCGTATCACTGCCGATCTTATGCGCCTGGGCTTTGCTATGGTGGAGCCCCAGGATGCCGATCTGATCGTCATTAACACCTGTGCCGTTACGGGCGAGGCCGAGGCCAAGACCCGTAAGGCCGTCCGTCATGCGCTGTCCCATCCAAACGAGCCCTATGTGCTCGTGACCGGTTGCGTGGTCAATTTGCATCCTGAGGAGTTGTTGGAGCTTTCGGATCGCGTGATCGCCGAGCCGTCCAAGATCGATGTCGCCGAACGTGTCTGCGAGGTGCTGGGCGTTGAGTCCGATAGCGTTCCCGCCTGCAGCGATGGCGAGGTGGTCGATGCGCTCGGTCGCTCTCGCCTGGGCGTGAAGATTCAGGACGGCTGCAACCACCGCTGCACCTATTGCATTGTGTGGAAGGCACGTGGCCCCGAGCGCTCCGTGCCCGTCGAGTCCGTGCTCGAGCAAGTTCGCGAGGCCCAGGAGGCCGGCGTGCCCGAGGTGGTGCTGACCGGTGTGAACCTGGGTGCCTACGATGGCAAGAGCGCGACCGACGAGCATGTCGAAATCGATGAGCTGCTCGAGGCCATCATGGAGCGCACGTCTATTCCGCATGTGCGCATTTCCTCGGTCGAGCCCATGGATATCTCTGAGCGCCTGCTTAAGGTTATGGCACGCTATCCGCAGCGTATCGCCCCGTTTTTGCACCTGCCCGTGCAGTCCGGCTGCACGGCGACCCTGCATCGCATGGGTCGTCCCTATAGCGCCGAGGCCTTTGAGGACACGGTGCGTATGATTCGCGCCAACTTGCCCCAGGCGTCTCTTTCGTGCGATGTCATCGTCGGTTTTCCTGGTGAGACGGACGAGGAGTTCGAGGAGTCGCTGGCGCTGTGCCGTCGTGTGGGTTTCTCGCGTATGCACGTGTTCCGCTATAGCAAGCGTCCCGGTACCCTTGCTGCCGATATGCCTGATCAGGTACCGCCCGAGGTTATGGCCGAGCGCAGCCGCCGTATGCGGGCCGCCGCACAGGAACTCGCTATTGCCGACGCTCGTCGTCGTGTGGGCACGGTCGAGCGTGCCGTCCTCGAGTACGGCGACAACCTGACGCTCGGTTCGTTCCATCATGCCCGTCTTGACGATACCTGTGGACTTACAGCCCCGTGCCTGCTCGATGTTGCTATCATCGGAGTCGATGATTCCGGCTTGGTCCATGCGCGCAGGGAGGTTCATGGAAGCCTCGAAGATTAGACTTACCGTTCCCGAGGGGATTGATCCCTCGCGCGTTTTGGGCGCCGGCGACGGCGTCCTTCGTGCGCTCGAGAGCTTGGTTCGCGCTCATGTGGTCGCCCGTGGCGATAGCATCTCCGTGAGCGGCGACCCGAACGAGGTCGAACTCGTGGCGCGCTTTTTCGAGCATGCTTTTCGCGAGGCGGCCGCCGGGCGCACGCTGTCTGCCGACGATGTTTCTCGCTGTCTGGCCGTCTTACGCGACGGTGAGCACGAGACTACGTCGCTTCGCGATGACGTGCTGCTTTCGTATCGCGGCCGCGTCATTCGCCCCAAGACGCTCGGGCAAAAGCGCTATGTGGATGCCATCCGCTCGCATACCATCACGTTTGGCTTGGGTCCTGCCGGTACCGGTAAGACCTATCTGGCCATGGCGCTCGCCGTTGCCGCGCTCAAGCGTCACGAGGTGGGTCGTCTGATCTTGACGCGTCGGGTTGTCGAGGCGGGGGAGAATCTGGGCTTTTTGCCCGGTACCCTTGAGGAAAAGATCGATCCCTACATGCGTCCGCTCTACGACGCCCTTTTTGACATGATGGATCGCGAGCGAACCGATGAGCTTATGGAGCGCGGCGTGATCGAGATCGCCCCGCTTGCCTACATGCGCGGCCGCACGCTGAGCGATGCTTTCGTGGTACTCGACGAGGCGCAAAATACCACGCCCGAGCAGATGAAGATGTTTCTGACGCGCCTGGGCTTCAACTCCAAGTTTGTGATTACCGGCGACCTGAGTCAGCGCGACCTGGTTGGTCGTCGCGGCGGTCTTGCTGACGTTGAGCAGATTTTGGGCCGTGTCGACGATGTCGCATTTTCGCACCTCGAGCGTGCCGACGTGGTGCGCCATGCCTTGGTGGGACGTATCGTCGAGGCATACGATGCTTATGATGACGTGCGCGAGCAGCGCCCGCGCGACCGAAAGGAGTCCCGTTGAGTGTATTGATCAGCAACGATGCCGAGCTCGATACGCTGCTCGATGCCCAGGAGGTGGAGCACATCTGCGAGGTTGTGCTTGCCGCCGAGGGCGTTGAGCGTGAAGTCGAGATTTCCCTTTCGTATGTCGACGAGGACGAGATGCACGAGCTCAACCACGAGTGGCGCGGTATCGACCGCACCACCGATGTGCTCTCGTTTGAATGCGACTCGGCCTTTGACGAGGATATTCCCGCCGACGAGACGCTCGAGCTCGGCGATATCATCTTGGCCCCGCAGGTTATTGCCCGTCAGGCCCCCGGTTTTGGCAATAGCTCCGCTGACGAGTGTCGTCTGATGCTCGTACACGGCATGCTGCACTTGCTGGGCTATGACCATATCGAGGACGACGAGGCCGAGGTCATGGAGGCCCGCGAGGACGCCATCCTGCGCGATCTGGCGTTCGAGCGCGGCGAGGACCCCAAGCTAGTCCACGTCGGCCCCATCACCAACCACGCCCACGACTAGGAGCCGTCTATGATTCCCGGATCGAACAAGGACCATCCGTCCTTCTTAAAGTCGTTTTCCTACGCCATGGAGGGCTTCGTTACCGCCGTCAAGACCGAGCGCAACATCAAGGTCATGCTCGTGGCGGGCGTGTGCACCGTCATTGCCGGCTGTATCGTGGGCCTCGACATTGCCGAGTGGGCCACGATTATCATCTGTTGTGGCCTGGTGATTCACGGCGAGCTGTGCAACACCGCTATGGAGGCTATCGTCGACCTAGCGACCCAGGAGCTCCATCCGCTGGCCAAGCGTGCGAAGGACATCGCCGCCGCCTCTGTTTACATTCTTTCCATCACCGCCGCAATTGTGGGCGTGCTGGTATTTGCCCACGCGCTCGGCTTTATTTAGAAAGGGATTCCCATGTCCGACAATATGCAGTCTGCCGATGAGATTTTGGACGACGAGTCCCTGGACGCGGTGGATACCGAGGAGCTCGAGGAAGTCGAGGAGTTCGACCCGTTTGAGGGCATGAGCGATGAGGAGCTCGACGCCCTGTGCGACGAGGACGACAACCTCGCGGGCTTTGGCGACGTGGAGCCCGGTTTCCGCAGCGGCTTTGTGGCCCTGGTCGGTCGTCCCAACGCCGGCAAGTCTACGCTGCTCAACGCCTGCTATGGCAAGAAGGTCGCCATCACTTCGCCGGTGGCCCAGACGACCCGCCGCCGCATGCGCGCCGTCGTCAACCGTCCCGGCTACCAGCTGGTCTTTGTCGATACCCCGGGTATTCATAAGCCCAAGGACGGCCTGGGATCCGAGCTCAACAAGAGCGCGCTGTTCGAGCTGAACGATGTTGATGTCGTCGCGTTTTTGATTGATGCCACCAAACCGATCGGCAGGGGAGACGCCTGGGTTGCCGAGCGCGTCAGATGCGCCCGTTGCAAGAAGGTCCTGGTGCTCACTAAGGCCGATGAGGCCGACCCCGCACAGGTCATGGAGCAGCTCAAGGCAGCCCACGAGCTCATGGAATATGACGACGAGATCGTGACGTCGTCGGTCAAGAACTTCAACGTCGATGCCTTTATCGAGACCGTTGCGCACTTTTTGCCCGAGGGTCCGCGTTGGTTCCCCGAGGATATGGGTACCGACGCTTCCGACGAAACGCTCGTTGCCGAGTTTGTGCGCGAGAAGGTCTTGCGCCGCACCCGTGATGAGATCCCGCACTCCGTTGGCGTGATCTGCGATGCACTCGAGCAGACCAAGAAGGTACTGCGCGTGCACGCCACCATTTACGTCGAGCGCGAGGGCCAAAAGGGCATCATCATCGGCAAGGGCGGCGAGATGATCAAGCATATCGGTATCGACGCCCGTCGCGATCTTGAGCGTATCTTTGGCACGCAGGTCTTTTTGGAGCTGGACGTGAAGGTCAAGGCCGGCTGGCGTGACGACGAGGCCCAGATTCGCCGCTTTGGCTACAACGCCGAGGACTAAGGACGCGCGGCGCGCATGGCAGGCTCCCGGACATATCGCACCAAGGTGCTCGTCCTCGACAAGACGAAGCTTAAAGAGACGGACCTGATCCTGACGATGCTTGACGAGCGGGGTCGGCAGGTTCGTGCCGTGGCAAAGGGCGCCCGCAAACCCGGTGGGCGCCTGGCTGCGCGCTGCGAGCTGTTCTGTACCGTCGATATGCTGCTCGCGCATGGACGGTCGCTCGACGTGGTTTCCCAGGCCGAGCTTATGGAGGCGCCGCTCAGCGCTACGCCCGATTACGAGACGACCTGCGCCGCAAGCGCGATCGCCGAGGTCGCGCGCGTATGCTCGTTCGAGGACGCTGAGGACCCGTTTACCTTTGCCATCACGCAGCGAGCGCTTGCCCTGGCGGGCAGCGGGCTCGACACAGCGCACATGGATCTACTTGTGGCGGCATATGTCTTTAAGCTGCTGTCGCACGTTGGCTATCGACCCGATTTTTCGGCCTGCGTGCTGTGCGGAGACCCCATGCTGTCGTATTTTTCAGCCCAGGCGGGCGGTCTCATGTGCGGGTCGTGCGCGTCGAGCGTTCCAGGTGCCGAACTGGTGTCGACCGGTGAGACCGCATGGCTGCGCGCCCTCATGTCCATGACCTTCGATGCGCTCATGGCCGAGCGAATCGACCCGCATACGGCGGCATTCCTGCTCGGGCTTTCGCATGTTTGGGCTGCGACGCACACCGATCAGCGCCTCCGCGCGATGGAATTCATGTTGGGTCGGTGATGATGCGCAGGCGCGGGCTGCTTGTGGTAACATACCGACCTGTTGGTACCTCGACCTTGGTTGTTCGCTCCACCGGCGGCTTCCCAGTCCGAGGCGAATCGAGTCGCCCGTGGGCGACGCAAAACGAAAGGTGAAACAATGACTGTTTCCAAAGAGCGCAAGGCGGAGCTGACTGCCCAGTTCGGTAACACCCCGGTCGACACCGGCAACCCCAAGGTTCAGGTCGCCATCCTGTCCGAGCGCATCAAGGAGCTGACCGAGCACATGAAGTCCCACCAGAAGGACTTCCACACCCGTCGTGGCCTGCTCATGCTCGTCGGCCGTCGTCGTCGTCTTCTCTCCTACATCAAGAAGAACGACATCGTCGAGTACCGTGAGCTCATCAAGGCTCTGGGCATCCGCGACAACATCCAGTAGGATTTGTACATGCTAAGAGCGTCCTGCGCAGCGGGGCGCTCTTTTTGTGTAAGGGCGCGAACAATCACGCTCTGAAGCGTGGCGGGGGCAGGGGGCCCGCGGCACATGAGAAGCCCGCAGACAAGGGGTCTGCGGGGTTAAGGAGAACAATGACACTCGTATCCAAGACCTTTGAGCTGTACGGCAAGACCTACACCTTTGAGTCGGGCGAGCTTGCCAAGCAGGCCACCGGCGCCTGCCTGGTCAAGCAGGGCGACACCACGATGCTCGACACCGTGGTCGTCTCCAAGGAGCGTAAGAACTACGACTTCTTCCCGCTGACCGTCGACTTCAACGAGAAGATGTACGCCGCCGGCCGCATCCCGGGTGGCTACCTCAAGCGTGAGGGCCGTCCCAGCGAGAAGGCCACGCTCACCGCGCGCATGATCGACCGTCCGATTCGCCCGAGCTTCCCGGACGGCTTCCGCAACGAGGTGCACATCGTCGCTACCTCGCTCGTCGCCGACCAGGTCAATCCCTTCGATGTCATCAACGTCATGGGTGCTTCCCTGGCCATGACGCTCGGCGGCGTGCCCTTCGAGGGTCCGCTTGCCTGCGTGCGCATCGGCCGCAACGTGGAGACCGGCGAGTTTATCGTCAACCCCACCTACGAGGAGCGCGAGAACTCCGATCTGGACCTGGAGCTGGGCGGCTCTGCCGACTTCATCTCGATGGTCGAGGCCGGCGCCGAGGAGATCTCCGAGGACGACATGCTCGCCGCCATGAAGTTTGGCCAGGAGGCCCTTGCTGCCTTCTGCCAGGCTCAGGACGAGTTCGTTGCCGAGTGGGAGCAGGTCAACGGTGCCATCGTCAAGAAGGAGTACCCGCTCGATCAGCCCGTCGAGGAGGTCCAGGAGCGCATCTTCGCCCACTACGACGAGATGGCAGCCGCCCTTCGCGATGCCGACAAGCTTTCCCGTATCGGTAAGGTCGAGGCTCTGAAGGAGTCCATCCGCGCCGAGTTCACCGAGGAGGAGCAGGCCGCTTGGGAGCGCGAGATCCCCGTGGCGCTCAAGAAGCTTGAGAAGAAGGCCATGCGCACCATGGTCGTCGAGACCGGCGAGCGCGTCGACGGCCACGACTACATAGCGTCCGCGCTTGCAAATGGCGCTCCCTGCGCGCTTGCAAGCCGCGCCGCCGACGAGATTCGCCCCATCATGGTGAAGGATAACTACCTGCCTCTCGTTCACGGCTCCGGCCTGTTCCAGCGCGGCCAGACCCAGGTGCTCTCCGTCCTGTCACTCGGTATGCTCAACGAGGGCCAGCGTCTGGATACCATTGAGCCCACCGAGGGCAAGCGCTACATGCACCACTACAACTTCCCGCCGTTCTGCACCGGCGAGACCGGCCGCATGGGCAGCCCCAAGCGCCGCGAGATCGGCCATGGCAACCTGGCCGAGCGCGCCCTGCTTCCGGTGCTCCCCGACGAGAACGAGTTCCCTTATGCCATCCGCGTCGTCTCCGAGGTCATGGAGTCCAACGGTTCCTCTTCGATGGCTTCGACCTGCGGCTCCACGCTCGCCCTTATGGACGGCGGCGTGCCCATTAAGCGCCCGGTCTCCGGTATCGCCATGGGCCTGATCCAGGAGGAGGGCAAGACCGTGGTCCTGTCCGACATCCAGGGTCTCGAGGACTTCCTGGGCGACATGGACTTTAAGGTCACCGGCACCACCGAGGGCATCACCGCCCTGCAGATGGACAACAAGGCCACCGGCCTTACCTTCGACATCCTGGCCCGCGCCCTGCAGCAGGCCAAGGAGGGTCGCGCCTTCATCCTGCAGAAGATGCTCGATGTGATCCCCGAGCCGCGCCACACTACGCGCAGCACCGCTCCGCGCATCGTTTCCATCCAGGTTCCGACCGACAAGATTCGCGACGTCATCGGTTCCGGCGGCAAGGTCATCCGCGGCATCCAGGAGGACACCGGCGCCACCATCGACATCCAGGAGGACGGCACCGTCTTTGTCGGCGGCACCGGCGAGTCCGTCGACCAGGCTGTCGAGTGCATCAAGCTCATCATCAAGGTTCCCGAGCCGGGCGAGGAGTACACCGGTCGCGTGGTTTCCATCCAGCCCTTCGGCGCGTTCGTGAATCTGCTGCCCGGCAAGGACGGCCTGCTGCACATCTCCCGCGTTGCCAAGGGCCGCGTGGAGAAGGTCGAGGACGTCCTCAACGTGGGCGACGAGGTCAAGGTCGTCGTCATCGAGGTCGACGATCGCGGTAAGATCTCGCTCGATCGCCTTGACAAGCCCGAGGCCCCGGCTCGCGCCGAGGGTGCCTCCGAGGGCGACGGCGAGCACTTCCAGCGCCGTGAGCGTCCGCGTCGCGAGCGCTCCGAGCGCAGCGACCGTCCGCGCCGTCCCGGCGACAACGGAGGCCGCAAGCCCCGCCGTCACCACGACGCCGAGTAACAGCTAAACATAAGCAGCTCAACAAGGGCGACTCCGGACAGGGGTCGCCCTTTTGCTTGCGCCCGGGAGGGGCGCATAT
>CAJLLB010000076.1 GCA_905207425.1 uncultured Collinsella sp.
CTCGTCCGTGTCCGTTTCCGGCGAGGTCAAGCCGTTGCCTGTGATCGGTGCGTTTGCGCAGGCTATGGGTGGTACCGCCGAGGACGGCTACGTTGAGCTCAAGGTCGATGTCTCGTATCAATCGCGTCCCGAATGGCTGGAGGGAGATTATGATGCGTGGATTGCTGCATGGGATTAAGCGTTTCTGGTCTAGACGCGTTTTGACGCGCCGTCCGAGCTGCCATCGCAAGCGGGGCGGAGCCGGTATCGACCTGTTTATCGAAGACGGTGCCTATACCACGCTTTCTTCTGCCGTGGTCATCCTAGTGGTGCTCACGTTGTTGTTTTCGTCGACCGCAGCGATATGGAGCATGTCGCGTGCCGGGGATACCCAGGTGGCGGCCGATAGCGGCGCGCTGGCGGGTGCCAACGTAGTGTCGTCCTATCACACGGCTGCCACGGTGGTTGATGCGAGCATCTTGAGTCTGGGACTGGCGGGGTTTGCCACGATCGGGACGGGCCTGGTCGCCATCCTCATCCCGGGTGCCGAACCAGTTGCCGGCAATATGGTCGACACCGGGATTGAGATCATTAAAACGCGCAACAAGTTTGCCAAAAGCGCATCGGAAGGCTTACGGAAAATCGAGACGGCTCTGCCATATCTGATCGCCGCGCGTGCCACGCAGGCGGTGTCGGCGCAGGATACCGATAGTGTGACCTATACCGGTACGGCGCTTGCCGTGCCCAGGACATCCGAGTCGGACTTCGCTGCGCTCGAGGGGTCTGAGATCTCGACCGATGCCATCGAGAGCACCTCAAAAGACCTTGACTATGCTGCCAAGGAACTGAAGAAAGCGTCCGAGAAAACGTCAAAGGCCAAGGAACGCGCCTGGCTTGCCGACTGCGGTGGATCGGACAGAGGCGCAGTCGGAAGCTGTTCGTGCATGTGGGAACGCGCGAAGAGCTTGGCGAAGCTTTCGGATATTGAGAATCCGCACTATGCCTCGAGTGTCACATGGGAGCCGCAAGTGGCGCTCGATCGCGCGAAGGCCTATTACCGCTTGCGCCTTGCAAACGAGGCACCTCAGGGCTCAAGCGTCGAGACGAAGGCGGAGTCGGCGGCGCGCAAGGCGTTTTACACCTATGCGAGTACAGAGGTCAATCGTGCATATGTAACCGAGGACGGAGATGCAGTCACTTTCCATATCCCGCTGTTGCCGCGCAACGCTGACGAGGTGCGAGCGACGGAACTCTATATCGATGCGGCGTGGCCAACCAGTGCCATCGATGGCAAGACGTATCTGCATTACGGAACGAGTTGCCCCAACTATAAGAAGGGGTCGCCAGGCGGGTTAGCCTCGGTTGCTGATTATGACGGGCAGGACAGATGCAACAGATGCCATTTTGGCGTTTCGTCGCTCGGTGCCGTTGCAGCGCCTTCGACTTCTATTGAAAACGGCTTCGAATACCACTTTGACAAGTTCAAAGACGCCCTGGAAGGCTACGTTAAATGCCGCAACAAAGAACTCGAACTTGAGCGTCAGACCGAGGATGAGGCCGACCGTGCGGGCAATGTGTTTGACCAGGCCATTAAAGCGCTTTCGGGTGAGCGTCCGCGTATCGCGCCGCCCGGTCGCAACGGCGTGGTCGCCCTTGCGGTTTCGGGTGCCATTTCGAGCCCCGATGAGCTCAACTCTTCGTTTAACACGGCAGTCAGGCTTGGCGATCGCGGTGCCATCTCTGCCGCGGTGTTGGCGCCCGATGAGGCGACGGCGCAAAACAACGTGCTTTCGCGATTTTTCTCAACATTGAAGGAACGCTCGGGCGGCGTTGCCGGCGTGCTCGATGGCGTCATGGATGTTTGGGGACGGCTGCTTGTGGGATACGGAGACATCCAAGGTTCGGCCGACGAGCTTATGGACGAGATGATTAAAGACCTAGGAGGGGGCAGTGGCGCGTTGGGCTCCATCGCATCGTGGCTCGGCGATACCGTTTCGGCGTCCGTGGCGGCGTTGGGTCTGGAGCCGTGCGACTTGCGCCTGCGAAAGCCAGTGCTGACCGATTCCGCCAACGTCATTAAGAGCCCGGGGTCTGACATTGCCGGTTTCTCTCAAGCGCAAGACAAACTGCGAAGTATTCCGTTGGGTGTGACCGATCCCAAGGCGCTTTGCGAGGCGTTGGAATATCAAGTCGAACGCACCATTAGCGGTACGGTGTTCACGCTTGCGGAGATTCCTCTGCCCGGCGGCGGCTCCATCCCGCTCACCGTCGATGTCGCCACGCTGGTTGGCGCTCTGGGCGGTGGGTCGTAATGAGTATCCGCATGCGTCTGCGCGAGGAGCGCGCCCAAGCGACGGTGGAGATGGCAGTGGTTACGCCCGTTTTGCTGGTGCTGGCACTCATCGTGTACAACGTCATGATCTTTGCCAGCGCTGTCGCGCGCTTCGACCGCGTGGTGCCCGACATCGTGCTAGCGCATGCCGTGGCGTCGGAGGGGGAGGGCGACGAAAGCTCTGCCGATGCCTCGGCGACGGTTCAGACTCAAATTCTGAATGCCATGGAAGGCTATGACTTACAGATCGAAGTGTCGAGCGAGCAAGGCGCGAAGGCATCGGATGGTGGCCTGCTCTCCCTATCCGGTACGTTTAGGACCTACACCTGCACCATGCACTATGAGCCGTGGCCGACTTCTCTCAGCATCGCTGGCGTTCCGCTGGGGGCGCCGACAACGTTGTCGCACGAGCGTGCGGTGACGGTCGATCCATGGCGTCCGGGGGTGGTCATGTGACCGCGGTCTCGTCCTACATCGTCTACGCGCGGGCACTCAATAGGCTGGGTTGGACGCCGGCCGAGTTTGTGGTGGCGGAGTCGTTTGTCGTGCGCCTGCGCGGCATGCTGGGACGGCGTCCGGTTGCCGCCAACGGCCTGCCGCTCGTCATGGCGTTTCCACGCTGCTCTTCGGTCCATACGTGTTTTATGGCCTATCCCATCGACATCGCCTTCATCGATCGCGACGGCAATATCCTCGCGCGCTACGAAAACGTCCGCCCTTGGCGCATGTGCTCCTGCCCCGGCGCCTGGGCCGTACTAGAGCGTCCTTCAATCATTGTTTCGACCCCTGCTCTCCAACGCGTGCCGGCTTAAGGGACTGAGTGAAAAACTTCTTGCTGCCGGCTGATGCCTCTGACGTGCCGATTTATAGAACCGAGGCTGTGCTCAAAAACTTTTTTAAAATTCTCGGTTGACCGGAACGCGTCCTTGGTTATACTAATCAAGCCTTGAAACAAGGCACACCTCAAATGGCTGGGTAGCTCAGTTGGTAGAGCAGAGGACTGAAAATCCTCGTGTCAGGGGTTCGATTCCCTTCCCCGCCACCTTGAATTGACTAGGACCTCTGCAAAGGGGTCCTTTTTCTTTTTTTGTGGGGTTCCGCGGAAAATGCATCCCATTATTTTGACCCAGAGCGGGATGCGCTTTCCGGCGCTTACTTCCGACGTGCGTGCACATCTCGTCGCACCATCCCGAGCCCGCCTGTTCCCAGATATTCCTCCCACTTTCGCGTCACTTTACAGACCGTTCGGTCGCCTGTCTGCATGCGCGGGTATACTCAAATCGATAGATATGTCATGCAAGAGCGATGCGGGCTTAGCCCGTATGATTCAAAAGGGGGCAGTGATGGAGAGGATACTCGGCGTTAATCTCTCTGGCTGGTTTATTCCCGAGCCTTGGGTGACCCCGTCGCTATACGCGGCGACCGGTGCATCCAATGCGGCCGAGCTGCAGGAGGCCATGGGCACCGCCGCCTATAACGAGCGCATGCGCCGTCATTACGAGACGTTTGTGAGCGAGGATGATTTCCGTCGCATGGCGCAGATCGGCCTCAACGCCGTGCGCCTGCCGGTGCCTTGGTATGCCTTTGGCTCACAGGAGTCCGATGCGTCCTACATCTCGGTTGTCGACTACATCGACCGTGCAATTGAGTGGGCTGCCAAGTATGACATCCGCGTGCTGCTTGATCTAGCAACTGTGCCCGGTGGCCAGGGCGATTCCAACGATTCGCCCGCCACGCCAGAGGCTGTTGCCGAGTGGCATTCGTCCACCAACGGTCGTCATGTCGCACTCGACGTGCTCGAGCGCTTGGCCGATCGCTACGGCGAGGCCGAGAGCCTGCTGGGCATTGAGCTGCTGGATACGCCGCAGATGAGTGTCCGCAAGAGCCTCTTCACCATGACGGATGGCATTCCGGCGCACTACCTGCGCAACTTCTATCGCGATGCCTATGAGCTCGTCCGTTCGTATATGCCCGAGGATAAGATCGTCGTCTTTTCGTCTTCGGGGCATCCCAGCGAGTGGAAGCATTTTATGCGCGGCGCCAAGTACAAGAACGTCTACATGGACCTTCACCTGTACCATTACCGCGACGAGTATGCGCTCGACATCACGAGCCCCCGCGGGCTGACGACGGCGATCTCGCGCAACAAGCGCGAGCTTAAAGAAGCGATTTCGACTGGGTTCCCCGTGCTGGTGGGCGAATGGTCGGGCGCGGCGATCTTTGCCAACTCGTCGGTTACGCCCGAGGGCCGCAATGCCTACGAGCGCGTGTTTATCGCCAACCAGCTGGCTTCGTTTGCGCCGGCTGCCGG
Source organism: uncultured Collinsella sp. (assembly GCA_905207425.1). Taxonomy (GTDB): domain Bacteria; phylum Actinomycetota; class Coriobacteriia; order Coriobacteriales; family Coriobacteriaceae; genus Collinsella. The sequence goes on from CAJLLB010000076.1 coordinate 4,623, forward strand.
TTGGTTCTTCCAAACGTGGAAGACCGAGAAGCGTATTGCAGCATGGGACGCCCGCGCGGCGCTCGGCACGCTCGAGCGTGGCATGATTGAATAGGTTGATATGACGCAAAACAGCGCCCATACGGGCAAACTCTATGTGGTCGGCACACCCATCGGCAACCTGGGCGACCTGTCCCCGCGCGTTGGCGAGGCGTTTGCCGCCGCCGATGCCATCTGCTGCGAAGACACGCGTGTGACGTCAAAGCTGCTGATGCGCCTGGGCATTTCCAAGCCGCTTGTCCGTTGCGACGAGAATGTGATCGCCAGCCGCGCCGCCGGCCTGGTCGACCGTCTGATGGCGGGGGAGACCCTCGCCTTTGCCTCGGACGCCGGCATGCCGAGCGTGTCCGATCCCGGCCAGGCGCTGGTCGAGGCGGCACGTGAGGCCGATGTGCCCGTCGAAGTTATTCCCGGACCCTCTGCTTGCGTCACGGCGCTCGTTTCGTCCGGCATTCCCTGCGAGCATTTTTTCTTCGAGGGCTTTTTGGGCCGAAAGCACGGCGACCGCGTGCGCCGTTTGCAGCGCCTTGCCGTAGTGCCCGGCGCGCTCATCTTCTACGAGTCTCCACATCGCATCGTGGCGACGCTCGAGGCCGTGGCGGAGGTCTTTCCCCAGCGTGAGGTTGCCGTCTGCCGCGAACTCACCAAGCTGCACGAGGAGGTCTTGCGCGGGCCCGCTGCCCAGCTCGCCGAGGAGCTGCGTGCTCGCGGCGAGGTAAAGGGCGAGATTGCGCTGGTCATCGCGCCGCCGAGCGAGGACGAGGAGGCCGGTATCGTGCCGGTTGGCGCCGCGGCAGCGGATTCCGATGAGGCCCTGCGCGAGGATATCCGCGCCGCGCTCGAGGAGGGGGAGCCCGCCTCTGCGGTGGCCAAGCGCCTGTCTCAGAAGTATTCGCGCCGCAAGCGCGATGTCTATGCCATGGTGCTCGATATGCAATAGATGGAGGATATCCAGCCCTTGCGCTAGAATCATCCCCTGTATGCAACGTTTTTCTGGAGGACAAACCCCATGGATCAAAGCAAGCCTTCGTTCTTTATCACGACGCCCATCTACTACGTCAACGCCGATCCGCACCTGGGCACGGCTTATTCCACCATCATCGCCGACGTCCAGGCTCGCTATCGCCGCTCCGCCGGCTACAACGTCAAGTTCCTGACCGGCATGGACGAGCACGGCGAGAAGGTCGCCGAGGCCGCAGCCAAGCATGGCATGACGCCGCAGGAGTGGACCGACAGCCAGGCTCCGCACTTCAAGGAGCTTTGGAGCAAGCTCGAGATTTCCAACGACGACTTCATCCGCACCACCGAGCCGCGCCAGCATCATGCCGTGCAGTACCTGTGGGAGCGCATGAAGGAGTCCGGTTACCTGTATAAGGGCAGCTACGACGGCTGGTATTGCGTGCCTGACGAGACCTACTTCACCGATACGCAGGTCCAGAAGGGCGACGAGGAGTACGGCAGCGTCGGCCAGCACCTGTGCCCCGACTGCCACCGTCCGCTTGAGCGCGTGCAGGAGGAGTCCTACTTCTTTAAGCTTTCCGCTTTCCAGGACAAGCTGCTCAAGCTTTACGACGAGCACCCCGACTTTGTCGAGCCTGCGTTCCGCATGAACGAGGTACGTAGCTTTGTCGAGGGCGGCCTTAATGACCTTTCCGTGAGCCGTACGAGCTTTGACTGGGGCATTCAGGTCCCGTTTGACGAGGGTCACGTGACCTACGTGTGGTTCGATGCGCTGCTCAACTATATGACGGCCGTCGGCTACGGTGTCGACACCGACGAGGCGCGTGCCGAGCTGGCCTATCGCTGGCCCGCGCAGTTCCACATCGTGGGCAAGGACATCATCCGCTTCCACTGCGTCATTTGGCCCGCCATGCTCATGGCCATCGGCGAGGCCCTGCCCGAGCACGTCTTTGCCCACGGCTTCCTGACCGTGCGCAATGCCGAGACCGGCAAGGCCGAGAAGATGTCCAAGAGCCGCGGCAACGCCATCGCTCCGCAGGACGTTATCGACATGTTGGGCGTCGAGGGCTATCGCTACTACTTTATGACCGACGTCGTCCCCGGCACCGACGGTGCCATCAGCTTCGATCGCATGGAGCAGGTCTACAACGCCGACCTGGCCAACAGCTGGGGCAACCTTATCTCGCGTTCGCTCAACATGAGCGGCAAGTACTTTGATGGTTGCGCGCCCGCCAAGCCCGCATCGTTCGATGCGTTCGACAACCCGCTGGCAAAGATCGCCGATGGCCTGGTCGAGCGCTACATGGCCAAGATGGACGTGCTCGATTACGGCGGAGCCAAGGACGAGGTCATGGAGCTCATCCATGCCGCCAACCACTACATCGAGGACTCCGAGCCTTGGGCACTTGCCAAGGACGAGGCCAAGGCTGACGAGCTGGCGTTTGTGATCTACAACCTGCTCGAGGCCATCCGCATTGCCGCTCACCTGCTGATGCCGCTCATGCCCCAGACTTCTGCCGAGGCTCTGCGCCGCCTGTCCTGCGAGGACGAGGCCGCGAGCGACGACCTCAAGGGCATTTGCGCTTGGGGCCTGCTTGCTGGTGGTCAGCCCGTCGAGAAGGGCGATCCGCTGTTCCCGCGTCTGGGCTAAGACGCCGCGCGCCATATCGGCAATTTGCTGTTTAGATGTAAGGGCATGACCGCAACGGTCCATGCCCTTTTGCTTTACGATGCAGCCACCATGTTAAGGAGGCAACCATGACAACTTCGCCTTTGGCAAACCCCACGGCAACCAGGGAGCTGCTGGAGGAGTTTGGCCTTGCGACCAAGCATCGCTTGGGCCAGAACTTCCTAATTGACAACCATGTGATCGAGCGTATTTGCGAGCTTGCCGAGCTTGCGGGCGATGAGCGCGTGCTCGAGGTTGGCCCAGGTGTTGGCACGCTCGCGCTTGCGCTGCTGCAGGAGGCATCGTGCGTCACGTCGATCGAGGCCGATCCCGAGCTCGAGCCGGTGCTCGATGCCCATGCCGCTGACTATGCCAACTTCCGTTTTATCATGGGCGACGCGCTCAAGGTGGGCCCGGAGCAGATTGAGCAGGCTGCGGGCGGTGAGCCGACGGTGTTTGTCGCGAACCTGCCCTATAACGTGGCGGCGACGATCATTTTGCAATTTTTCCAGACGATGCCGGCGCTCAAGCGTGCCGTCGTCATGGTGCAAAAGGAGGTTGCCGATCGCATTGCCGCAGTGTCGGGCAACAAGACCTATGGCGGCTATACGGCAAAGCTCGGCCTGTATGCGCAGGTGACGGGCCGCTTTGAGGTGCCGCCGCGCTGCTTTATGCCGGCGCCGCACGTGGACTCGGCCGTCGTGCGTATCGACCGTGTTGACGGTGTGGTGCCCGAAGGACTCGATCGCGAATTTGTGGCCCGCGTGATTGATGCTGCATTTGCCCAGCGTCGCAAGACCATCCGCAATTCCATGAGCGCCAACGGCTTTGCCAAAGACGTGCTCGATGCCGCCTTTGAGGCTTGCGGTATCGCACCCACCACGCGCGCCGAGACGCTTGACGTTGCCGACTTTGTCCGTCTGGCCCAGGAGCTAATCCATGATGCCTAATGCCGAACGTGTGACGTTTACCAAGAAAAAGAAGACGGTTGCTTGTCCCGTGCCCTTGGCACCGCTTGCCGACACGCATGCGCATCTACTTTCGTTCTGGGGCAAGGATGTGCCTGAGACGCTCGTGCGTGCCAAGGCGGCAGGCGTCGACCTGTTGGTGACGATGCTCGACCCCATCGCTGACAAACGCAGCGTGACGGACTATAGCGACTGGCTCGTGCGCGAAATTCTGCCGATGCAGGATATCCCGCAGATCAAGTATCTTGCCGGCGTGCATCCGTATGGCGCACCGGACTATACCGACGACGTTCACGCACAGGTCGTTGCCGCGCTCGATGATTCCTTATGCGCCGGTATTGGCGAAATCGGCCTGGACTACCACATGGGCTATGACGACGATATCGCGCCGGCACCCCATAACGTGCAGATTGACTGCATGGCGCGTCAGCTCGAGCTTGCCGTGTGCCGTAACGTGCCGGTGGAGCTGCATCTGCGCCACGAGGACACGGACCATGAGCGCACCTCGCACGTTGATGCGTACAACGTGCTTCGTGAGGTGGGCGTGCCCCAGGCCGGTTGTGTGCTGCACTGCTTTGGCGAGGACCGCGCCACGATGGAGCGCTTTGTGGAGCTGGGCTGCTATATCGCCTATGGTGGTGCGGCCACCTTTAAGCGCAACGACGACGTGCGCGAGGCATTTGCGGCAACCCCACTCGATCGAATTTTGTTCGAGACGGATTGCCCGTATATGGCTCCGGAGCCCATCCGCGGTCTTGAATGCGAGCCCGCAATGATCTCCATTACGGCAAACGCGCTGGTTAACGACCGTGTCGATCGCACTGGTGAGGACGCCGAAACAATCGCGCAAGCCGCTTGGGAGAATGCCTGCAAACTTTTTCAAAAATAGTTCTTGCGTTCGTGGTGGCGCTCCGTTATTCTAATTCCTGCACGCGGGCGTGGCGGAATTGGCAGACGCGTACGGTTCAGGTCCGTATGGGGGCAACCCCATGAAGGTTCAAGTCCTTTCGCCCGCACCATTGATTGAAAGAGCTCCCAGCAATGGGAGCTTTTTTGTTATGGGCCGTTTTGGCAGATTTGACATATCGATTTCGCGCGGTAGATGTCCCTGTGGTCAAAAAGTGGCAAATATGAGTACTGACATGAAAATAGAGGGGTAGCGCGCAGAGATGTGGTGTAAGAGGCGGGGCATG
>CAJLLB010000077.1 GCA_905207425.1 uncultured Collinsella sp.
CGCTGACGGCTCGCCCGCCATGAGCGAAAAGGCGCTGCTCAAGCTGGCCGCCGCGCTGGAACGCTCAAGCGAGCACCCGCTGGCCGAGGCGATTATGGCCGAATGCGAGACACGCGGGATCGTCGCGCGCATGGTCGAAGACTTTACTGCCGTGCCCGGTCGTGGCGTTACGGCTCACGAGGGGCAAAACGCCATTGCAGCCGGCAACGTACGCCTGATGAACGAGCTGGGCGTTACCGTGCCCGCGGGTCTTGCCGAGCAATTTGCCGCCGAGGGCAAAACGCCGCTGTTCTTTGCCAAGAACGGCGAGCTTGCCGGCACCATTGCCGTGGCTGACGAGGTCAAGGAGACGAGCGCCGGGGCCATCGCCGCACTGCGCTCGCTTGGCGTCGACGTGCGCATGCTCACCGGCGACAACCACGTGACGGCCGAGGCCATCGCCCGCCGCGTGGGACTGAGCAGCGAGCAGGTCATCGCCGACGTCCTCCCCGCCGACAAGGAGCGCCACGTGCGCGAGCTGCAGAATGAGTGCAGCAAGGTCGCCATGGTGGGCGACGGCATCAATGACTCCCCCGCCCTGGCGCGCGCCGACGTGGGCCTTGCGATCGGCACCGGCGCCGACATCGCCAAGGAGGGCGCCGACGTGGTACTCATGCGCAGCGACCTCATGGATGTTGCGCGGGCCATCGAGCTTTCGCGCGCCACGATTCGCAACATCAAGCAGGACTTGTTCTGGGCGCTGTTCTACAACGGCATCGGCATTCCGCTCGCCGCGGGCGTGTTCTTCCCCCTCACCGGCTGGCAACTCTCGCCGATGTTTGGCGCCGTGGCCATGAGCCTGTCGAGCGTGTGCGTCGTAAGCAATGCGCTGCGCCTGAAATCCTTTAAGCCTAAAGTGGCAAAATAGGCTCACCATTTAGTCCATTTAGAACGGGTTTTCCAGGTGCCCGAGATTGACCTGAAAGAGGAGCGACGCGTACTTTGGTACGCGAGCGACGGCTTGAAGGTCAAGATCGGGTGCCTGGGAAAGCCGACACAACAGAGAGGAATACCCATGCGATACACGATCAAGACTTCCGGCCTCATGTGCGGCCACTGCGACGCCACCGTCGAGACGGCGCTGCTCAACGTAGCCGGCGTGACCGACGCCGATGCCGATCACGAGACCCAGACCGTCCAGGTGGAGTGCGCCGACACCGTGACCGCCGAGCAGCTCGCCGCCGCTGTCGAGGCCGCGGGCGAGAAGTTCCATGCCCTGTCCGTGACCGCAGCCTAGCTGCCACCGCACCAGCAGGCACCGCTGTCGGCCGACATAGCCGGCCGACATAGCTGCCCAGCAACCACCGCTCAACCAGCCCTTCAGAAGTTGCGGTGAAATAGTTCCTGTTTTAGCGCTTCAAGCCTGCAAACAAGAACTATTTCACCGCAACTGACGGGGGCATCCGGAAGATTGACCAGAAACGAGGACCCGCCATGATGGCAGACCACAAATCGGTGACCCGCATGCTCAAGACGGCACGCGGCCAGATCGACGGCATCTTGCGGATGGTCGATGAGGACCGTTATTGCGTCGATATCTCCACGCAGCTCATGGCCACGCAGGCGCTCCTCGCGCGCATTAACGCCGACGTGCTCAAGGCGCATATCGAGGGCTGTGTGACTTCGGCAATCGAATCGGGCGACGAAGACCTCAAAACCGCCAAGCTCGCCGAGATCGAGCGCGTCGTCGACAAGCTCTCCAAATAATTGGGGCATTGGGGACAGACTTCTTTGCACCGTCTTGGTGTTCCGGGGACAGGTATGTTTGCACCACATTGGTGCAGATTAACCTGTCCCCCTTGCTCTAAATCGGGTATAAAGGCGTGCAGTATATCGAACGAAAGGCAATTTGCATGAATGACTTTATGAAGGGTCGCAATGGCGCCGACGAGCTCACCATCGTGATGGGTTTTGTCGGCATCGTCATCGCAATGATCGGATCGATGGCCCGCATCCAGTGGCTCAGCTGGATTGCCATCGCCGTCATCGTGATTGGCGTGCTGCGCGGCCTGTCCAAAAATACCGATGCACGCCACAAGGAGAACGAGGCCTTTGTCGCTGCGACCGCCAATATCCCCGGCTTGGGCAAGTTCGTCGCCAGTTTGGGCGGCGGCGCTGCAGCGGCCAGCACCTCACGCGCGGCCGGCACCAGCAAGGAGGACTTTGAGCGTGCCAAACGCACGGCTAAGAAGATGTGGAAGGGCCGCAAGACCACGGCATACCTCAAGTGCCCCAACTGCGGCCAGATGCTGTCCGTCCCCAAGGGCAAGGGTAAGATCCGCGTCACCTGCCCCAAGTGCCACGCCAAGATGGAAACCCGCTCCTAAACGCTACGCCATAGGACAAAATAAAAGCCGAGGCCTCGTGTTGAGACCTCGGCTTTTTTGAATGTGACAAAGGGGCTGTCCCTTTTTCACGTCTACGCCACGCCGTCGCGAGCGAGCTCCTCTGCCAGGGCTTCTGCCGGCATGGCCATAATCGCGTCGAGCTCCGCGTCAACCTCAGGGATACGCTTGACCTTGAGCTTGCGCACCAAGTCACCGCGGCACATCACATGCATCGGCTCACGCAGAGCGCACAGGTCATCGAGCGGGTTCTCGCGCGTCACCAAAATGTCGGCCGCCTTGCCGCACTCGATCGTACCGGTCTCACCGCCCAGGCCCAGCAGCTCGGCATTGACCTGCGTGGCCGTATGCAGCGCAAAGGCATTGCTCACTTTGACGTACTTGGCAAAGTAGGCCACCTCGCGCCACATGTCGTACTGCGTCACGAACGGGCAGCTCGAGTCCGTGCCCAGGCCTACCTTGATACCGGCTTCCAGCGCCGCACGAGCACTCTCGATAATGCCCGAGCATACGATGTCGCCGTTCTTCTTTTGCGTATCGGTCGAATGGGTCTTTTCCGGGTCGAGCAACACAAACGGCAGCGCCGGGCTGATCGTACAGGTAACGCTGGGCGCACGCCCCTCAAGTTGCGTGCCCGCGGCGCCGCGGTACAGTTCCAGGATCTCGGGGGTCATCGGAGCGCCGTGCTCGATTGTGTCGACGCCGGCCTGAAGCGCAGCCTTCACGCCCTCGGTGCTCTCGACATGGGCCATGACCGGAAGGCCAACCTCGTGCGCCGCCTTGCACGCCGCCGCGGCGACATCGACCGGCATGCGCAGCACGCCCGGCTCGCCTACCTCGGTCGCATCGAACACGCCACCCGTCACGAACAGCTTGATGACGTCGGCGCCGCGCGCATACAGGTCGCGCACCTGTTCGGCCGCCTCTGCGGGGCTGTTAGCCACCTGCGCAAAGAGGCCCGCACCGTGGCCACCCGGCACCGTGACACCCGTTCCTGGTGCCACCAGACGCGGACCCTGATACTTACCGGTGTCGATGGCGTTGCGCACGGCGATGTCGGCAAACAGCGGGTCGCCTGCACCGCGCACCGTGGTCACGCCGCTTGCCAGCTGCTGCTGAGCGCTGCCCTTGAGGATATGGCGCACGATGGAGCGGCCCACAGGATTGTCGAGCTTTTTCATCAGCGCGCCGGCATCTCCCGCCGAAACCGGCTTGCCCGAACCGCACAGATGCACATGCATATTGATGAGACCCGGCATGAGGTACGCGCCGGCCAGGTCGATAACCTCGGCACCTGCAGGTGCTTGCGCCACGGCGCTCGGACCAATCCAGGTGATGACACCGCGCTCAACGGCCACGGCCATATCGGGCTGCGGCTCCATATGTTCCGAACCATCCAGGACGGTCGCATTGATAAACAACGTGGGACGATCGGCAGTCGCCATATCGAGCTCCTCCCTCACGATTAACTTGAACATTTGTCCATTATCGCCCAGCGCGGCAGAGTTGCTGCGGACATATCGGTTAACGGAGAAAGGATGAGATGCGGGGAAGGGAATGCGTTACAGCCCCACCCCAGCGACACCAGGGAATGTCTCGATCTGTAACAGGTGCAGGGTTATTGGGCCCCTTGATGTTACAGATCGAGACATTCGGTCGATGTTTCACCGGTTTGTCTCGATCTGTAACAATTACGGACTCAAACAACCTCTAAACGTTATAGATCGAGACAAAACCTCTCAGTGCCCATACCACTGGCGTCTCCACTCCTCAGCCAATTCAGCCTGCCGAGGAATACCCGCCAGCCTCATTTTCTCGACCAGCTTCCCCGGGTCTTTGAGTTCGTTAAACGTAAACCGAAGCACCTTATGCCCGAGCATTGTCAAATGAGATTCCCGCTGACGTTCTGCCACGAATGGGTCGACCGACTCCCGACCCCCACCATCCTGCAGGGTATACTTTCCCTTTCCATCGAGCTCGCCAATCACGCACGTTCCGTCCTCGAGCCTCCAGAAATAGTCGACTCGAAATACCTGATTCGAATCGAGCGGATCACGAAACTCCACCTGCAACTCTGGCACCGGAAAACCGTATGCAATAAAGAACGCCCGAAAGCGAGACTCGCCGCCGTTTTCGGACAGCCCGTCCGCATACGACGCAATCACCTGTGCCCTGCGATACCCTCGCCTGCCCTCGCAATCGGCGTGGAGGCGCTCGCACAAATCCCCACGTGATACGCCTTTCGCCCGCAGTGCAGAATCGGCAATCGCCAACCCGTAGGAGAACGGCGCACGCAGCAGACAATCCTCCACCGTGCGCCAAAACGACGTCACCCGCACGCCGTCGACGCGCTCGAGCGCGCCCGCCATCTGCGGACGCAACAACCTGCACCCGTTGCTCAACGTCACCGAACAACCCGTCTTAACAAGATAACGCGGCCCGAGCAGATCATTCGGCACCTCCAAACCCCACAAAAGCGCCGCGTCATAGCCCCAAAACGCCCAATCGGGATGAAATTCCGCAAGCCCTTTGATAGTCCTCAGCGCTCGCTCCGCCGGCGTCAATGCATCCCAATCATGCTGAAAACAGAACAGGTAAGGCTCGAGCTCCGCGATATCGTCGGTTCCAACATGGCGCCGCAGCCACATGAGCTCGGTGCTGTCATGCGTTGCAAGCAGCGCACCTTGCTCGGTCGTCTCCGTGAGCCGCGCGAGCATCCTGTTCCGCGCCAGCGTGTTGCGAGTCGCATGTTTGTGTTTGAGATCGGTATTAGACACTTTCATCACCACCACGTCAGACAAATGGACCATCGCCGCTGTTGCCTCCGCTGACAAATGTCTTGATCTGTAACAGGAAGACGGTCTTTGAGCCTCTAGTTGTTACAGAACAGGATCTTTCGGCAGCCGCCAACCTTTGTCTCGATCTGTAACAGGTAGGTCGAATTTGGGCTTGTAGATGTTACAGATTGAGACATTCCCCCAACCAGGTGCCAAACGTCTCGATCTGTAACAGTTAGACCGGTTTTCTGCCGCTAAACGTTACAGATTGAGACAAAGTCAGGGCTGTAGGGCGACACCAGTCACATCCCCTACTCCCATTCTTGTTCGTAGATGTTGAGGGACTTTACGTAGCGCCCCTGGGCACCCATGATGTCGCGGACCAGGCGCAAAAAGAAGCTGATGCACGAGGTGTCGAAACCGTCCTCTAGGTCCTCGGGATGCACCGCGCCCGGCCCGTCGACCGCCGTGTCACTCAGGCGCGCGATGTCATACAGGTAGAGCTGCCCCGCCGTCAGCCAGACATCGTCGACGCACGCGAGCCGCACCGCAATCGCACCATCGTTCCAGTGCTCCTTTTGCACGATATGTGGGTCGTAGACGTCAAAGCGACGGTCGGTGCGCGTGTCCTTCAGCACGACCATGCCAGTCGCGGAATCCTTGTCCAAAATGCCAAAGCGCGAGAAATACTGCGTGTCACGCACCTGCTTAAGTCGCCCGAGCGAAGCAGGAGAAATTGACGCTGGCGGCTCGTCCACATACAGCTCCAACAGCGTCTTGCCGTGGTAATAGGGGCGCTCAAACAGCAGCCAATCGGTAAACGCCATGTTGTAGGCCATGATTTCGTTTTGAGAAGGTTCCTCGCAATAGCTGAGCCACGGATCGACGATAATCTCGAACTGCTCGCGCGCCGGCTCCAGGAATTGAAACTTCCGCAGCATCCAAAAGTGAGCCATGTCGGCAATATCGTTGCCGACGGCTTCGGCCAGCTGCGCTCGGTCAAAAACTTGGTCAGTCATGGCATCCTCCTCAAACTGATGGACCTCAATTTGAGCTTACGAGGAGGGTGGGCAGCCACGACCAGCGCGGGCAAAATAGGCCTCCGGCTGCAAACCAGATGCTGACCAAACACTTGACGAAAAGCTTGACCGAAAATGCACACCACAACAAAACCGCAGGTAAACATAGACGGCCAACCCGCCCTTTTGAGCCAGATATCCGCAGCCACCACAGAAACAACAGGTGACCACAGCCCAAGAAGTCAACAAATAAACACCCGTACGTCGACAAACGGGCAAATCGCTCGCAAAGAGTGTCCCCAACGACTAGACAAAAAATGACTAGTCATTGGGGACACTCTTAAATAACTACTTTACAGCTCCAGCGCATCGGCGACTTCGGCCGCGCAGGCCAGGGCATCGGCCATAGCGTTCACCACGAGCGAGCTGCCGTTGCGAGCATCACCCGCCACATACACCGGCGCGGCATCCGCGGCGACGCCGTCGACACGGGCCGCAAGGTGCGAGCCCTCGGTAGCCATCACCGGCAGCGGACGACCAGCGGTGGCAACAGGCACGCCAACGGCGTCGAACACGCCATGCTCGGGACCCGTAAAGCCGCAGGCGATGAGCACCAGCTGGGCCGGCACCTCGTGCTCGGAGCCCGCGATGCGCTCGGGCTTGCCAGCCGACCAATCCAGATCGACCACGCGCAGGCCCGCGGCCGCGCCCTTCTTGTCCAACAGTACCTCGAGCGTATCCACACCCCAAGCGCGCATCTCGCCGCCCATGGCAGCGATGGCCTCCTGCTGGCCGTAATCGGTCTTCTTCACGTTGGGCCACTGCGGCCAGGGGTTGCTCGCCGCGCGCGCATCAGGCGCCGCCGGCAAGAACTCAAACTGGCGCACGCTGCGCGCACCCTGACGTACCGCGGTGCCCACGCAGTCGTTACCGGTATCGCCGCCGCCAATGACCACAACGTCCAGGCCGCGCGCGTTCACCGCGGGCTCGCCGCCATCGAGCACCGAGACGGTCGAAGCCGTCAGGTAGTCCACGGCATACACCACGCCGGGCGCATCGATGTTCGCAGCCGAAAGCCCACGCGGGGCGCGGGCACCAGCAGCCACCACGACGGCATCAAAGCCATCGAGCTTGGCGGCAACCTTAGGATCGCTCACGTCGGCACCCAGCTCGAACGCAATGCCCAGCTCGCGCATAAGCGCCACGCGACGCTCGACCACGGACTTCTCGAGCTTCATGTTGGGAATGCCGTACATGAGCAGGCCGCCCGGGCGGTCGTCACGCTCAAACACCGTCACGCGGGCACCGCGACGCGCAAGCTCCCATGCTGCCACCAGACCAGCAGGACCGGAGCCCACCACGGCAACCGTGGGTGCGCCCTCCCCTGCCGGCTCAAAGCGGCGCGGACCGCCGTTGGCCCACTCATGGTCGCTGATCGCGCGCTCATTGTCGTGAATCGTCGTGGGCTGGCCATCGACCGAGCCCAGGTTGCATGCGGCCTCGCACAGCGCCGGGCACACGCGACTCGTGAACTCGGGCATGGGCGAGGTGAGTGACAGGCGCTCGGCGGCCTCGTCCCAACGGCCGCGGTACACCAGCTCGTTCCACTCGGGAATCAGGTTGTGCAGCGGACAACCGCTCGGACGTGCCTTGCCAAAGCTCGCGCCCATCTGACAAAACGCCACACCGCACATCATGCAGCGGCTCGCCTGGACACGGCGCGCGTCGTCGTCGAGCTCCACGTACAGCGGATCGAAATCGCGGCTGCGCTCCTCCACGGGGCGCAGCTCATGGGTCACGCGATCGATATCAAGAAAAGCACCGGGCTTACCCATGGCACTTACGCCTCCTTCTTGGTCGAAGCAACGGAGCTGGCGGCGGCGGGCATAGCACCAGCGACACCACCCGCCACATCAAAGCGAGCGACATCCGCGGCACTCGCGCGACCGGTCACAATGTCAAACGCCAGCTCCTCGGCCTGCGCATGCGTCTTGCCGACGGCCTCGGCGGCGGCGACAATCGCCAGCACGCGCTCGTACTCGGTCGGAATGACCTTCACAAAGTGCTTGCTCATCGTCTCAAAGCTGTAGAGCAGCTTAATGCCGCGCGGGCTCTGCGTCGCGTCCACGTGCTCCTGGATGAGCTCGCGAATCTGCGCCAGCTCGCCGGCCGTCGGGGCTTTAAGCTCAACGCTCTCGTGGTTCACACGGGCATTGAGCGTGCCGTACTGGTCAAAGACATAGGCCACGCCACCCGTCATGCCGGCGGCGAAGTTCTGCCCGACCTCGCCCAGGATGAGCGCCAGACCACCCGTCATGTACTCGCAGCCATGGTTGCCGCAGCCCTCGACCACCACCGTGGCACCGGAGTTGCGTACGCCAAAGCGCTGGCCTGCCAGGCCGTTAATGAAGCCGCGGCCGCTCGTGGCGCCAAAGAACGCAACGTTGCCCACGATGATGTTCTCATCGAACTTGTAGGTCGCATGCGGGTTGGGGCGCACCGACACCTCGCCGCCCGAAAGGCCCTTGCCAAAGTAGTCGTTGGCGTCGCCGCACACGTTGAGCGTAATGCCGCGCGGCAGGAAGGCGCCAAAGCTCTGACCGGCCGAACCATCGCAATCGATGGTGATGGAGCCGGCGGGCAGGCCCTCGGGATGCGCCTTGGTCACCGCGTTGCCCAAGATGGTGCCCACGCAGCGGTTGACGTTGGCGATATCGGCGCGGAAGCGAATCGGACGCAGGTGCGCACGGGCATCGGCCGTATAGGGCACAAACAACGTGGAGTCGAGCGTCTTTTCGAGCTCGCTGTCCGCAGCCATCTGCGGCAGGAAGTGACGACCGTCGGCACCCGGGATGTGGGCACCGAACTCGCAGGTCGCGCTCGCCAGCACGGGCGACAGATCGAGCAGGTTGGCCTTGCGGTTGCCCGGGACCTCAATCTGGCGCAAGCACTCGGGATGGCCGACCATCTCGTCGACGGTGCGGAAGCCCAGGCTCGCCATGACCTCGCGCAGCTGCTCGGCAACAAAGAGCATAAAGTGCTCGACGTGCTCGGGCTTGCCGCGGAAGCACTTGCGCAAGCGGCAGTTCTGCAAGCTCGATGCGAAGCATCGTTTCGCGGGAATCGCCGCTGTATGGCAACGGCACACTGGAAAGCACATCTGTCTCCGCCCCAGGCAGACGTACCGGCAGCTCTACGATAAAACGCGC
>CAJLLB010000078.1 GCA_905207425.1 uncultured Collinsella sp.
AAGGACGAATATCAAAAGGCGAGCGGGGGCTCGTCAAAAGCTAGCAAATAGCGACGTACCAAATGATGGGAGGCGAGCCGGAGACATGTTGCTCCGGCTCGCTGTGTTTATGGGGGAGGGCACATGCGCCAAAACGGATCTAACTTAAACAGGCGCTCGGGTGCGCGTCCGACGGCGCGCCGCGACCTGGGGCAGCTGCCCAGCGGTCGGCGCAAGCGTCACCGTAAGCCCGGCGCGATGTATCTCAACCATAGCCGCGGCTTTAGCGACCGCAGCGCTCGCATCGGCAACAGCCGCACGCCCCGTCGTTCGTCTCGCCTGCCCTATGCGCTTATTGCCGTGGGTTGTGCGCTCGTGTTGTTTATCGCTGCCGTCGTGGGCTACGTCAACCGCAGCGTGGATGTCGTCCTCAATGGCCAGGAGACTGCGGTGCGCGTCGGCTCTACGCTGCAAAATCTCATCGACGACCAGGAGCTGGCCGATACCTACGATGCCGGGGACCTGCTGGCTGTTGACGACAGCGTGCTGACCCGCCATGGCGGCGAAAAGCTGTCGGTAAAGGTGGACGGCAAGCGCATAAAACAGGGCAAGTGGAAAAGCCGCGAGCTTACGGGCGGCGAGAAGGTAACGGTCAAAGACGGCCGCGACACGTACGAGAAGCACGAGGTCCAGGCGACGGTTATCGAGCCCAGGCTCAAGGTTGAGGGCACGGGTGCCATCGAGTACGTCAAGACGTGGGGTATCCAGGGTCGCTCTGAGGTGTGGGTCGGCGAGCAATCTGGCAAGACGCAGGACCGCGGCGAGGTCGTGCCCGCCACCGATTGCGTGGTCGAGTGCGCGAGCGTGGCGCCCAAGGGCAACGAAAAGTACGTGGCGCTGACGTTTGATGAGGGCCCGAGCGGAGCGACCAAGCAGATCTTGCAGGTGCTCAAGGAAAAGGGCGTCACCGCGACGTTCTTCCTGTCGGGCGATGCGGCCGAGGCCTCGCCCGCCACGGCCAAGGCGATTGTCGATGCCGGCTGCGAGGTCGGCTCCAACAGTTACCGTGACGAATCGCTCAAGGGCCAGGACCGCGATGCGGTGCGCGAGCAGGTTTCGAAGGGCACCGAGGCGATCAAGTCCGCGACCGGTGTGAAGACGATGCTTTTGCGTGCTCCCTATGCAGCCTTTGACGAACAAAACTGGATTGATGCGATGGACCTGGTGTCTGCCGTAGTCTCGTGGAATATCGATTCGGGCGACTGGCTGCTCAACGGTGCCGACGAGCAGGTCTCGACGGTGCTCGATTCGGTGACGCCGGGCAACATTGTGCTGCTGACCGACAACGATGGATGTGCCGAGCAGACGCTCGAGGCGCTGCCGCAAATTATCGACGGACTTATTGCCGACGGCTACAAAATCGTGACATTGAGCGATCTGGTCAAGACGGATACATCGCTGAGCAAAAAACTCACCTCGCTGACGAAGGTCACCATGCCCAAAAACGCCGTGTTCCCCCAGCTCCCCGAAGACGACGACACCACAGATTAGTCATGTAAGAACGTCTCCAATGACTATGTCACGGATACGTCAGCGTTTGATATGCCTGCGATGTTTGGAGCATAAATTTGGCGCCACGGCGCGATGCTGATGCTATAGTTACTGCGGATAACAAGGGTCAAGAGAAAGGCTGCAGGTGAAATCCAAACCTCGACCATACAGTCGATGACCCCATGCAGGTGCTTCTTGCGCATGTACGGGGTGTGAGCGCCGAGCGGCGTGCCGCCCGCGCATGCGTATACATATCTAATAGTCCACGGATGGCGCGCCGGCATGGCCGCAGTCCGAAGGGATAATGATGGGGAGCACCAGTGAATTATCTGAGTGAGATGCTCAAACTGCCGGTCTTGGACGTCGATGGCGAAAAGCTCGGCGTTGTGAATGATTTTGGCATTGCTACCGGCGAAGTTTTTCCGCACGTGACGTCGCTCGCGTTCCGCGGACCCGGCAAGACGCCATTTATGATCAGCTGGCGCAAATGGGTCGACCGTATCGACGAGACGGGTGTGCACCTTAAGTCGCCGGCCACCGAAATCCGTTTTTCGTACCTGCAGCCGACCGAACTCTTGCTCGCCCGCGACGTGCTCAACAAGCAGATTGTCGACACGCAGGGCATGAAGGTCGTGCGCGTAAACGACATCAAGTTTTCCATGTCGGGCGAAAATCAGCTGCGTCTGCTGGGTGCCGAAGTTGGCGCCCGCGGTCTACTGCGCGCGATCAGCCCCGCACTCGAGCATGTCGTCGAGGGCTTTATGAAGCACCTGGGCAAACCGCTCGGCGAGGATATCATCGCCTGGTCCTACATGGACCTGCTCGATCGTTCGACTAAAAACATCCAGCTTTCGGTGTCGCACAAGACGCTTGGAGAGCTGCACCCTGCCGACATTGCCGACATTATCGAACAGCTCGACCCGCGCCTGCGTGCGCAGGTGTTCGCGCAACTCGATACCGCCCAGGCCGCCGAGGCCATCTCGGAGTTCGATGACGACGAGCTTATGACCGAGATGCTCGAGGGCCTGTCCGACACGGACGCATCGTCGATGCTGGCCATGATGGACCCGGACGACGCCGCCGACCTGATCGACGAGCTCGATTACGAGAAGGCCGAGAAGCTTTTGCGCCTGATGGGCGTTCAGGAGGAGAAGGCGATTCGTAACCTGCTGGGCTATGAGGACAACACCGCCGGCCGTATCATGACCTCGGAGTTTGTCTCCCTGCCCGCCACAGCGACGGTCGGTGACGCCATCGAGGCGATTCGCAAGCTCGACGAGGACTTCGAGAGCGTCTACTACGTCTATACCGAGGACCCGAGCGGCATGCTCACCGGCGTGCTTTCGCTGCGCACGCTGATCGTGGCCGACCGCGACGCCACGCTGGGCCAGCTGGCCTATCGCGACCTGGTTTATGTGTCGCCCGACGATGACCAGGAAGACGTAACGGACGAGATGACCAAGTACGACCTGGTTGCCATTCCCGTTTGCGACGAGAACCGTCACATCTTGGGTATCGTGACCTTTGACGACGCCATGGATGTTATCGCCGAGGAGCACCAGGAGGACCTGCAGATCGCAGGCGTTGGCTCGGGCGATAGCGCGTCCGACGATTCGACGAATGTGCTCAGCTGGTTTGTGCATCGCCAGTACTGGGTTGTCGTGTGGGGCATTGCCTCGTGCATCATGGCAACGGTGCTTGGGACGGCGCTGGGCTCGGCGCATCTGGTGGTGTTCCCCATGTGCGCCATGCCGCTCGTGCTGCTGGCTGCCTCGCGTATGGTGTCGTTTGTCAAGAACTACTTCTTGGAATACGACGGCCATGACGATGAGCCCAAGCCGTATCTGGGATTTTTCTTCCAGAGCACGGGCATGGGCCTGATTCTGTCGCTCGTGACCTACCTATGCGCCCAGCTGGTGCGCACCGCCGCATTCCTCGACGCGCCCATGTTTGAAGAGCAGCTCTTTACCGGCTGCTTTAACATCGCGGCCATCGTCTGCCTGATCGGCAACATGAGCGCCGTGATTTACCTGATGGTGTTGTTCTGGCGTGACGAGCACGACCTCAATACATCGGGCACCGCCATGAACGTCATTGCCGTCATGATCTCGTGTGTGGCGTACTGCATCGCCGCGGTTCTGCTCACCATGTCAGTCATGGGTTAGGTGGTCGCGTGCAAAACACGAAGCAAAAGGCGAGCACCAAGCAAAAGCTGACCATCGCGGCCATCTTTGGCGCCATGGGCCCTGGCCTTCTGGCGGCGCTTTCGGGCAATGACGCCGGCGGCATCGCCACGTATTCCAGCGCCGGTGCCAGCTATGGCTACAAGATGCTGTGGATGCTTCCCGTCATGACCGTGCTGCTCATCGTGACGCAGGAGACTGCGGCGCGTTGCGGCTGCGTCACAGGCAAGGGCTTGGCCTCGCTCATCCGCGAGCGCTTTGGCGTGCGCAGGAGCGTGTTGGCCATGGCGGCGCTGCTGATCGCCAATACAGCCGTGACCATTTCGGAGTTTGCGGGTATCGCGAGCGGCCTTGCCCTCTTTGGCGTGCCGGCGAGCATCTCGGTGCCGCTGGTGGCACTGCTGGTTTGGATGCTTACCATGTCGGGTAGTTTCCAGCGCATCGAGAAGATTCTGCTGCTGGTGAGTTGTGTGTTTGTGACCTACATTGTTGCTGCATTTATGGCTGGTCCCAGCTGGGGCGAGGTGGCGGTCGACCTGGTTGTGCCCAACATTCAAAACGACCCCAGCTACGTGTCGCTTGTGGTCGCAACGATCGGTACCACCATCGCACCGTGGATGATCTTCTTGGCACAGAACAACGTGGTCGATAAGAATGCGGGCGAGGACGATATCGTGCTGCAGCGTATTGACACCGTGAGCGGCTCGATTGCCGCCGATGTCATCGCCGGCTTTATTATCATCACGACCGGTACGGTGTTGTTCCCTGCAGGCATTCAGATTAGCGACGCTGCCGATGCCGCCCGCGCATTGGAGCCTATCGCGGGCCAGTGGTCCACGGTGCTGTTTGCCTCGGGCCTGGTCGCGGCGAGCTTCTTGGCCGCCTGTGTGCTGCCAGGCGTTACGTCCAGCGCCATCTGCGAGGCATTTGGCTGGGAGCGCGGTGCCGATCGCAGCTGGGACGAGGCCCCGGTCTATCGCGGCATCATTACGGCCATCATCGGCATCTCTGCCGTGCTGGTGCTTATGCCCGGTGTTGACCTGTTCCAGATTATGATGACCTCGCAGGTCATTAACGGCGTGCTGTTGCCCGTGGTTTTGGTGTTCCAGGTGGTTATTGCCGCCGATCGACACATTATGGGCGCCAACCGCAATGGCCGCGTGTGGAATGTGCTCACCTGGGCGACTATCGGTGTGATTACGGTACTGACGGTCGTCATGTTTGTGCTGCAGGCGATGGGCTACAGCGCGTAGCGCCTCTTTTGGGTTTCGAGCGGGCCGTGGCCATGGGCTGCGGCCTGTTTTTTGCCTGTTGTAGGGGGTCGGTTATATATGTGTGGGCAAAAAATGCCAAATATGAGTACTGTTGTTAATCCAGTGGCAATTAAGACAAAGAAGATAATGAACATAACTAAAGTATCTGCTCATTAATATCGATACAGCCAGGTTTTAAACCGATCATTCTGTTCGGACCAAAGGGGTATGGCGACCGAAAGAACGCCATTTTGGGCAATTTTGCCTGTTACTAAAATGGTATCAGTACTCATATTTGGCATTTTTTGCCCACGGCCCCTTTGGGGCCGGCTCGAAAAGAGCAACCTTGGGGTGTTTGCTGCGGGTGCGGGGCTTGCAGACGACACTCGGGGTGGCGAGGAACTCAGAATTCGGCCTCGGAAGGGCATTCATCGACCGCGTCAGGAGTGTCCCTAAGTGCCGGCACATATGGAACGTCCCTAACTGCCGGAGGGGGCGTCGGTTGTGGCCGCCGCCCCCTCCGGGTGCAAGCGGATTTGACAGTGTGTTACTTGTCGGTGCCTAGCTTGTGCGGTTTGTAGGCGAGCGCGTTGACGAGTGCGTCGGCGGCGGACTTGACGGCCGTCGGCTGCGGATCGTTAACGTGGTCCTCGGGATGCACGGGCAGGTCCTTCTTGACGGCATCGTGGATGAGCTTAAGGTACTCGGCCACGCCCGCGTTCGAAAGGTGCGTGCCGTCGCCGTCGAACAGATCGTTGCGGTTGGCACTATATCCGTACCAGTCGATAACGCGCACGTTTTTATAGCGCGTGGCGGCGTTGGCGATGGCCTGATTGGTGGCGCCGACCCATGGCTGCGGGCTGCGCGTGTTTACAAATACGACGGTGCGCTGATTGCCGGCATCGGCCATGATGGCGTCAATCTGGGCGTCAGTCACCAGGCCGTTGGTGCCCAGCGCAAAGACTACGATCTTGCCGGCGAGGTTCTGCTGGATATAACCCTCAAATGTTGTGCGGCCCGCATCGAACTGGCGGCCCTTTTCGGCATCGATGTGACTGTGGGGGAACACGCCGTCAAAGGAATCGACGGCGCGCAGCGACACGGAGTCGCCGATCATCAGCAGGTCGTAGGATCCGTCGGGGAAGCCGTCGTTGTCCTTGTCGGTGTCATCGGCCGCCTGCTGGTCCTGGGGTTTTGCATTTTTGGCTTCCTTGTTTAGGATTTCGGCGCCCTCGCCGCTCAGCGCGGATGTGTCGGGCACAAAGACCAGACCACCCAGCGCCACGACAAGCACGACGCCGCAAACGGCGCACACGGGAATATGCGCGCGCACCCAGTTTGCGGGCGTGGTGGTGCCTTCGCGGAGCTCGGAAACGGTGCGTCCAAAGGCGCCCTTCCTAAACGGCGTCTCGATAAAGCGATAGGAGCACTCGGCTACGGCGACCACCACAAGTACCTGCAAGATGTACTGCCACCAGGGCGTATCGCTGATGTTGGCGACCGGGTTCATGAGCAGCAGCAGTGGATAGTGCCACAGGTAGATGCTGTACGAGCGCTTGCCAACCCACACGAGCGGCTCGGCGGACAGCGCGCGGGCAACCATTCCCTGGGGCTGCACGCAGGCTGCGATGACCATGAGCGTGAGGATGGAGCATAACAGCGTGCCGCCGCGATACTGGAACGCGGTGTAGCCGTTGGTGAGTGCGACCATGGCGGCAAGGCCAACCAGACCCACGACGCCTAAGACATCGATGGATGCGGGCGAGGACCAAAAGCGCACGAGGGCGCTCGGCTGTGCCAGGGCGGTATCGGCTGATTCGTCGGCCTTCTTGTCAGGCTTGTCCTCGGCTTTCTTGCCGTGCTTGGCGGCGCCAGCCAGGCGATTGAGCCCCAAACGATGAGCGAGACGCACCGGCGCCAGGTCGCGATCGGGGATAAAGGCCATCCAGGCACCCAGTAGCAGCGAGAACACGCGGGTGTCGGTGCCGTAGTACACGCGGCTGGGGTCGGCGGCGGGATTGTAGAGCACCATCATGGCGAGGGCAGATACCGCGGCAAGGCCCAGAACCACGCGGCGCGTGTTGGGCTTGCTCACATGCATGGATACCATGGCAAACAGCAATGGCGGCCAAATCAGGTAGAACTGTTCCTCGATGGCGAGCGACCAAAAGTGCGTGAGCGGCGAGGGGTCGCCCAGAGCATTGAAGTACGAGACGTTTTGGGCAATCTGCCACCAGTTATTAAAAAACAGCAGCGACGGCAGGATGTCGGGGCGCATCTTGGTGAGCATCACATGGTTAAAGATGGTGCACAGCGCGCAGGTCACCACCACAACGGTTACCACGGCGGGGAACAGTCGACGGATGCGGCGAATCCAGAAGCTCTTGAGGTCGATGCGGCCGGTCTTTGACACTTCGTTGATGAGCAGGCGCGTGATCAGATAGCCCGAGAGCACAAAGAAAATCGTGACGCCAAGCAGGCCGCCCTGTGCCCATGTGAGGTTGAGGTGATAGAGCACTACCGCGACGACGGCGAGCGTGCGCAGGCCGTCGAGGGCGGGGATATATCGAGATTTGGGGCGCGTGGGCGCCTGTTCTTTTGCGGCGCTGTTGGTGTGGGCACCCTTGTTGGCGGGCGCACGATGAGAGCCTGCGGCGTGGCGCGGCTCGGTGGCTTGTCGGTTAGCGCGCGAACGTTCGTGCGGCGCTTGTTGATCGCTCGCGTGGCGTGAACTGCGCGAACTCGATCGCGGGAATTGTTCCATAAAACATCATCCAATGACGAGAATAATCAGCACGTCTTCATTGTAACCGCCTGCTCCTGTGAATGCTTGCTGCCGGCGCAAGCTCAAGCGCGCGTCCACATCAAAGTGAACTAAAGTTATAGAGGCGCGAGAGCGCACGATTGACGGCCAACGGCGGGTGCAGAGCCCGCGGACGAGGAGGTTTCCATGGCAGATAGCGGCATCGTTGCGGTGTTCGGCAGCATGAACATGGACCTTTCGGTGGCGTGCGAGCGCATGCCGCGTGCGGGCGAGACCGTTGGCGGCAGCGGGTTTATCACCAACGCCGGCGGCAAAGGCGCCAACCAGGCCGTAGCTGCTGCGCGCATGGGCGCGCACACGCATATGATCGGCGCGGTCGGCTGCGACGCATTTGGCACGTCGCTCGTGGCGGGGCTCCAAGACGCCGGCGTGGACTGTGTCTTTGTAGCGCGTCGCGATGACGTGGAGACGGGAACGGCGACCATCATTCGCTGCGAGGGTGACAACCGCATCGTGCTGTCGCCGGGTGCCAACCATGCGCTCGCGGGCGAGGATGTTGCCCGCGCGCTGAGGCGTCTGGTAGCCGATGAGCTCGACGGAGACGCCAGCGATATTGCCCCGGCTGCCGGAAGCGTCTTTATCGCCCAGGGCGAATGTGACCTTGCGACGACGGCCGAGGCGCTTGTTTGCGCTCACGAGCTCGGGTTCTATACGGTCTTTAATCCGGCGCCTGCCTGCGAGTTGCCTGCGGAGGCCTGGCCTGCGGTCGACCTGGTCTGTCCCAACGAGACTGAGTGCCAGGTGCTGACGGGCATCTTGCCCGCGGATGATGCGAGCTGCGTCGCGGCGCTCAATGCCCTGCTCGCCAAGGGTGCCGGAGCTGCGGTCATCACGTTGGGCGGCGCCGGGTCGGTTACGCTCGGCGATGACGGCGAGCCGCTGCGCATGCCGGCGCTCTCGAGCACGTTGGTCGATACGACGGCCGCGGGCGATACATTTATCGGTGCGCTTGCCGCGGCTCGCCTGGAGGGCCTGCCGCTCTTTGAGTGCATGGCGGCGGGCGCTCGCGCCTCGGCGGTGACGGTGTCGCGCCTGGGCGCTCAGCAATCAATTCCCACGCGTGCGGAAGTCGAGCACAAGTTTGGTTTAGACGGTTTGGATGTAGACGGAGAAGCGGAGTAGAACAATGGCAACCAAGAAGCTGATCCTTGATCTGGATATGGGTGTGGATGATGCGATGGCGCTTGCCTATGCCATCGCGAGCCCCGAGGTGGAGCTCGTCGGCATCACCACGTGCTTTGGCAACGTGCGCGTCGAGCAGTCGGCGCACAACTGCTTGGCGGTGCTCGACCTGTTGGGTCGTCCCGAGGTGCCGGTGTACCTGGGCGCCGATCGTCCCGTGAAGGCGACCGAACCCTACACGCCGCCGGCGTCCACCACGCTTATCCACGGCAAGAACGGCATCGGCGGCGCAAGCGTG
>CAJLLB010000079.1 GCA_905207425.1 uncultured Collinsella sp.
CACGTGCGTCGGGCGGTTGATGGCCATCTCGCGCAGCTGCTCGGCAGCCTCAGAAGCCATGGTGCCGTAACCCTCCATGATCCAGGACGGGATCTTCTCGTAGCCCTCCCAGGCGGTGTCCTGAACGATGACGCCGCGCTCGCAGGCGTCGGCCTCGGCGGCGGCCATGCGCACGCACTCGTCGTAGTTGACCTCTTCGATGGTCACCGTGGCGCCCTCGGCGGCGATGTTATCGAAGCGGGGCTTGGTGGAACCCTTGGGCATGTGCACGACGGCCTTCTGGCCGAGCTTGTTGGCAGCCCATGCCACGCCGCGGCCATGGTTGCCGTCGGTGGCGGTAAAGAAGGTGGCCTGGCCAAAGTCCTTGGCAAGCTGATCGGAGGTCAGGTAATCGAAGGTGCACTCGGCAACGTCCTTGCCGGTCTCGTCGGCAATGTAGTTGGCCATGGCAAACGAGCCGCCCAGGACCTTAAAGGCGTTGAGGCCAAAGCGATAGCTCTCGTCCTTAACGCACAGGTTGGACAGGCCCAGGCGCGCGGCCTGGCCGTCCAGGCGGGCAAGCGGAGTGACGGTGTACTGGGGGAACGACTGGTGGAAGGCACGGGCCTTCTTCACGTGGTCGAGGCTCATGATTCCCAAGTGCTTGTCATCGCTCTTGGGCATCGTGTTGCCCGCCCACTGGATCTTATCGGCCATACGGTGAACTCCTTAAGTCCTCTCTTGCCGGCCCCCGCATACGCGTTTCAGCCCATTCCCATTCATGCGACTGAACTTTTATGTGGATGCCAAACAAAAAGTTTGTTAGCACTGTTCTATCACACTTTTTGATTGGCAAACCTAACAAATTGTTTGTTGCCGTAATCGGTACCTTTTCGCCGACGAACGGTTACATAACGCAGCAACGCTTTCGTTATTTGCGAACAGGTGTGGTTTATGGCAAAGTATGCCCAAACTAATTTTTAGGAAGGCACCCATGACCCCGTCACAGATTGAGTTTTACAAGCGCCTCGCACACGGTCTGGCGCTCCAATTTGGCCCCAACTGCGAAGTCGTCGTCCACGATCTGGAGACCGAGGACGTGGACCACTCCATCGTAGTGATCGAAAACGGCCACGTCAGCGGGCGCAAACTGGGTGACGGCCCCAGCCATATTGTGTTTGAGTCCATGCACGAGGGCACCACCGACGTGCACGACCGCGAGCCATACCTCACCAAAACCACCGATGGCAAGCTGCTCAAGTCCTCTACCATCTTTATCCGCAACGACGAGGGCAAGCCCGTCGGCATTTTGGGCATCAACTTTGACATTACGCTTATGAAGGCTTTTGAGCGTTCGCTCGATGCCTTTACCGGCACCGGCGGCACGGGCTATACCGAGCCCGAGCCCATTACCAAGAACATCGGCGACCTGCTCGAGGACCTGCTGCACGAGTGCGAGCAGTTTGTGGGCAAGCCCGCGGCACTCATGACCAAAGACGAGCGCATTCGTGCCATTGGCTACCTCGACCGTCGCGGTGCCTTCCTCATTTCCAAGTCGAGCGAGCGCGCCTGCGAGTTCTTTGGCATCTCCAAGTACAGCTTCTATAGCTACCTCAATGAGGCCAAGGCGGCGGCCGGCGACAAGTAAGCGCTCGCCTGGATTGCCCCTCCCCTTTTGGGCGCGAGTTCTGGAAAGCACGAATCCAAGACCGAGCAGCTTGGGAAGTTCCATATAATCGATGTCATTAGTATTTCGAAAGGATGGAACAGAATGGCGTTGAGCAAGGCATCATGCACCGGTCGCGGATTGATTCCGGCAATTGGTGGACATGTGCACCGCATGTTCGATGAGGGTGAAGACGACCTGTTTTCGCTGAGCCTTGACGACGTGATGGATGATCGCCCGTGGACCGCCGACGAACTCATGGGCGGCGGGGCTCGCCCGTCAAGCCCCAATCCCGCACTTGCACCTAAGTCCGCATCTGCGCCGACTCCTGCGCAGTCGCCTGTTTCGACGCCCGCGCCTACGCCCGCACCCACTTCGGCGCCCACGACCGCTCCCCGCCCCGCAAGCGACCCGTCCGAGACGGCGGCATTTCTCGCTGCGGCGACGCAGGGCAAATCGGCCGACAGCACCGTTATGTACAGCGCCCAGCAGTTGCCCGTTCCTGCGGCACGCAAGCCTCCGGTCACACGGCTCGATGAGCCCGTTGCCCATCAGGTTGGCCATGATTCCTGGGCTGCAACCGATCTGGATGAGACCTCTACCGGCATGCCGGCGCTCGATGTTCCAGTTAACCCGCTTTTTGCCGCCAACACGAGCGCCGCGGACTATGAGGGCGGTGCGGCATATTCCGATTATTCCGATGGCTATGCTGGCACCGGTCGCATCGAGACCGAGGATTATGGCACCGCATCGAGCGATTATCTCAACGATCAGTACGCTGCCACGCCTGCACCGGAATATGGCCCGGAGGCCGCGTCCGCGCCGGCATATACCAAAAGCACGGGCGAAGAGCGCTTCGCCGATTATTACGCCGAGGAAAAGGCGCTGCGTTTCTCGGAATTTCCGCAGGCAGTCAAGGTTGCCTTTATCGCCATTATCATTGCCCTGCTCGGCGTCATTGCGTTTGAGGGATTCCAGCTGTTCCGCGGCCCCACCCAAGCGGAGTCGGAGACCCAGCAAAAAGAGGACGATAACCAGTACCTGGACATCAACACCCTCAAGGGCGATCCCAACGACGGAGACGACGAATAACAAATGCCAAAAATTGAGGGTCGTAGACCAGATCAACCCCGTGCGCTCATTGCCGCACGGGGTTGATCTTTGTCCGCGCGTGCTGATAGACTCCATCGTGCCCGCAAGCAGCGGGCGCGTTTTATCCAGAGTCGGGGTAGAGAGTTGGCTCCACGATCCCGACGCCAACCGGCCAAGAGGCACGGTGGCCCTGCCAACATCGATGAAAGGAGTCCGTATGGACAATTTCTCTGTGCGCAGTGAGCGCAACTTCCACAACCTAGCCGCCAAGCCAAAACGAATGCATCTTCTGGACAAGCCGAACGGCTATGCCTCGGCCATGGTCAAGAGCAGTCTCCCCCACCAGATGCGCTTTACCGTGCAGGCGCTCGAGAAAGAGCTCTACACCGCCGGCGACCCGCACGTACTGCAGATCAAGCTGCTTGGAGACGACTCGCGCGAGCTGTCTAGCTGGAAGCTGTTTGCCGACGGCACGTGCGTCGCAAGCGGTTCGGGTGACTTTGCCCGCGAGTGCTTCTGCGAGGGAGCTGAGGTGTTTCTGGACCTGTGTCGCGACGCCGTCGAGACTGCCGAGCTGTGCCAGTGGAGCGAGAGGGAGTACGCGCTGTTGGGTGCCGCGCGCGGGATTGCGGGGGGGTGTAGGAACAGAAGCCTCATGACGGTGGCCTCAGCTGGAATGACGTATCGCTCGATAAATGATCTCAACAACGTAGCCGATGCGCCGCATTTCACCTCAAAGGCATTGAGCGATCAGGAGGCGTCCAGCATTTCTTTGATATCCCCAATTGATTGTTCCGAGAAAGTCTCTTCATGTCCTTATAATCGCCCTTACGAGAAACGTGGACGAGACAGGCGTCCATATGCCGTCTCTAAACTAACGAGCCGTTCGCGGAAAGAACATCTGGCTAGCATGGGCCAAAGATATACTGGTATCGCTGCAACAATTATGGAAGATCGGCACCACCAATGACCTCCTTGAAATTCTCCAGGCGCTTCGCGCTTAGCCTGCTCGCCTCGCTGTCCGCCACCGTAGCGCTTGCTTTGCCCTCAACCGCCCTAGCCGCGTCGGACCCGAACCCGCCCAGCATCTCCAACGTGACGATATCCGCGACGACAGTCACGGCCGGCTCCACGCTGCATGTCGGCTATAGCGTCGATGACCCTGACGGGGTACGGTCCGTCACGCCCATAGTCGAAGTCCTTGTCGAAAACGATACCGGAGACCATGGAATCAGTTCCCGTCTCGCCTTCTCGTCGACCGGCAACACGACCGCGGGCTTCGATATCTCCACCTCCCCGAGCGACCGGCCCTGCAGGTACCGGATCATCGGCCTCGGCGTGACCGATAGTCTTGGATGGGTTACCGATGTCTACGACACGACGTATGCCGAGGAGAAGGGGCTCGACTGTCCGACCTTCACCACCGACCCCCTCGAGTATGAGGTGACCGAGGGACCCGAGGACCAAAACCCGCCGACCGTGTCCTCCGTGTCGCTCTCGAGCAGGGAGGTCGCAACCGGTGCCGACTTCCACATCTCTTGGACCGTCTCCGATGCCGACGGCGTTCGCTCCGTTTCCCCCATACTGCGGCAGGGCTGGGAGAATTCGGACGACGGCTGCTCTGTTTCGTCAGCCTATTATCACGGAGGCTCGTCTATCGACGGGTTTGACCTCACATTCGACAGCAATAGGATCGGAAGGCACAGGCTGATCGGCCTTTCGGTCACCGATGGCCTAGGGTTCGAGACCGATGTGTACGAGAGTTCCTACGCCAGGGCCAACGGCATTTCGGGCGCGACTTTCTCGGTTGGCGACCCGAGCGAGCTGTGCTTCGAGGTGACCGGCAGCGCGATCGACCGGAACCCGCCCACGGTCTCGAACGTTTCCATCTCCGCGAAGAGGGTCCCCGTCGGCGGGATCCTCCGTATCTATTGCAATGTAGGCGACGCGGACGGCGTAAGGTCTGTCTCCCCGATCCTCGGCGACCCCGGCTATGTCGAGGACCCGAACTCTTTAAAGACCCGCAAAACGTTGAGCTGCAGCTACGATGCGGCAAGGGGCTATATCGAAATCGAGTTCCCCACGTCGCTCTCGATGGGCTCGTTTGAAATCCAAGCCCTCGCGGTCCTCGACAAGACGGGCCACGAGACCTTCGTCTACAGCTCCGCCTACGCCGAGCGTAACGGCAAGACCGGCGTTCAGACCTTTGATGTCGACGACGCGGGGGACGTCACCTTCGACGTGACCGCTCCGCTGTATGCCGCCACCAAGGGCGACGGGCAGGCGTATGCAAAGGACGGCGAGGCCGGTCTGACCTTCCGCTTCAGCGGTCCTCTCGATGAGTTCACGCGTCTCCTCGTGGACGGAACTGAGGTCTCCGCCGAGAACTACACCGCAACCAGGGGCAGCACGATTATCGAGCTCAGGCCGTCCTACCTGGACACGCTCGCCGGCGGCGGACACACCGTCACGGCCGTCTGGAAGGACGGGACGGCGACCGATGCGTCCTTCACCGTGGAGGGGAAGGCCCAAGGGGAGCAGGCGGGCGGAAAGACCGACGTAGATTCACCCGGCGACAACAAAAGTGATCCTGCCACTCCTGAAAAGGACGCCGACGAGGCGGCTACAAAAAAGTCGGGACGCACGACAGCCGATGAACCAAAGCTCGCTGCAACCGGCGACTCCACTTGGATGGCCAGCATCGCATTGGCCATGGCGGCCACGGCCTGCTTCACGGCAGCGAGAAGGCTTGAGCCCAAGCAGCATAGGCACGAACAGTAGCTCAAAGCGAACTCAACTGGGAAGGGCAGATGGATAGCCGTCCTTCTCTTATAATCAACCCAATCCACTGAAATGCAATCAGTTAACGAGTTTCGCCAGACGCTCGGCCTCTACCCCGCTCTAGCAAGCCACCAGGCGATGAGATAATGCCCACGACTATCAACGTAAGCAAGGAGCGCGCTATGGCAGACAACGAGACCAAACCCTCGGCGAACGACGGCCGAGAGGAGCTCGTGGCAAAACAGCTCGCATCGACCAAAATCCACCTCGCGCTCACTCAGAAGCGGGTGGACGTCTCCGGCGCCATCAAGCTACCGCTCGAGCGAATTCCCCAACTCGGCGTGGCGTTCGCCTCGCTCCGCTCGATGTTTCGCACCGTCACCAACACGGTGAGTGTGCCCACGCTGCTCCAGGCGACTGACAAATATGGTAGCCCGCTCGATCCGTCGAAACTCAACACGTTCAAGGACGGCAGCGGTCTCACAGGGGGCTACCGCGACGCCGCCAAGGGCCTTGGGCAGGCGCGCTTCCACGTAGTCGAGGGCGACATCGCCACGAGCGTCACGCAGGTGCCTTACGATCCAACATCGCTATTCATGGCAGCCGCAATCGCGCAGATAAACCAAAAGCTCGACTCCATCCAGGAGTCCGTCGACGAAATGTTCGAGTACATGCGTCAGCGCGACAAGGCCAACATGCGTGGCAACCTCAAGACGCTCGCAGACATCCTCAACGGTTACGGCCTCAACTACGGCAACGCCACCTACATGGCAAACGCCCATATGAAGGTGCTCGACATCAAGCAGTCGTCCGCGCAGGACATGGAACTCTTCCGCTCGCAGGCACAGGCGGATCTGAAAAAGAAAGGGTTCATCGAGGTGCGAGACGGCTTGGGCAGACGCCTCGACAAGGTGCTCGACTACCTCAAAGACTGCCAGCTCGCCACCTACATCCACGCGTTCTCGCTGTTCCTCGAACCCATGCTCGCCCAGAACTTCGAGCCCGCAAAGCTCGCGGACGCCACTGCGAAAATCGAGGCTGATTCGATCGCGTACCGCGAGCTCTACACCGACTGCTACAACGCACTCGAAGCGGGGGCTGTCGACACCGTCGATGCGGCACTGCTGGGCGGTATCGCGTCCGCGGGCAAATTGCTCGGTCACGCCATCGCAAAGACCCCCGTGGGCGACCATACACTCATCGACGAGGCGCTCGAAGGCGCAGGAGAGAGCATCGGAAAGTTCAACGACAAGCAATCCGAGAAACTCCTCGAAAAGCTCCATCAGGCAAAGACGCCCGACGTCACGCCGTTCAAGCAGAGCGTAAAGGAGATCGACACCCTCTACAACCGCCCCGCGCAGATCGCCGTGGACGCCGAGAACGTCTACATCTTGCCTGCCAAGCAGCAGGAAGAGTAACGATACGCGACAGGCACGCGCCATGCAGACAGCTAACGCCCCTACCTTCCCGCCGCCTTCAGCTTCAGCAGCAGGTCGCCCAGCTCGGGGCACTTGCTAGAAAGGCGCGTCTGAGCTCGCTCGCCCATCCCCCACCGCTGGCGGACTTCCTGGGCGCGCGGGCTCACGCGGTAGTCCCCGTCCATCACCTGCTTGAGCAGCTTGGCGGTCACGCGCGCATCGGCAAGGGCGCTGTGGGCGTGACCCGTCGGCTCGTCGAACTCGATGCCAAGCCACGTCGCCGCGTCACTCAAAGAGACGCACCCGTGGCTGCCCACGTCCATGATCGAGGTGTAAAACGCCTGCAGGTCGGCCCAGTCCGTAGGAAATGCGGAAAGATCAATGTGCTTTGCCTGGCACTCGGTCAAAAGCTGTCGACGATCCGCCCCGCTCCAGCAAACTATCTGGGCGGAGTAGCGACCGATCCAATCGCAGAGCCTTTTGATCACCACGTAGAGCGGATCGGCCATCGCGGTGTCCACGGCCGATATCCCCGTAAGCTCGCGGACAGGGAACGCAACGCCTTCGGTAAATTCCGTCTGCACACACTGCGAAAACTCGCCCATAACGTTGCCGTGATAGTCGAGCTTGACGGCGCCGACCTCGATAATCTCGTTGCGCAGCCCACGGCGCTGGCGCTGCTTTGGCACCGGCGCAAACTCAAAGTCCAGCACAATCTGGCACGCAAAGTTCGTCGTATCGATAGCCGAGATACACGGCGTCTTTTCAGCTGACACGGTTAGGGCCTTTCTCCGTTGCTTGCCGCTTGTTACATAAGCGGCTACATTGCCGTAAGGATAGGTGGCCGCGCGGACATGAAAGCTGGGCGCAATACCATGCGCCAGGCACACGCCATGCAGACGGCCCCAAGAGAGTTGCCCGCTCTATTCAAATGCATGAAAAAGATTTAGGCCCGGTGACTTGAATCAGCGGTCATCCCGGGCCCATCAGAGCTCGTAGAGCTCTTGGTTGCTTTGGTCTCGCTCTTCACGGCGCTTATCGAACTTTCCGAGGCACTCAAGCAGCATTCGAAGCATAACAAGTCGCTGCCATTAAGGCACTGACCTCTTGACCAAGCAACGGCGCTGCCCAGCTATCACCCTTGGGCTGCCGTCAACTTTATTCTATCCGCGAGCATCTGGTTTACCAAATGGATTTTCGGTAAAGGAAGCACGGCACGCCCGCAAAACCACTACGCCCCAAGTGCCGCCATGGGAATCACCGCCACGCCGTCGTCGCGTGTGTAGGCAATGCTCCCCTTTCCAACCACGACCGCCAAAAACGCCGGCGCGGCATTCTGGGCGGCAGGATTGGAGAGCACTTTCCTCTCCAGCGCCTTGAGATTTCTCGCTCCATCGTCTGCTTTCGCATCACTCAGCTTGACCTCGATGGCTCCCCAGCGCCCGTCGTGCTCAACGATCAGATCGACCTCAAGGCCCTTCTCATCTCGGAAATAATGGACACTGTTGTCGACACCGCCGTAGGTGGAAAGGAACACGCGCACGTCGCGCAGGACGAGATTCTCAAAGAGCATCCCCAGCGTTTGCATATCGCCAAGCAGCCGCTCAGGGGTAGCCCCCAGCAACGCCGCCGCAAGTGACGGGTCACAGAAGTAGCGCTTGGGGCGCACGCGAACGCTGGCCTTCGAGCGCATGGGCGGCTCCCATCCGCACAGGTCCTCGGTCAGCTTGAGCCTGTTGAAGAGGTCCAAGTACGCAGCGATGGTCCTCTCGTCGGGGCCCGCCTCACCGTACGAGGCGTCCTTTACGAGCGTCTTGTACGTGACAGCCTGGCTCTCGTTCATGGCAAGAGCTCGCAAAAGGCCGTGTGCAAGCTCGGGCGACATGCCCTCGTCCAGCACGTTGACGTCGAGCACCGAGTGCACGTACTGGCTTGCCGTCTCTCGCGCAAGATCTTCCGAAAGCCCAAGATTTGCAGGCCAACCGCCCCTGCAGCACCAGCGGGCGACGTCATCCACCGTGCTCTCGCGACGCTGAGGGGCAAAATCCTCGCCCTTAAAGAGGCTTGCCAGTGACACGAGCGGCTCGCCGTCGCCCGACTTGTAGCGCGAAATGCGGTGGAGCGAGTGCACGTTGACGAACAGCACGTCGCCGTCCTTGTAGACCAGCTTGATCGCCTCCTGCATGCGTCCATCGCCCGCGGCGA
>CAJLLB010000080.1 GCA_905207425.1 uncultured Collinsella sp.
CCTCGCCCTGACCCTGACCGGCGCGAGCATCGGATTCGGCATCGCGACGACGGCGCTTGGGCATCGACGTGCCGGCCAGACGGTCGGCACTCGACAGGCCATCGCCCACGTCGACGCCGTTCTCGCGATCGAGCTCCATGAGCGCCAGGCGCATCTCGGGCGACTCGATGCGCTCGAGCACATCGCGCGTCACGCAGTCGGGGCGGCAGTTGCAGCCCTGCTCGGCGGCCTTCTTTTTGCAGCCCTCCGAGCACGTCATATCGGCTAGGTTGACCTTAAAGACTTTGCCGTTCTCCAGGCGCAGCACCAGCTGCTCACGCGGCGTGTCATACTCCTGGATACGCGCCTTACCGAGCGGCGTATCGATGAGCGTCTTCTTTTTGGGCGCACGGCTCTTAAAGTCCTTGTACGCCTCGAACTCATAACGCAGGCAGCACATCAGGCGGCCGCACACGCCGCTGATCTTGGACGAGTTGAGCGGCAGGTCCTGCTCTTTTGCCATGCGGATCGAGACGGGCTCAAACTGTCCGCCAAAGCGCGTGCAGCAGAGCTCCTGTCCGCACTGGGCATAACCGCCCACCAGGCGGGTCTCGTCGCGCACGCCGATCTGGCGCATGTCGACGCGAATGTGCAGCGTCGAGGACAGGTCCTTGACAAGCTGACGAAAATCGACGCGCTCCTCGGCCGCAAAGTAGAACACGGCCTTCTCGCCGCCAAACAGGTACTCGACGCCCACCGGTTTCATCTCGAGGTCGAGCTCCTTGACCAGGCGACGGAAATCGACCATGGCCTCGTCACCCTGGATGGCCAGATCATCGGCAAGCTGCAGGTCGATGTCGCTCGCCACGCGCAGCACGGGCTTGAGCGGCTGGCCGATCTCGTCCTGCGGCACCTCGAAGGGGTCTGCCGTGACCAGGCCAATCTCGGTTCCGCGCTCGGTGGAGCAGATAGCATAATCGGCCTCGAGGATATCCAGATCCTGCGGGTCGAACCACAGGTCGCGCGAGGCGTAGGTAAACTTAACGGGTACGACTAACGGCATTTCAGTGCCTTCCTGATATCGAACAGCATGACCTCGATGGCCAGCTGGGGAGTAACGTTTCTGGCGATGTTGCGCTCGGCGGTTGCGACCGCTTCGAGCGCCTGAGTGGCACCCGCAACATTGGTCGCGGCGGCAAGCCGACCGATCGTGTCGCGCACATCCTCGTTCACGACGTCGGCCGCCTCATCCTGAAGCGTCAGCAGTACGTCGCGCATGAGCGTCCGCGCGCTCGCCAGCACTTCCATGATACCCGAACGCTCGCGCGCGTTGAGTTCGCGCTTGTTGCGGTCCTCAAGCTGCTTCAATGCTCCACGCGACAGGTAGTCGGCATTTTGCTCGAGCACCTTTTCCTGCGTGGACTTGACCTCGGCGAGCGGCGCTTTAACGGCGACGATGAGTGACTTGGCGCGGCTGAGCACGTCGGCCTCGTCGGCGGCAATGAGTGAGTCGATGGCACGAACCATCTGACGGCGGGCGTCCTGGCGCTCGGCACTCTTAAGGAACTCAATACCGCGTGTGGGGCTGCCCGCCACGGCGACGGCCATGCGACAACGCGCGATGTCCTGACCGGTGGCGCGGCTCACGGCCTGCGCGGCCGCGGTGGGCGACACCAGCCGAAACGGCACACACTGGCAGCGGCTCACGATGGTGGGCAGCATCACGTCTGCCGAGGTGCCCAGCAGGATGAACATGACGCCCTCGGGCGGCTCCTCGAGCGTTTTGAGCAGCGCGTTGGCGGTGTTGGCGCGCAGCTGCTCGGCACGGTCGATGATGTAGACCTTGGCCTTGGCACGGATGGGCGCCAGGGGCACGTCGTCGAGTAGCTCGCGCGTCTGGGCGATGAGGTAACCCGTGGCGCTCTCGGGCGTGTAATAGTGCACGTCGGGGTGCGTGTGCCGCGCAACGCGCACGCAGCTGTCGCATGCGCCGCAGCCGTCCTGCTCGCACAGGAAGGCCTGGGCGAGCGCCCACGCGGCGTCGAGCTTGCCCGCGCCGGGCGCGCCCAAAAACAGGTAGGCGTGCGATGCGCGACCGCTGGCGACGGCATTGGTCAAAAAGTCGCGCACGCGCTCTTGGGTGTCGAGCTTGGCCAGCAGACTTGCCTGAGCGGGGGCCATGCTACTCGGCCTCCTGGGCAAGCGCAGCGGTGACGGCGTCCTGGGAAATGTCGAGGCCGTAGGCGCGAACCCGCTCGACCGTCTGCGCGAAGACTTCCTCGATGGACGCGGTCGCGTCGATGAGCTTTACGCGGTTTGGTTCCTCGGCGGCAATGGCGCAAAATCCCTGGTAGACGCGCTCTTGGAAGGCCATGCCCTTAGCCTCCATGCGATCTGCCGCACCACGGGCTGCCATGCGCAGCGCCGCCTGCTCGGGCGTGATGTGGTAGACGAGTGTGAGCGCCGGGTGCGTACCCGCGACGGCCAGGTTGTTGGCATCGCGCACCATCTGACGATCGAGGCCGTCGGCAAACGCCTGATAGCAGGTCGTGGAATCGTAGAAGCGGTCGCACAGGACCACCTTGCCGGCCGCGAGGGCGGGCGCGATAACCTCATGCACTAGCTGGGCACGGGCGGCCTCATACAGCAGCAGCTCGCAAGTGTCGCCCATCGCCGTATTGGCGGGGTCGAGCAGCAGAGCACGGATCTTTTCGCTGATGGCGGTACCGCCCGGCTCGCGCAGGCTCACAACCTGGTAGCCAGCGAGCTCGAGCGCACGGGCAAGCAGGCGCGCCTGCGTAGATTTACCGGCGCCATCGACACCCTCGAGCGTAATGAAGCTATGTTGAGCGGGCACAAAAGCCATGGGCGCAGCCCCTTCCTACAAGGCGCGTAAATGCAGATATATCAACCAAGCCATGATACCCCAGTGCTCGGTGCGTCCCCAATGGCTAAAGGTGCCTTTCCAAAGTTGCGGTGAAATAGGGACTGATTGAAGCTCTGAGACCGCCAAACAGTCCCTATTTCACCGCAACTTATGATGGGGAATTTTGGACGCTGGGTATAATCGTCGTATTGCATTGAAATGTGGCGAAAGGAGTGGCAATGTCTCGGTATTGCGCCTCGTGCGGCAAGCTTCTTGCAGATAATGCCAAGTTCTGCACCTCGTGCGGTGCACCCGTTGAGCAAACAACCGCGAGCGATAGCCAGCCCGCTTTTGAGCAGACCGGCTCCCTTGATGCGCCGCAAGCCAAGGCGGACGACCCCCTCGCCTATCGCCCCGACCCCGCCGCAAGCCCCGCGGCCGTCGAGACCACGCAGCGCATACCCATCGCGAGCGGCTCGCCCCAACAGCAGCCGGCTCCCGCATACGCGCCCGCTTCGCCACAGACCCCCGCTCCCAAAAAGAGCGGCGCCGGGCCGCTTATCGCCGTTATCGTTGTGCTGGTGGCGATCATCATCGCCCTGGTCGTTTTCTTTGTGATCAAGCCTTTCGACAGCGCCGCCACGCAGACGACTGCCGAGGTAGCTAAGCTGCACCATGACGTCGACGACGATGACCTAAAGCCTCTCGGCGATCCCAACAGCCTGTACGACGATGATGACGATGACGACGAGGATGGCGGCGAAGCAACGCTCTCCGAGCAGAACCTCTACCGTCGCCTGAGCGAATACTACGACTTGCTCGAAGACCTCGACAACTACGTCCGTGGCTGCGCGCAGAACTTCAACGGCAGCTATCTGGAAGAGGATCGGACCACCCGTCAAAATCTCGCCGACGTCGCCGAGCGCACAGAGGACACCATCGAGCAGTATTACGACATCGTCGAGGACCTAGACGTCCCGACGAGCTCCAAGAACTATAGCTCCTGGAAGGACATCATCGCCCTGTACGACGACCTGGATCACCGCATTGACGCAATCTGTGATGCCTGGGAGATCAGCCTGAAATACGCCAAGCCTGCGGACCACAAGAATGAGATCGTGGCGCCGCTGTCGCGCGACAACGTGGCGGGCACCAATGACAATAAGTATCGCCTAGACTTTGAGGAGCGCTATCCCGGCGCCAAACCCGTCGAAGTGAACTAGCGCTTTGTCGTTCCCGAGCCGGCAGTTAGGGACGTTCCTAAACTGCCGGCAGAAAAGGAACGTCCCTAACTGCCGGTCAAAAAAACGAGCGAGGATCGTGGGGTCCTCGCTCGTTTTTTAGGCAATGTTTCGACCGCGCCGTTACTTGT
Source organism: uncultured Collinsella sp. (assembly GCA_905207425.1). Lineage (GTDB taxonomy): Bacteria > Actinomycetota > Coriobacteriia > Coriobacteriales > Coriobacteriaceae > Collinsella. The sequence goes on from CAJLLB010000080.1 coordinate 4,218, forward strand.
CGGAGGCTACTTTCTTGGCAGTCGACTTCTTCGCGGTCGTCTTCTTGGCGGCAGTGGCTTTCTTAGCCGTCGTCTTCTTGGCCGCCGTCGTCTTCTTGGCCGTGCTCGCCTTAGTCGTGGTCTTGCGGCCGCGGGCGGGCTTCTTCTCCTTGGTCGGGCAGTCCATGTTGACGCAGATACGCCACGGGCCGCGCGCCGTGTTGACCACCACGATGGGGGCGCCGCACTCGGGGCAGGTCTCACCCGTCGCCTCGAGCTTACCGCGCGCCGGCAGAGGATAGCTCACGCCGCAGTCATCGTAGTTGGTGCAGCGGATAAAGCGCTTGCCGCTCTTCTCACTCTTGTGCGCGATCAGGTCGCCATGACGTCCGGCCTCGGCACACACCTTGCACTCGCCCACCTTAAGGTCGGGCTCGTAGTTGGTGGGGCACGTGGGGTTCACGCAGATCTCGAAAGCCTTCTGACGGAACGGCTGGCATTTAATGCGCGGCGCGCCGCACTCGGGGCACACGGCCGCCTCGCCCTCGAGCGGACTCACCTTGACGCCGCTCGGCACCGGATAGGTCACATCGCAGTCGGGCCAGCCCATGCAGCCAATGAAGCTGCCACGGGTCTTGGCGCTCGTCTTCATAACCAGGTCCTTGCCGCACTTGGGGCAAGCTCCCACGCGCGCATCGGCCGTGACGGCGTCGCTGATGGCGTCGCCCAGCTCCTGCGTGTGCTTGAGCAGCTCGTCGAGCACGCCAGCCAGCAGCGCGCGCGAGTGCATCACGACATGCTCTTCGGTATCCTCGCCGCGCTCGACGCGGGTCATGTCGCCGTCGAGCTCGCTGGTCATATCGGGGCTCGTGATGCGCGGGGCAAATTGCGTCAGCGCGTCGATGATGGCGATGCCCAGCTGGCTCGGCTCAACGGGATCATTTTTGAGATAGCGCACGGCATACAGGCGCTCGATGATGCTCGCACGCGTGGACTTGGTACCCAGGCCGCGCTTTTCCATCTCCTGCACGAGCTTGCCCTGGCTGTAGCGCGCGGGCGGCTCGGTCTGCTTGGCCTCGAGTTTAATGTCGAACACGTCGACCGTATCGCCCTGCTCCAGCGGCGGCATCTGCTCATCGCGCTTAAGTCCATACGGATACGCCTCGCGGAAGCCCGGAGTCACGAGCACATCGCCCGAAGCCACGAACGGCTCACCGTTCACGTCGAGCTCGAGCTTGGTGTTCTCGATGGTCGCGGGACCCATAAGCGTCGCCAGGAAGCGGCGGGCGATGAGGTCGTAGAGCTTGCGCTGACCGCCGTCGAGCGTGGACGGATCGCCCTCGCCCGTGGGGTAGATAGGCGGGTGGTCGGTGGTCTCGACTTTACCGCGCGTGGGCTTCATGGGACCAGCGAGTACCTTTTTGCACACGGGCGCCAGCGCCGGGTTGATCTTTGCCAGGTCACTCACCACGGCGCCCAAATCGAGCGTCGCGGGATACACGGTGTTGTCGACACGCGGGTAGCTGATGAGGCCCGCCATGTAGAGAGACTCGGCGATGCGCATGGTACGCGCAGGCGAGATGCCCTCGGCGGCGGCAGCCTGCAGCGAGGTGGTCGCAAACGGCGTGGGCGGCTGCTGCTTGCGCGAGCGCTTGGTCACCGCGGCGACGGTTGCCGTCGCGACGCCGTCAACATGGCCGTACGCCGTCTCAGCAGCATCCTTGTCGGTAAAGCGTGCCGTCTTGTGCGCAATCTTAAAGCGGTCATCCTCGGCAGCGCCCTGCGCAGCACCCATGCCGCGAATCTGCCAATAGTCCTCGGGCACAAACGCCATGCGCTCGCGCTCGCGCTCGACCACCAGGGCAAGCGTCGGCGTCTGCACGCGGCCGGCAGAGCGCACGTTACCAAAGCCGCCAAACTTGGCGAGCGTCAGGTAACGCGTGAGCACCGCACCCCAAATGAGGTCGATGTGCTGGCGGCTCTCGCCGGCGTCGGCCAGATTCTGGTCGAGCGAGACGAGATTATCGAAGGCCTGCGTGATCTCGGCCTTGGTAAACGAAGAGTACTGGGCGCGGGCGACCGGCAAGTCCGGCGCAACCTCGCGCACCTTGTTGAGGGCGTCCGAACCGATCAGCTCGCCCTCGCGATCGAAGTCCGTGGCGATGATGACACTGTCGGACTTCTTAGCCAGGTTCTTGAGCGAGCGAATGAGCTCCTTCTCGGCCGGTAGCTTAATGACGGGCGCCCAGGTGAGGTAGGGCAGGCTCTCGAGCTTCCAGCCCTTGATGGAGATACCGTCGGCAAGAAACGGCTTACGCTTGGTGTCGTAGGGCGGACGAGCCAGGCCATCGGGCATGTCGGCCGGCAGCATCTCGCCGTCCTCGGTCACCGAATACCAACCCAGCTTTTTATCGAACAGCACGCTGTCGCAAAAATCGGGCGCAAGGATGTGACCGGCGAGACCGATCGTCACACACTCCTCGCCCTTCCACTCAAAACGGTAGATGGCGGTGTTGTACACCTTGTCCTTTTTGGGTTTGCCCGTGGACAGACGCTCGGCGATCTGACGCGCGGCGTCGTTTTTCTCGGCGATGATGAGCTTCAAAAGAGGCTCCTATCTCGTGTCTCTGCGGCTACGCCCGCCCGTATGGCGGCCGATTTACGCCCTTGCTTGCTCGATCTGCCCGATGAGCCAATCGCACCAGGCATCCATGCCCTCGCCCTTGCGCGCGCTCACGGCAAACCGCGGCGCCTGCGGATTGAGGTCATCGAGTGTCCTAGTATACCTATCCATGTCAAAATCGAAAGCCGGGGCCACGTCGACCTTATTGAGCAGCTGCGCGCCGGCGTGCTGGAAGATGCCCGGGTACTTGATGGGCTTGTCGTCGCCCTCGGGCACCGAGAGAATCATGATGGACAGGTTCTCGCCCAGGTCAAAGTCGACCGGGCAGACCAGGTTGCCCACGTTTTCGATAAAGATGACGTCGATATTTTGAAGACCCACCGCCTGGTCGAACGCGTCAACGGCCTCCATGATCATGTTGCCCTCGAGGTGGCACAGGCCACCCGTGTTGATCTGGATGGCGGGCATGCCGGCTTCCTTCATGGTGATGGCGTCGACATCCGAGGCAATATCGCCCTCGATGACGGCACAGCGCAGGCCAGCCTTGTCGCGCAGGCGCTCGTTGGTGCCCAGGATCGTGGTGGTCTTGCCCGAACCGGGGCTCGACAGCACATTGATCACATAGGTGTTTGTCTCTTTAAATCGCTGTCGCAGCTGATCTGCCAGGCGCTCGTTGCGCGACAGAATCGGCGACGCGATATCAATCGTTTTCTCAGCCATACTCGGCACTCCTTACTTTGGCCCCTTTATACCCCATCACCAGATGGCTAGCGGGCTAATCGTCGGGGGTTTCGATTTCGATACTTGCGATGTCGAGCTCGCGGCCGTGCAGCAGACGCACGTTGGCGCCGCCACATTGGGGACAGCGGCAATGGAAGCGATCGTGCTCAAAGACCTCCCCGCAGTCCAGACACTCGCTTTGTGGATGGACTTCCTCCACGGCAAGCTCGCAGCCTCGCGTGAGCGGGTCCTCATCGCGAAATGTCTCCCACGCAAAGTCGAGCGCCTCGCGCACAACTTCGGTCATATCCCCGATACGCAGCGTTACCAAAACGGCGCGCGAGGCCCCCGCCCCACGCGCCGCGCGAATCACTGTATCGAGTATGCCGTTGACAATGCCAACCTCGTGCATACCGATTTACTCCTCGTCGTCCTCATCGTCCGAGAACAGGTCCAGACGGCTCACAAACAAGCCCTCCTTGCCCTCGCGCGCGGTAATGACCACGCGGGCAATGGCGAGCGAAATCTCGTAGAGCGAGAGCAGGGCACCATACATGAGGCCCAGCGTAACGGGCGAGCCGTCGGGCGTAATCACAGCCGAGCCCACAAGCAGGCCCACGTACACGTAGCGCCAGGCGCCGCGGAAGGCCGCGTAGGACACGATGTGGAAGACGGACAGGTAGAAGATGATGAGCGGCAGCTCAAACGCCACACCAAAGCCGATCATAAAGAGCAGCTCCATGTTGACGTAGTTCTCCAGGTCGGGCAGCGCGGTTGCGACGGCAGAGGTCTCGCCGATGAGCCACTCAAAGCCTGCCGGGATAATGATGAAGTAGCAAAAGATTGCGCCCAGGAAGAACAGCACCGTCGAGGCGAGCACCGTAGGCACAACCCACTTGCGCTCGTTGGGACGCAGTGCCGGCAGGAAAAATGCCAGAATCTGCCAGATGATCATGGGCGTGCACATGACCACGGCCATCTTGATGGCCAGCGAGAAGCGCAGGCCAAAGCCGCCGAGCGTGGTGGTGATGTAGAACTTACCGTCCGGCACAAAGGAGCGGATGGGGTCTTCCAGGATGTCGAGCACCACGGGCGTGGCGAAATACAGCACGATGGCGGCGGCAAACACCGACACGACCACGATAGTCAGGCGGCGACGGAGCTCTCCCAGGTGATCGAAGAGCGGCATGCGCGCAGGTCCGATAGGCATTACTCATCGCCTCCCTTCGAGGCGTCGGCGGTGGCAGCCTCGGCAACGGCCTCGTCCTCGGCCTCGAGCTCGCGAGCGAGCTGGTCGACGACGGCCTTGCGCTTGCGGGGACGACGGGCGTAGAGGTCAGCCGTCGTGGGCTCTGCCGGCTCGGGCTCGGACTCTGGCTCTGCAGCAGGCTCGGGCTCGACGACAGGCTCGGCGCCCTCGGCCTCGGACTCCTCAGCAGCACCCTCGCCCT
>CAJLLB010000081.1 GCA_905207425.1 uncultured Collinsella sp.
CCTTTTGGAGGACGAGCTGGGCCTGAAGCTGTTTTACCGCAGCAACCGCACAGTGGGGCTGACCCCGGCGGGCAGCTTGTTCCGGGGAGAGATGGAAAAGGTGGAGCACCGCCTGACCGAAGCCATCGACCGGGCACGCCATGTAAACCGGGGCCTGGATGGGACCTTGTCGGTGGGAATACTGGACATCATCGACCCATCCCTGTTCGTCTCACCTCTGCTCAAGCTTTTTCAGGAGCGGTATCCCAGGGTGGAGCTGTCCATCTCCCTATGCGGCTTTTCCAAACTGCGGGAGGGGTTGGAAAAAGGACTGCTGGACGTGGGGTTTGGAAAGGGCTTCGACCTGTTCTCCCTGCCCGACCTGGAGGGAATGGAGGTCTATCAGAACTCACCCTCCATTCTGATGCCCTCCCGTCATCCTTTGGCCCTAGCGGACAGGTTGGAGGTTCCTCAGCTCAAGGATGAACAATTCGTTGTGCTTAGCCAGGATGAGTGCGGCGCCTCGGTGTATACCTTGGTGGACCTGTGCGGGAAGGATGGATTTTATCCTAAAATCTCCCGGTACGTGGATTCCAACGCCGACCGGGTATATGCGGTGTCCCTCGGGTACGGCATTTCCATCATTGACCTGGAATTTCCCATTCCCAGCTGGGCCGGGCTGGTCACCGTCCCTTTATATTCCCGGGCTAACGGCGTTTTTCAGGGGATCCACGTGCGGATGGTCTGGTCCCGTTCCGGCACCAATCCGTCGATCCGCCTGCTGGCAGCCCTGGCCGAGAAGCCGGCGATACACAGGGATAACTTGATCGTATTTGCATAACCAATTGACGCTGCAAACGCCCCTAAGCGGCAATCTGACGTTCAATCGTCGGGCATGACCAAAAGGTCAATGCCCTCCTCTTTCACGTCACCTTGCTCGCTTAGGGGCGTTTTCGCTTTCCGTCCTCTACCTGCGGCATTGTCGTTGCCGGCACTTGTTCGGCACTTGGGGACGTTCCTTTTGTGCCGGCAGGTGGGGACTCTCTTTAGTTAGAAGATCCGGCGCAGGTCTCCGCGGTTGAGTGCTTCGTCGAAGAGGCGCTTGAACACCACGCTGCCGTGCAGGCCGTCGTGCTCGAACTCGTTGGTTACCCAGGCATGCGAGTTGCCCACGCGGCTGAGCGTGTCGAGCTGCAGGTCCGAATCCACGTACATGTCGTCGAAATACACCGCGGCCTGGAGCGGCACTTCGTTGCAGGCCAGGCGCTGCGGGTCGTAGATCTTGTCCCAGCTTGTGTCTTCCATCAGCAGGTCCATGGCGGGCTTGAAGGGCTTGAGCTCGGGCATCTGCTCGAACATCCACGGGAACATGGCCTCGCCGGTAAACATGAGCGGGCGCGCGAGGGTGTCGAACTCGGTGCGGTGAGCCTTCTCTTCAGCCGCGGCCCAGCCAATGGGCATAGTGTCACCGTCGGCGTATATGAACTCCTGCAGCGTCCAGTACAGCGGATTCGTGCGCGTGTTGGTGCGCTCGAAGGCGCGCATCAAAAAGCTGTCAGATACCGAGGCGTTGCAGGTCAGCGTGCCGTCGCCATCAACAAAAGCGTGATCGATAATCCAATGCATGCGTTCAAAGCTCGGCTTCATGCCAAAGTCGCTGCCCATGAGCTGTAGGCGCTCGACCGTCATCGGCGAGCCGTCGGGCAGCACGGGCTTCTGTGCCTCGAGCGCATCGGCCAGGGCTGCCACGCGCTCGACGTCGGCGGGGTAGCGGTCGTAATACTGCTGCGTCTTGGCGGCCATGCGCGGGAAGGTGTGCGCGTAGACCTCGCTGGCGCTCGCCGGCACGTGGGGGATGCCGCCGCAGGTAAAGCTCGCCGCCACGCCCTCGGGGAAGAGCGACAGATAGCTCAGCGTCAAAAAGCCGCCGTAGCTCTGGCCGAGCGTGACCCACGGCTTGCCGCCAAAGCCCACCAGGCGCAAGTACTCAAAATCGCGCACGATGGAGCTGGCGAGGTGGCGCTTGAGGAAGTCCGCCTGCGAGCGGGCCGCATTGGCGCCTGCTGCCTCGGCGCAAGGCGGCAATCGTGCGCCCGTCCACGCAGCTACTGCGTCCGGTGCCGCGCTGGTCGGGAAGGACCACGCGGAAGTGCTTGACGGCCTCCTCGATCCAGCCGTCGCTTGTGGGCGACAGCGGACGCGGGCTCTCGCCGCCGGGGCCGCCCTGCAAAAACAGGAGCAGCGGCAGATCGTCGTTGATGCGGTCGGGCGCGCAAACCACGCGGTAGAAGAGCTTGATGCTCTCGGGCGCGCCGGCGATGGGTGCCGGCATAGCGCCGCGGCGTATGGTGCTGCCGACGGCCAGGAGCATCGGCTCCAGGCCGCGCCAGTCAAGGGGGACGTCGATGCTGTGGTCCTCGACGTAAAGGCCGGGGACGTGGTACGAAGTGATGAGGGCCATGTGAGTCTTCCGTTCGTTGCGGTGTTTCGGGTTGACCAATTCTACCGCCGCGGGCGAGGCCATGCGCAAATCGGCTACCATGGTTGCAAACTTCTAGGAGAAAGGGCCGCCCATGTCGGTCGATATAGCCACGTATGTCCACGATCTTGCCATTGCCGCCAAGGCAGCGTCGGCCTCGCTTGCCACGGCGAGCGATGAGCGGCGCCAGGAGGCCGTGCGCGCCATGGCCGCAGCACTGCGCAACGGTGTCGACTCCATCGTCGCCGCCAACGAGCTCGATATGTCCGCTGCGCGCGATGCGGGCACCTCAGCGGGGCTCCTCGATCGCCTGCTGCTGACGCCCGAGCGCGTCGAGGGCATGGCCGCCGGCCTGGAAAAGCTCGCCGAGCTGCCCGATCCCGTCGGCCGCGTGCTCGACCACCGCGTGCTTGCAAGCGGCGTGGACCTGACCCGTGTGAGCGTGCCGCTGGGCCTGGTCGCTATGGTCTACGAGGCGCGCCCCAACGTGACGGCCGACGCCGCGGGCATCTGCATCCGCACCGGCAACGCCTGCATTCTGCGCGGCGGCTCGCTGGCTTATCACTCGTGTGCCATGATCGCCGAGCTGCTGGCCGATGCGCTCGAGACCAAGGGTTTCCCGCGCGAGGCCGTGTCGATGATCGAGTCCACCGACCGCGAGGCCACTGGCGAGCTCATGAAGCTCCGCGGCGTTGTCGACGTACTCATTCCGCGCGGCGGTGCAGGCCTGATCCAGCGCTGCGTGCGCGAGTCGCTTGTGCCGGTGATCGAGACGGGCACGGGCAACTGCCACATCTACGTGCATGAATCCGCCGACTTTGATAAGGCGCTCAACATTATCGTTAATGCCAAGACCCAGCGTGTAGGCGTGTGCAATGCCGCCGAGTCGCTGCTGGTCGACCGTGCTGTGGCTGATGCGTTTTTGCCTGCGGTCGTTGCCGTGCTGCACGACCACGGCGTGCTCATTCACGGCGACGAAGCCACGTGCGCCGCGTGCGCCGACGCCAGCTTTGTGGAAGGCGATGACTACGTCGCCGCGACTGAGGAGGACTGGGGTCGCGAGTACCTAGCGCTCGAGATGAGCGTGAAGGTCGTGGCAAACGAGGACGAGGCCATCGCACACATCAACCGCTACGGCACGATGCACTCCGAGGCCATCGTTGCCGAGGACACGGATGCTTGCGAGCGCTTCCTGGATGCGGTCGATGCCTCGGCCGTGTACGCCAACGCCAGCACGCGTTTCACCGACGGCGGCGAGTTTGGCCTGGGCGCCGAGATCGGTATCTCGACCCAAAAGCTCCATGCCCGCGGCCCCTTCGCCGCCGAGGCCCTCACCACTTACAAATACAAGCTCCGAGGCACCGGTCAGGTCCGCCCCTAACGACCGCGCAAGAAAAACCGCCACAAAGGTGCCTGTCCCCTTTGTGGCGGTTTAAGGTGGCGTGGGCGGTTAGGCCTGGAAGGTATCGCGGTCGGGGGCGAAGGACTGCATGGCCGCGATGGTGCGGTCAAAGAGCTCGGGGAGCTCCCAGCCCAACATCTCGGCGCCCTGCGAAATCACGTCGCGCGAGCAGCCGGCGGCAAAGCGCTTGTCCTTGAACTTCTTCTTGAGCGACTTGGTCGTAAAGTCCATAACGCTCTTGCTCGGGCGCATGATGACTGCAGCGCCGATCAGGCCGGTGAGCTCATCGCAGGCAAACAGGATCTTTTCCATCTGCAGCTCGGGCTTGGGCAGCGAGGTGTTGAAGTCGGACGTGTGCGTCTGGATGGCGCGAATGAGCTCTGGAGACGCACCTTCGCCCTTAAGAATCTCGGCAGCATAGATGGTGTGGTTCATGGGGTCGTCCTCATGCTCCTCCCAATCCAGGTCGTGCAGCAGACCGACGATGCCCAAAAACTCCTCGTTCTCGGGGTCGAACTCGCGCGCAAAGTAGCGCATAGTGCCCTCGACCGTCTCGCCATGGGTGATATGGAACGGGTCCTTGTTGTGCTCGTTGAGCAGTTCGAACGCGCGGTCGCGGGTGATTCCGGCGGTAAGCGGCTCTGCCATAGGAGACTCCTTGTGCTCGTGGGTATCGATAAGAATGAATACTACTAGAACAAGAAAACCACCACAAAGGTGCCTGTCCCCTTTGTGGTGGTTTTGGCGCGGTTGGGTTAGTTGAGGGCGGCTTGGGCTAGGCGGGCTTCGGCGGCCTCCTCGGTGACGCCCAAGGCCACAGCGAACTCCTCGATGGAGCGGCGCTTGGCTTCCTTGAGTACGCGCATGTAGTAGGAGCTGGGCTTTTTATCAGCTTCCTCGGCCTGGCGAATGCGGTACATCATGGTCTTTGCCACGCGGACCGTCTCGGGCGCGCCCAGCTTGAGCTGCTGCTTAAAGTGCGTCTCCTCAAGCGAGCTGTTGCGCTCGGTAAAGGTGTCGCACTCCAGCTCGTCATAGTGGCTCAGCAGGTGCTCGGCATCTTGCTGCGAGATGGCGGCGTGCAAACGGTCGGCCTGCGCCACGGGGTACATGAGGATCGTCTGCGCATGTCCCTGCTTGGTCTCGAGCAGCAGCATGGGCTGCGGCGTATCGTCCCTAAAACCGACGACGGTGCAGACTCCCTGGCCCGGATGAATGACGTGTTGACCGATTGAGAACATGCTACCTCCAACTTATACGAATTTACGTATGTCTAGAATACCACGCTGACGTGCGCAAACCATCACTTTATGCAGGAAAAGCACACAACTCCGATAGGTAAGAGTATTCGATAAAAGACGCAGCTCATTCACACCTTTATGCATTTTCAACGCGTGCATAATTTGCAGGCAGACTGGCATCTTTGAGTGACTCCATACAAGCTGTAGTCAATTTTGTGCATATGCAATATCTATTAGCTTTACCCTGCGACAGTAGCTACCGCTTGTGATAGAGTGCTACAAACTCTGGCTTTTGCCCTACGAGTGACCAAGAGCTCGGGGGCTTTAACACAAGGAGGACCTATGCCCGAGAAGATTGAAGAGCTGGTACGCGCTGCGCTTGCTGCGGCCCAGGAGGCCGGCGACCTTTCCGCATTTGAACTTGACGATTGCGCCATCGAGCGACCGGCTGACACTTCTCATGGCGAGTGGACCTCCACCATGGCCCTGAAGTCCGCCAAGCTGGCTCACTGTGCCCCGCGCAAGATCGCCGAGGCCGTCGTTGCCCATATGCCCGAGGACCCCGCGATCGAGAAGGTCGAGATCGCAGGCCCCGGCTTCATCAACTTCTACCTCTCCGTCGCCGTCAAGAATGCCATCTTTGGCGAGGCCCGCAAGAAGGGCATGGACTTCGCTAAGTCCAACGTCGGTGGCGGCTTGAAGACCCAGGTCGAGTTCGTCTCTGCCAACCCCGTCGGCCCCATGCACATCGGCCACGGCCGCTGGGCCGCTCTGGGCGACTCGCTCTGCCGCGTCATGGACCACGCCGGTTACGACATCCAGCGTGAGTTCTACATCAACGACCACGGCTCTCAGATGAACACCTTCGGCAACTCCATCAGCACGCGCTATATGCAGCTTGCCGACATCATCGCCAAGCAGGGCGTGGATATCGACGAGGCTCACAAGATCTTGATCGCCGACCGCGACGCCTTTGTCGCCGACGAGAACGACGAGCATCCCGAGACCCATCCGTATCAGGACAACTTTGCCGAGACCCTGGGCAAGGACTCCTACGGCGGCGACTACATCATCGACGAGGCTGCTGAGTTCTGGCGCACCGACGGCGATAAGTGGGTCGACGCCGATCCTCAGGAGCGCATGGAGAGCTTCCGCGAGCGCGGCTACGTAAAGATGGTCGACAACATGCGCGACCTCTGCCATGCCGTCAACTGCGACTTCGATCGTTGGTACTCCGAGCGTTCGCTGTACGTGAAGGACACCGAGGGCGAGACCGCCGGCACCTCCGCCGTCGACCGCGCTTTTGAGAAGCTCGACAAGATGGGCTACCTCTACACCAAGGACGGCGCCCTGTGGTTCCGCTCCACCGACCTGGGCGATGACAAGGACCGCGTCCTGATCAAGTCCGACGGCGAGTACACCTACTTCGCCTCCGACGTTGCCTATCACTGGGATAAGTTCCAGCGCGTCGACCACGTCATCGACATCTGGGGTGCCGACCACCACGGCTACATCGAGCGCGTCCGCTGCGTCTGCGACGCTCTGGGTTACCCCGGCAAGTTTGAGGTTCTGCTGGGCCAGCTCGTCAACCTGCTGCGCAACGGCAAGCCCGTCCGTATGTCCAAGCGTAAGGGCACCATGGTGACCCTGCAGGAGCTCGTCGACGAGGTCGGCTCCGATGCCGCTCGCTACACGCTCATCTCCAAGAGCTCCAACCAGATGGTCGACTTCGATATTGAGGCCGTTAAGAAGCGCGACAACTCCAACCCGGTCTATTACGTGCAGTATGCTCACGCCCGCGTATGCTCCATCCTGCGCCGTGCCGCTGACGTTACGCCCGAGCAGGCTGACGAGATGGGCATGAAGGCCGTTGCCGCCAAGGCCATCGGTGAGAACGTCGATTACTCGCTGCTGACCGACCCGACCGAGCTCGCCCTTTCGCGTAAGCTCAACGAGCTCACCGACCTCATCGCCAGCTGCGCTCGCGACCGCGCCCCGTTCCGTCTGACGCACTTTGCCGAGGAACTCGCCGGCGACTTCCACAGCTTCTACGCTGCCTGTCAGGTGCTGCCGAGCGAGGGCCGTCCCGTCGACCCCGAGCTTTCGCGCGCCCGTCTGGCCGCTTGCGATGCCGTCCGCGTGACGCTCGCCCTGGTGCTCACCCTCGTTGGCGTTTCCGCTCCCGAGCAGATGTAAGCTACGGATCATTTGACCGTGTAGGTTCGGCTTTGCTGAGCCCTATAAGCCCGATCTCCATGCGGAGGTCGGGCTTTTTGCGTTTGGTGAGACTATTTGGTTTGCTGGGAAATGCTACCAAATCGCAACTATACCGGTTTACGGGACTGAATCGCTAACTGGCGACCATGGTGCCAATAGCAAAAGTAAACCCGCAGGTAGATGGCTTATTGTTTCTTGAAAATGCAGGGTATGGTTGGCTTGCAGCATTCTGGCCGCGTAATCCGGCGTAGTTTTGAAAATTGTCCCTTGGGGACGGAGGAAAATGGATCATTTTTGTCTCGCGGAGGGGTGGCGGGATACCGTCCGCCACGAATTGGGCTCATCTCCTACGTTTGGACGCATATCCCGAACCATGCCGAAAAGTACGATATTAAAACCGCAGGTAGCAGACTCGTTGTTTTTGAAAAAACAAGGGTATGGTCAGGGGCTCGGGGGCAAACGTAGTAGATGGGCGCGATTCGTGGCGCGGCTATTCCGGGTGCCACGGCTTCACTCCTCTGGCGCGACATCTCAAGGCGCTTTTGAGGAGGAGTGTCCCTTTTGACTAGTCGTTTAAGAACGTCCCCAATGACTAAGTTGCAGGTGGCGGCGGTTGTGTTACACTAACGCTGCGTATATGACGCAAATATCTCGATACAGATCAATGATGTCCGTCGGTATTTGACGGAGCTAGACTGTTTAGCCGCCCTGAAGGTTTATGCAGGGAGCATGTGATCACAGGGCTTGAAAAGAAAGTTGAGCAAACACTGTGTCTGATCAACAGCAAGAAAACGAAATAACGACGACGCAAGCCGCTCCCGCTGCACCGGTTGCGTCGGACCAGGTCGCGGCGCCCGCGCAAGCCTCGGCTCCTGAGACGTCTAAGGCTGCTTCGACGCCTACGCCTTCAGCGGCTGAGAAGGCCGTGCCTGCAACTGGTGAGGAGGCTGCTCCGGCAAAGCCCAAGCGCATGCGCCGCACGGCCAAGCCTGCCGCTGACGGCGAGGAGGTCACCAAGCCCAAGCGCCGTACCACGCGCACGACGCGCGCCAAGCGCACCGTTGCAGCTGACTCCTCGGCGTCGATTTCCGATGAGGTCGCGCAGGCACGTGCGTTGGCGCAGATTAGCGAGGCTCAGGTGGTGCGCGCCCGCCGTCGTGCTGCCGAGCGCGAGGCCGCGGCTCTGACCGAGCTTGCAGCTCCGTCTGTGCCCGAGACCCCTGCCGCCACCGAGACCCCTGCCGCCGACCTGCCGACCGAGAAGCCGGCAACGCGCACACGCCGTCGCACGGCTGTTAAGGCCGAGCAGGTTGCTGAACAGGTAACCCCCGAGCTCACTGAGGCTTCGGTCCGTTCCACGGCAGGGGAGGGCGCATTGCCTGCTGAGCACGCTGCGTCTGTCGAGGCCAGCGAAGTTCCCGTTGTCGATCCGGCTTTGCGCCCGCACCGTCGCGGTCGCAAGCCCAAGGCCTTCGTCGAGGCAGAGAAGGCCGCAGCCGAAAGCAAGGCGGCAAAGGAAGCCAGGTC
>CAJLLB010000082.1 GCA_905207425.1 uncultured Collinsella sp.
GACCGTCCTCGACGACGCTCGCCACATACGCGCCGCTATCGGTGCTCAGCTTGTTGGTGCGGGCGTTGAGCGCGTTGACGCTCGAAAGCGTAGCGCCCATGTACGGATGCACCGGCGTCTTGCCGTCGATAATCTGGTCGGCAATGTTCTTGGCGTAGTTAACGGGAATGGCAAAGCCCACGCCCGAGCTGGAGCCCGAGTAGCTCTCGATGAGCGAGTTGATACCCACAAGCTCGCCGTTGTCGTTAACGAGCGCGCCGCCGGAGTTGCCCGGGTTGATGGCGGCATCGGTCTGGATCATGTTGGCGTAGATGGTGTTACCGCTGGTAGAGCTCATGGCCGTGGAGCGGTAGAGCGCCGACACAATGCCCGTGGAGACAGACTGCTCGTTGCCGAACGGCGAGCCGATCGCCATGACCCACTCGCCCACGTTGAGCTTGGAGGAGTCGCCGATCTCGATTGGCGTGAGCTTGGAGGCGTCGGCGTCCTTGAGCTTGATGACGGCTAGGTCGCTCGAAGCATCGTTGCCCACGAACTCGGCCTCGTAGGTGGTGCCGTCGTCCATGGTCACCACGTACTGGTCATAGCCATCGACCACGTGGTTGTTGGTGAGGATATGGCCCTCGGTATCGAGCACCACGCCCGAACCGACGCTGCCCGAACTATCCGACTCGTCGGCAGACTGCGAAAGCGAGCCATTCTGGCCGCCGCTCGAAGTGGCGGTGATGGAAACGACGGAGGGCAGGGCCTTGGCGGAAACGGCCTCGGCCAGCGTAGTATCCTCGGAGTCAATGGTAATCTTTTGCGCCGATGAACCCGAAGCGCCCGCCGTCACGGCATTCTTGCCGCCACCGATATCGAGCGTGCCGCTCATAATGAGCGCGATGACCAACAGGGCGCCGCATGCGCAGCCGGCGAGTGCCGTAATAAAGATCGGCAGCTTTTTGGTCTTGGTCTTGACCACCGTGTGCTTGTTCACGACCTGCGCACCGCCCAGCGGCTTGCCGGTCTGCGTGTCGTAAGCCTGCACGTAGGGAATGTTGCTGCCGGCAGGCGTCGACTCCACCTGCACGCGCGGCTGCTGCTGGGTCTCGCCGGCGTTGCCCGCGTCCTGAGGACGCTGAGAATCGTTCTCGCTCATAGCTGCGATCCTTTCGTCAAATAACCAAAGGCCCGCCAAACATGTGGCGGGCCATCATTGTTCACGTTGAGTTGTACCCCAATATGCGGGCGCAAGTGTATGAGAACGCAATCTTTTAGGAAGGCTTAAGTTCTGTTGCAGGCCCGAAAGGAACCCGCACCTGCGGCAAAACCACCACAAAGGTGTCTGTCCCCTTTGTGGTGGAAATCTAGTCCTTAAACAGATAGCCCACGCCGCGGACAGTGGTGATGTGTGCCGCGATCTGCGGGCCAACCTTGGAGCGGATGCGTCGAATGTGCACGTCGACGGTGCGCGTGCCGCCGCAGTACTCAAAGCCCCACACGCGGTGCAGCAGCACCTCGCGGCTGTAGGCACGGTTGGGGTGCGTCGCCAAAAAGCTCAGCAGCGAGTACTCCATCAGCGTCAGGTCGATGGGCTCGTTATCGAGCGTCACCTGGTAGGTAGCCAGGTTGATCTCGAGGTTATCGATGTTGAGCACATCGTCGGCGGCGACGGTCTCCTCCTCGCCCATCAGGCGCTGCGCGCGAGCCTTAAGCTCGTTGGGCGTCGCCGTGGGGCATACAAAGTCGGCATGCGCGTGATTGGGCAGACGCAGGGTGCCGAGCGCCTCGTCGTCAACGATCACCAGCATGGGAACGCCGCCGCGATCGTCAAGCCACTTGGCAATCTGATCGATGCGGTCGCTGCGAATGCCGTCGGAATCGAGGATCAGCAGGTCAAAGTCGTGCGCCGCAGTCGGCGAATCGGGGGTTGCCAAGCTCACCTCGACACCCAGGGTGGTCGTCAAGCTGCGGGCAAACTCGTGGAAGCGCGTCGTGCGCGCCATGAACAGGGCACTCTTTTCGGACATATCGGCCTCCAAAGAAATGAGCTCAATCGTACTGGAACAAGCCAGCGCGATTAGGAGTTCGCCAGGTAGTGCTTGATCTCCCACTCGGTGATCGTAGACTCAAACTTATGCCACTCGTCGCGCTTCTTTTTGAGGAAGAAGCTGTGGATGTGCTCGCCGAGGGCATCCTTCATAAACTGCGAGTCCTCAAACACGTCGAGCGCCTCTTTGAGCGAGCGCGGCAGCGGCGTGTAGCCGGCCTCGACCATCTGACGGTCGGTAAGCTTGAGCGTCTCGGCCGTTGCCTCGGGCGGGAGTTCCAGCTTGCGCTCGATGCCGTCCAGACCAGCCGCCAGCGTGACGGCGTTGACCAGGTACGGGTTGGCCATGGGATCGGGACTGCGCAGCTCGATGCGCGTGGACAGCTGCTTGCCGGGCTTGTAGACCGGGATGCGGACCATGCTCGCGCGGTTGCGCAGGCCCCACGTGGCGTACTGCGGCACGGAATCGCCACCCGTGGTGATGCGCTTGTACGAGTTGACCGTGGGGTTGGTGATGGCGCTGATCTCGCGCGCGTGCGCCAGGATGCCGGCCATGTAGTGCTTGGCGATATCGGAGAGGTGGTACTTCTCGTCGTCCTCGCCCCAAAAGACGTTGTTGCCGTCGTGGTCGAACAGCGACTGATGCAAAAACATGGCGCTGCCGTCCTCGCCCGCCAACGGCTTGGGCATAAAGGAGGCGTGGCAACCGCTCTCGTAGGCCTGCTGCTTAATGATGAGCTTGGCCGTGGTGATGGCGTCGGACATGCTCAGGGCCTCGGCGTGGCGCAGGCTCATGCCGTGCTGCGAGCGGCCGGCGGCGTGGAAGGTGTACTCCACGGGCACGGACATCTTCTCGAGCGTGAGGACCGTGTTGCGACGTAGGTCGCGAGCGGCATCGCTCACCGAAAGATCGAAGTAGCCCACGTTGTCGAGCGGCTCGGGGGTGTGCTCGTCGGGGAAGTAGTAATACTCCAGCTCGGCGCCCACGTTGAGCAGATAGCCAGCTTTCTCGGCCTTGCGGAACATGCGACGCAGGGCATCGCGCGGATCGCCGGCGAAGGGCTTCCGGTCGGGGGTGCACACATCACAGAACACGCGGGCAACGCCGTTATGGCTCGGACGCCACGGCAGGATCTGGAAGGTCGAAGCATCGGGAAACGCCAGCATGTCGGCTTCCTCGGGCGTGGCAAAGCCCTCGATGGCGGAGCCGTCAAAGCCAATACCCTCCTCAAAAGCGACCTCGAGGTCCTCGGGGCTAATGGCAAAGTTCTTGAGGCGGCCGAGAATGTCGACAAACCACAGGCGCACAAAGCGGATGTCACGCTGCTCTACGGAGCGGAGTACGTAATCAATGTTCTGCTGGTTCATGTCGCTCCCCTTTCTTTCGGGCGGGTTTCGACTGGTCTATATCGCAGATACTATCGCAGAAAAATGTTTCCGCAGGGTTAAAGCGTATCAAGCGCTCAAAAAACGTGCGCGAACAGGCAGATATGACAAGTGACTATCGTTCAGATTCGGAGATAATTTGCCTACAGGCTCGTTCCAGCGTAGGGAACTCCATCGTCACTGCATCCCAAACAACCGAGCGGTCGACATTGCCGTAATCATGCGCAAGATAATTTCTCATGCCGACAATTCCACGCCATTCGATTTCGGGATGAAGCCGCTGCGAGCGTTCCGACAATTTGCCCGCTTCTTCCGTCACCCTAAGCGCACACATCAAAAGGGAGTCCGCCAACGCCCTCGTCCGCACGTCATTCGCATGCAGAAACTGGTCCTCGGTGATATCAAAAGCCTTGATGCGCTCGTTCGTTTCGGAGATGGCCTCCAAAACCTCTTGGGCGCGGAGACCGTCTGACTTACGCGCGATCATAAAGGATCACTCCTTCGCGCTCGATTACCGCGGCAAGATCGTCATCAAGATAGTCACTCGAAACGAGGTCAACCTGCCTCCCGGTTTCTTTGCGCACCGCCTCACCAAACGCCGACAACGCGAAAAGACCAAAGCCCTGCTCGCGGTCGACTTCGAGACGCAAGTCAATATCGCTATCGGCATGCGCCTCGCCACGGGCATACGAACCAAAAAGAATCACGGTTTTGATGGCGGGAATCGAGCTGGCTGCCTCGCGGACGGCGGACTCAATCTGGGCAGTATCCAAAATGCCCGTCGCGGCGCTTTCGCTCGCAGAGCTTTTACCAAGTGAAGGAACAAACGGCAGCGAACGCTCGCGCAGCATCTGCCTCATAAACATATTGACCGCAACAGACGAAGTCATGCCAAGCTCTTCGCACAGCTCGGCAAATGAGTCTTTAATTGACGAGTCCACTCGCACACTCAGCACAGACGCAGCCATGGATACCTCCTGTATGACATTGTCTATATATTATCATACATGCTAGCGCGAGGTTGAAGCGCGGTGTTCGATGTGGCCGGGAATCTCGATGCGCTTGGGGGCGAGCTTTGCGGCCTCGCCCACGGTGGTGGTAACAACGTCGATGCGCTCGGAAAGGCGCTCGACTACGCGCTCGGCAATGGTGAGGGTGTCTTGCGCGGCCGTGGTGACGCCGCCAAAGAGCACATGGTTCCAGGGGTAGTCGTCAAACGTCGCGATCTTGAGCCCTGCCGGCAGCGAGGGACCAAGCTGTGCCAGTGCCTCGGTCAGGCGCAGAAAGACCAGGCCGTTGACGGCAATGAGGCCGAGCTTTTTACCTGCATAGCCGCGGATGGTCTCGTCCAAACGGCCAACGCCCGTGGCACCGCCATCGGCCAGGGTAACGACCTCGCCCGCAAGACCGCGGTGCAAAAGCTCGTCGGTAAAGGCCTCGGCGCGCTTGCGACGCACGGGGCTGTCGTCGCTTGCCTCGGTGAGCAGGCACAGGCGCTCGCTGCCAGCGGCGGTCAAGGCGTCTACCAGGCCGGCGACCAGCTCACGGTTGTTAGATGTCACCAGATCGACACCGCCGTCGGCAACGTCGCGGTCGAGCAGCACAACGGGCAGGCGCCCCGCGGCCGCGGCGATCGCCTTGTCGTTGCCTCCGCAGGTGTTGACGACCAGGCCGTCCACGCCGGCATCGATAAGTCTGGTGAGCGACTCGGCCTCCTTGGCGGGATCGTTGCCGCTAATGGCCGTCATGAGCGAGCAGCCGCGCGCGGCGGCACTGGCGGAAAGGCCCTCGAGCATAGCGCTGGAGAACGGGTTGGCGATGTCGGCCAGGATCACACCGATGAGGTTGGTGCGCGAGCTGCGCAGATTGCGCGCGGCAGCACGTGGGCGATAGCCGGTGCGCTCGATAACCGCCGCGATGCGAGCGCGGGTTTCCTCGGTCATCTGCCCGGGGCGGTTGTTGAGATAGCGCGAGACCGTGGCCGGGCTCACGCCCGCCTCGGCGGCAATGTCCTTGATTCTCATCTGCGCCATGGCGCACCCCGTTTCCCAATTGTCAGCAGTCTGAGCCATTTTAGGCATTTTTTTAAAAATCTCGCTTGCAAAACGCTGTAGGTGAGTATACTACAACTCGAAACGAAACCGATTTCGTAAACCGATTTCGGCAAGCGTTGGCGCGGAGGTGCAAAGATGTACCCTACCGTCTTGGCACCTCCGCGCCAACGCCATATCAAAGGTGTACGCACGAGCAAGAAGGAGCTGCGCGACCATGGGTAAAACGGTTCTTACCTTCGGCGAAATCATGATGAGGCTCTCGCCCAAAGATCATCTGCGCATTGAGCAGGCAACCGAGTTTGACGTCCGCTACGGCGGCGCCGAGGCCAACACCGCGCTTTCCCTGGCCTACCAGGGCGACAAGACCGCTTACGTCTCCGTTGTTCCGGCCAACCGCCTAGGCGAGTGCGCGCTGCGCTCGCTGAAGGCCTACGGCGTCGACACAACGCGCGTCGTGCGTCAGGGCGACCGTCTTGGCTCCTATGTGTTTGAGGTCGGCGCCTCGCAGCGCGGCAACGGCTGCGTCTACGACCGCAAGTTCTCTGCCATCAACATGGCCAAACGCGACGTCTTCGACTGGGACGAGATCCTCAAGGGCATCGATGTCTTCTATTTCTCTGGCGTGACCCCCGCCGTCTCCGATGAGATGGCCGCCGCCTGCAAGGAGGCACTCGCCGCCTGCCGCGCCAAGGGCATCACCACCGTGTGCGACGTGAACTATCGCGGCAAGATGTGGTCGCCCGAGAAATCGCAGGCCACCATGAAGGAACTCCTGCCGCTCGTCGACATCTGCATCGCCAACGACGAGGATGCGCCCGCCGGCCTCGGTATGGCCTGCGTCTCCGGTTCCCTTGCCCACGGCATCGAGGAGCGCGACACCTACGTCGAGATGGCCCGCCAGATCTGCGCCGAGTACGGCTGCAAGAAGGTCGCCTCGGTCGTCCGCAACATCTCCTGCGTCGAGCGCTCCATCTGGATGGGCATGCTCTTTGACGCCGAGAGCGGCGAGCACTGGTTCTCCCCCGCTCACGACGTGCACGTGCTCGAGGGCGTTGCCGCCGGCGACGCTTTCAACGCCGGCCTCGTCCATGCCCTCATCAACGACTTTGACCCACAGGACGCCGTCAACTACGCGATTGCAGCCTCGATCCTCAAGCTCACCATCAAGGGCGATTCCAATCTGGTGACCGCCGACGAGATCGCCGCTGTGGCCAACGCCGCCGACGGTGGCACCCGCGTCGCCCGTTAATTCGTTCCCCATTCCGCGGGCCGCAGCTTTCCAATCCCATACCCCTGCGGCCCGCTCCCCGATTCCTCCGGCCGGGCAAAACCACCAGTCCCATTCCGGTTTTGTCTGGCATTCCCTACATGACTGGTCGAGCAGCCGGTTTTGGAATTGCTTGTGACCCCAAGCAGCGCCTCCGATAACCAATCCAAAATCGGCTCCTGACCAGCACATTTGGCAATCACGCGCCCATGCGCGCCACACATCGAAAGGAACATCATGTTCGATCAGTTCTACACCACGCTTGAGTCCCTGGGTATCGTGCCAGTCGTCGTGCTCGACAAGGTCGAGGACGCCGCTCCGCTCGCCCACGCCCTTATGGCAGCCGGCATGAAGTCCGCCGAGGTCACCTTCCGCACCGCCTGCGCCGCCGAGTGCATCGCCGCTATGGCCGAGGCCGAACCCAAGATGTGCGTTGGCGCCGGCACTGTCCTGACCGTCGAGCAGGTTGAGCAGGCCCGCGCAGCCGGTGCCAAGTTCATCGTCTCCCCGGGCTACAACGAGGACGTCGTGAAGCACTGCATCGACATCGACCTGCCCGTCCTTCCCGGCACCGTGACCCCCTCCGAGGTCACCGCAGCCGAGAACCTGGGCCTCAAGGTCACCAAGTTCTTCCCCGCGTCCCAGTATGGCGGCCTGAACACCATCAAGGCCCTCGCCGCTCCGTTTGTCGGTCACCGCTTTATGCCCACCGGCGGCGTGAGCACCGCCAACGTCGAGGAGTACCTGAGCTCCTCCGCCATCATCGCCTGCGGTGGCACCTGGATGGTCAAGCCGGCCCTGTTTGCCGACGGCGACTTCTCCAAGGTCGAGCAGATCGCCCGCGAGGCCATGGACGTCGTCAAGAAGGTCCGCGGCTAGGTTTAGCTCTCTATCGTGAAAGGGGGTGTGCCCTAGACCTCGCCCCCTTTCTTTTAAAGCGGCTCGGAAGCGCGCCGTTTCCGTCACGGACAAGAACCGAAAACGTCTTGTATGCTGATAGAACGTGACGGAAGCGACACGCCCCCGAGCCGCTTTGTATAATCGGCTGGCAGTCGCGCTCAACTAAGCCACATCGACAAAAACCGAGCCACCAAAACAGCTGCGGCGCCGTCTGAAGGAATGGACCCTTGCTTCCGGTCTTTTCCTCCAAGCGGCGCCGCAGCTTTTTTGTGCCCCGGTAGCGTCTCGCACTTGCGGTGAAATACGGACTGTTTACGCCATCAGAGCCGCAAAACAATTCCTATTTCACTGCAACTAATGAGGGGGGGGGCGAGTTAGATGGCCGTATCTTTGGACAGCTCAAAGTAGTCGGGATGCAAGGCAATAACCGGACCCTGCTCCTCGGGCATTAGATGCAAATGCGTCTCTGCCAGATAGCTCGCCGTGTCGGTATCGCCCTTCTTAATGGCCTCGAGAATCCGGCGATGCTGCCCACGGATCGGCTCCCAGTCCAGATCCTGCGACACCATACGCAACCAGTTGTATCGCTCAAAATGCGTATTGACGCTCTTCATCCAATCCCACAACATGTGGCGGCCGGCAATCTCAAAACATGTCTCATGGAACAGGTTGTCCAGATCGAAAAAGCGACGCGTTTCACGATGATCGAGCGACTCGGACTCGGCAAGAATCTGCTCGAGCCGATGTTTTTGCTCGGGCGTGGCGGCCGAGCAACATTTAATGAGCACGCTTCTCTCGAGTTTCTCGCGCAAAAAGCAAGCGTTCTCGGCATGCTCCATGCTGATTTTTGAGACGTAGGTGCCGCTTTTGGGACGCGTTTCCACCAGCTCCTGCTCACGCAGGCGCACAAAGGACTCGCGAATGGGCGTGCGCCCGATTCCCGTCTCCTTTTCCAGACCAATCGCCGAAAGGCGCGTGCCGGGCTTGAGCTCGGCATAGATGATCTTGGACCGCAATGCGTTGTACGCCTGGTCTTGCAGGCTCTGATAATGCTGGTGTTGTTCCATAAAGCCCTCGGATGAAGCCTCGGTTAATCGAATACCACCATGCAATACTATCGCATCCCCCGCCCCCTCATAAGTTGCGGTGGAATAGTTCCTGTTCAAAGCCTTCAGCAGCAAA
>CAJLLB010000083.1 GCA_905207425.1 uncultured Collinsella sp.
ATGGGGTGCTTGGGGCCGGCGCAGCGTCAAGCCTGAAGATGATCTTGGATAAGGTCGCAGATGGCTCGGGCGTCGTTGATGTTGATGGCTCGGGTCGCAAAGCCGGCGTCGAAGGCCTGACGCGCCAGGGCTTCGTTGCAGGCAAGGGCCAACGTGTGACCGTCGACCAGGTCGAGCGAGCTCTTGCCGCGCAGACGGTCGACACCCGAGCGCGCGACCACGATATTGTCGAAGCCCTCGGTCTTGTAGCCCTCGATGATCACCACGTCGACATCGTTGTAGCGCGACAGCAGCTCGCGCGCGGGCATCTCGTCCTCCTCGCGCGTGTCGGCGTACTCCGCCCAGCGCGTGGCGCAGATAAGGCCCACGTGCTTGGAGCCGGCCTGGTGATGGCGCCAGGTGTCCTTAGCGGGCACGTCGATATCAAAGCCGTGGTGCCCATGATGCTTGAGCGAACCCACGCGCAGACCGCGGCGGGTGAGCTCGGCGATAACCTTCTCGACGAGCGTGGTCTTGCCCGAGTTTTGGTAGCCGATAAACGCGATCGCGGGGACGGCCGGTGCCGGAGCTGCGGGCGCGATGGCGACGGGTGTGCTCGCGGGCGCGGCACCGTCAGCGGCCACGGCCTCAACGGCAGCGGCCTGACGCTCTGCGCGATCCCACACGCCCGAACGGCCGCCCTCCTTGTGCAGCAGGCGCACGTCGACGATCTCCATGCCGCGATCGACCGCCTTGCACATGTCGTAGATGGTTAGGCACGCGGCGCTCGCGCCGGTCAGGGCCTCCATCTCGATACCCGTCTTGCCCGTCACGCCGGCCGTAACCAGTACATGAAAGCCAACCTGCCCGTCCGCGCGCGCCGGCGCCCAGCCCTCGGGCACGTCCTCGACAGGCGTCCCCGCCGGAGCGATGGGCGCAATGTCGCACTTGCTCTTGGTAATGAGCAGCGGATGGCACATGGGGATGATGTCGCTCGTGCGTTTGATGGCCATGATGCCCGCCACGCGCGCGCAGGCAAGCACGTCGCCCTTTTTGGCGCGGTCCTGCAGCACCATGGCCTGCGTCTCGGGATGCATGAGGATGGTGCCCTCGGCGATGGCGATGCGATGGGTCTCGGCCTTGTCGGACACGTCGACCATGCGTACCTCGCCCTTGGCGTCCACGTGCGTCAGCTCGTCGCGACGGGCGTCACGGGCGGGCTCGGTGGCAGCGCTGGCAGACGGCTGTGCGGACGCGTCGGCGTTGCCGGTATTCGCCGCGACTGAGGCTTTGTGGGCAGACATCGCGGCCCTGCGAGCGGCCTTGGTGGCATCGGCGTACCTGCTCTTGGCCATATGATCATCCTCCGATTTGGGACATAAATCGTTGCGTGCCCTCAATTATCGCGTGTTCCTGCGGTTTGTGGGCCACGGCATCGCGCCAAATCGAAAGTACCTGCATATCATCACCACGGCGCAGCGCCTCACGCACCGAATACTCGGCATCGCTGAACAGGCACGGACGCACGTTGCCATCGGCCGTCAGGCGCAGACGATTGCAGTTCGCGCAAAAATGGTTGGACATGGCGCTAATGAAGCCAACCGTTCCCGCCGCGCCCGGAAAGTGCCAATAGCGCGCAGGGCCAGCGCCGGCAGGAGCGTCGTTGATGTCGAGTGGCTCGAGCTCGCCCAGCCCCGTCGCGGCGGCCCCGGCATTGATACGCGCCCGCAGCTCGTCGCTCGGCACGGTGTCACTCGCGTCCCACAGCTCGGGATTGAGTGTGGGCGCGTGAGGGTCTACGGCACAATGCGAGCTCGTGTGCTCGTCGCCGATGGGCATATATTCGATAAAGCGCAGGTGGATGGGGCGGTCGACGGTCAGTCGTGCGAGGGCTGCTACATCCTGGTTGAGCCGGCGCACTACAACGCAGTTGACCTTAACGGGCTCAAAGCCCCAAGCCAGCGCCGCGTCGATGCCGGCCATGGTCTGCTCGAGCCGACCCAGGCGCGTGATCTTTCCAAACAGCGTAGGGTCGAGCGTGTCGAGCGAGATGTTGACGCGGTTAAGCCCAGCGTCTTTGAGCTGCAGCGCCAGCTTGGGCAGCAGGGCGCCATTGGTGGTGAGCGAGATGTCCTCGATCTGCGAAATCGCGCGGATGTCACGAATGAGCGGAATGATACGGCGGCTGACCAGCGGCTCGCCACCCGTCAGGCGCACGCGGCGAATGCCCTCCCCCGCCACCAAGCGCACAAAGCGGGCGATTTCCTCGGCACTGAGTAACTCGTCGTGTGCACGGGGCGCCACGCCATCGGCCGGCATGCAGTAAATGCAGCGGAAATTGCACTTGTCGGTAACGGCAATGCGCAGGTAGTTGATATCGCGGCCAAAGCCGTCATGTTGCACGCGCCCGTCCACGCAGCCCTCCCCTCACGCGGCGTTTTATTCTTCGGAAAACATAATACCCCACGGGAAGAATGGGTCGACATGCGTACGACAGGACAGGTCGCTTCGAGCAAAACGGACTTCCCAAGCCCATCCTCAACATCCAAACCGTCCCAAAAATCGATGATTTTCTTCAATATCGAGAAAAGCATCGATTATTGAGACGGTTTGCCTGCTCACAATGCCCCGCAGAAGGGTCAGAACGCCCCTAGAGGCCACCATTCCAGTTGCGAATCACGAATTCCCGCAGGTCATTCTGCCGTTTCTGGAACACCTCGCTTCGGTCGCACTTGAGACCCATAGCGAGCGCGATGGCATTCATCGCCCGGTGCAATTGCAGCTGATGGGCAAACTGAGTCCCGGTGAGGACGATCATCCTAAAGCCCAGCGCGCTCAGCACAGTCATACGCTCCGCATCCGACGCGCTGCGCTGTTTATCAAGATGGTCCGAGCCGTTGTATTCAATCCCTGTACCGCTTGCAGGAGCATATACGTCGATCTCGAAATACCCGGCCTTTGCGAGATACTTGAACTCGTTGGGAACATTGACCCGATGGTTGAGCTCGATCTTGGCGTATCCCAGCCCGCCCTGGGAACGTTTTGCTACAACCATGATTGCGGTGGCCGTCTCCATGGGCGACCGCGCGCCATCGTGCACGCGCTTGAGCACGGCGGCCGCGCGTATAGCCCCCTGACGAGATCGGTTCTCATTGCAATAGACAATCAAGTCGGCAACGGTATACCTCTGTCCCATCTCGATATAATCGCCTGTCGACAGATGATTCAAATGGTATCGGGCGCAGATTTCGTAGCCATATTCCAGCTGCTCGGGCTCGCTCATCCACGAACCCGCTTGGACAAAGCACATGACCTCATCAACCACTAGAAGGCCCTCTGCCACCTCGATAAGATGGCCTGGGGGTACCGGCGCTCCAAACACGTGGCACCTAAATCCAGCCGGCGTCGAGCGCTCAAAATCAAAGTTGACGAGCGTGTCGACATGATCGAGCTCTTCTCGCGGAATACCAAGCGAAACCAGATAGTCGGTAACGATCCCAACTGCCGTTGAAGCCCTCAGCCCCTTGGCATCGAGTCCCAATTTGGGCAGGCTCGCGGTCGGTTCCGCCTCGTTAGCAAGCGAGTCCTCATCGTATAGGCTGCTTGCTCGCGAGAGCGGCTCGGACGGGCGCGCCACGTTGTGGTACAGCCAGGCAGTCTTATGGGACAGGACGATCGGCAGGTCCATGAGCCCTCCAATGGAGTCGGATAACCAACCTTATTCCCCTGCCCACGGGTCCGCACACCTTCGTGCGCAAGAAAGCGATTCCACCCGGTCGAGTGGTAGAAAAACCATCACAACATTCGATGCTTTTCCCGATTTTGGCAAAAAACGTCGAATGTTGTGATGGTTTGAGGCGAGGTGAGGAGCATGGAGGGACCAAAGCATCGTGCTCGGGGCGTGACTTTTTCGCCCCACTGCCAACATAAACCTTGACTCTACAATCGTTGTAGGGTTTTCACTACACTGGTATGTAAACAGACCCAGCCAGAAAGCCCCGCCCATGGAACACGACCTCACACGCGGCAATGTCCTTAAGACCATCGCGGTCTTTGCCCTGCCCTATATGCTCTCGTACTTTTTGCAGATGCTCTACGGCATGGCCGACCTGTACATGATGGGGCAGTTTAGCGGCGCCGCCGGCATCACCGCCGTGGCAAATGGCGCTCAGACGCTCTATATGATTACCGTGGCGCTTGTGGGCCTGGCCATGGGAACGACGGTGGTCGTCGGCCACGCCGTGGGCTCACGCCGCTTCGACCGCGCCGAGACCGCCATCGGCAACACCATCACGCTCTTTATGGGTGTCTCGGTAGTGCTGGCCGCCGTCCTGCTCGCACTGTGCCCGCAGATCGTGGCGCTCATTGGCACACCGGCCGAGGCAGTCGAAGGCACTGCCGCCTACCTGCGCATCTGCTTTATCGGCATTCCCTTTATCGCCGCGTACAACATTCTTTCGGCCATCTTTCGCGGGCTGGGCGATTCGCGCTCGCCTATGTACGTGATTGGCGTGGCGTGCATCATCAACATCGCGCTCGACTTTCTATTTATCGGCCACATGGGGCTCGGTCCCGTGGGCGCGGCGCTCGGCACAGTGACCGCGCAGACGGCCAGCGTTGCCCTCGCGCTCGTGTGGCTCAAGAGCCGCCGCACGAACATCCACGTTAAGCGCAGCGACCTGCGCCCGCAGCCCGAGGTGCTCGGCAGCATTCTTAAGATCGGCGTGCCTGTGGCCGTGCAGGACGGCTGCATCCAGGTGGCGTTTATGTTTATCACCGTCATCGCCAACCACCGCGGTCTGGTCGACGCCGCCGCCGTGGGCCTGGTCGAGAAGATGATCAGCTTTTTGTTCATTGTGCCGAGTTCCATGGGCGCCACCGTCAGCGCGCTCACGGCGCAAAACGCCGGCGCGGGCAAGGGCGATCGTGCGCGTCAGGTGCTCAAGGACGCCATGACCATCTCGGTGGTGTACGGCTGTCTGATCACGATACTGATGTGGCTGGTGGCACCGGCGTTTATCGGCTTTTTTGCCAAGGACGCCGCGGTGGTCACGGCCGGTACCGGCTATATGCGCAGCTACATTTTCGACGCGATTTTTGCCGGCATCCACATTTGCTTTAGCGGCTTTTTCGCTGCATACGGTAAGAGCTACATCGGCTTTGCGCACAACGTGCTGGCCGTGGCGCTCATTCGCGTGCCGGGCGCGTGGCTGTTGTCGAATGCCTATTCCGACACGCTGTTTCCCATGGGCATCGCTTCGCCGTGCGGATCGATTCTGTCGGCGGTCATCTGTGTGGTGGCATTTACCGTGCTCAACCGGCGCGGGGCTTTTGACAAGCTGGTGGCGTAGCGGATCGTTCGTGTCATACGACGGCTGCGCCGCACGACTTCAGTGCCCCTCCCCCGCCCGTTGAAAGGAGCAGTCCCATGACCGACTCGCCAACTGAACATACCGAGGGCCTGCTCCGCATTGGCGAGGTGGCGCGCCTGTTTAACCTGAGCGTGGGGACGCTACGTCATTACGAGCAGATGGGCTTGCTGGACCCGGCGCACATCGATCCGGCAAGTGGGTACCGCTACTACGGATCGCGGCAGCTCTCCACCCTCAACACCATTAGCCACCTGCGTGTTCTCGACTTGCCGCTCGCGCAAATCCGTGAGTTTGTGACCACGCGCGATGTGGACCTCATGCAGCGGCAGCTGGCCCAACAGCAGGAGCTCATCGAGCGCAAGCGCCGCGAGCTCGAACGCGTGTCACGCAAGATCGATAACCGGCTTGCCCTGCTTCACGATGCCCTGAACACCGAGCTCGATACCATTTGCACAATCGATGCGCCCGAGCTTCGCTGCGCCGTATTGCGCGAACGCGTCAAGCCTACCGACGCCTATGCGCTGGAGTGGCAGATTCGTCAGCTGCAGAAGGGCCAGCACGAGACCTTTGTCTTTCTGGGCAACTTGGGCGTTGGGATTAGCGCCGAGCGCCTCGCCGCCGGCGACTTTGATGGCTACGACGAGGTCTTTTTGCTGCTCGATGACACCGATGACTACGTGGGTGACGTCGAGGTGCGGCCCGCCGCGCGGTGCCTGACCATAAGCTTCCGTGGTACGCACGGGCAAGCGGGCCCGCGCTATAAGCAGCTGCTCGGCTATATGCGCGAACACGGGCTGTCCCCCGCTGGCCCCTCACGCGAGATCGCCCTCATCGACGACATCATCAGCGACGATCCCGCGACCTACGTGACGCAGATCACAGTGCCGGTCGCCCCGTCCAAATAAGAACCGCCCGGAAGGCAGTTCAATCATGCTTTCCGGGCGGTTCTTCAATTTGGTTATCAATGCGCTAAGCCTGGGGCACCTGACCAGTCGCCAGGATCTGCTCGAGTGCGTCCTCGTCCAGCACGGGTACACCCAGCTGCTCGGCCTTGGTGAGCTTGGAGCCCGCTTTGGGGCCGGCGACCAGATAGCTCGTCTTCTTTGAAACACTGCCCGAAACCTTGGCGCCGAGCACCTTGAGCGCCGCGCCCGCCTCGTCGCGGGTGCGGTTGACGAGCGTGCCGGTAAGCACGAAGGTCAGACCCGCAAGCGGCTGTGCGTCGGCGAGCTCGCCTGCCACGCCAGCGTCGGCTGCGGCTTGCGCGTGCGCGGCGCCCAAATCGACCTCGAGCGACAGGCCCGCTTGGCGCAGACGCTCCAGCACGACAAGGTTTTCGGGCACGGCCAGGAACTGCTTAACGCTCGCCGCAATCTTGGGACCGATTCCCTCGCACTCGGCGATGTCCTCTTCACTCGCTAAGATAAGCTTGTCAATCGACAGGAATCGCTCGGCGATGACCTCGCCCACGCTCTTGCCCACGTGGCGGATGCCCAGAGCAAACAGCACGCGACCGAGCGGCTGGCTCTTGGACTTGTTGAGCTCGGCGATGATTTTCTCGGCCGTCTTGAGGCCTACCGGAATGGGGTCGCCCTTCTTGACGCCTTTTTTGCTGTTGGAGCTAGCGTACACGCGCCCCGTGTCCAGTCCGGCGATGTCGTCGACGGTGAGCTGATAGAAGTCCGCGACGTCGTGAATCAGCCCAGCGGCGATCATCTTGTCGACGATCTCGTCGCCCAGGCCATCAACGTCCATGCAGCCGCGGCTCACCCAGTGAAGCAGGCGCTCCTTGAGCTGTGCGGGGCAGTCGATGGAGACGCAGCGATAAGCGACCTCGCCATCCTCGTGGACCACGGGGCTACCGCACACGGGGCAGACCTCGGGCATGTGCCAGTCGACCGAATCGGCCGGGCGTTTATCGAGCACCGGACCTACGACCTCGGGAATCACGTCGCCTGCCTTGTGCACGATGATGGTGTCGCCCTCGCGCACGTTTTTGCGGCGGATCTCGTCGATGTTGTGCAGCGTGGCGCGCGCGATGGTGGAGCCGGCAACCGTCACCGGGTCGAACTCGGCGACCGGCGTGAGCACACCGGTGCGGCCCACCTGGATGCGAATTTCGCGCAAGACGGTCTGCTTTTCCTCGGGCGGGAACTTAAAGGCAATGGCCCAGCGCGGCGCGCGGGCGGTAAAGCCCAGGTCGAGCTGCTGCTGGAAGCTGTCGACCTTTACGACCACGCCGTCGATGTCGTAGTCCAAGTCGCCGCGGTGCTCGAGCGCCTGGGCACAGAACTCGTGGACCTCGGCCGGCGTGGCGCAACGAGCCACGTTGGGGTTGACGCTAAAGCCGGCGCTACGCAGCCAATCGAGGAACTCGCGCTGGCTGTGGACGTGCAGCGGATCGGTATCGGCGATGGCGTAGATAAAGGTGGCCAGATCGCGACGCGCCGTGACCTTGGGGTCCTTTTGGCGCAGGCTGCCGGCGGCAGCGTTGCGCGGGTTGGCGAAGGGGTCGCGACCCTCGGCATCGGCCTCGTCGTTCAGGCGCACAAAGCTGCCCTTGGGCATATAGACCTCGCCGCGCACCTCGATGGTGCGCTCGCGGTCGGCACCCATGTGGGCGAGCGCCGGCTCGGACAGGTGCATGGGCACATCCTTGATGGTACGGACGTTGAGCGACACATCCTCGCCCGTGGTGCCATCGCCGCGTGTGGCTGCGCGTACGAAGGTGCCGTTTTGGTAGGTAAGGGCCACGCCCAGACCGTCGATCTTAAGCTCGCAGGTATAGGTGACGCTGCCGGCACCGAGGGCATCCTCAGTGCGCTGGAGCCACGCGTCGAGTTCATCCAGATCCATGGCGTCGTCCATGGAATACATGCGTGCCATGTGCGTGACCGGCGTAAACTGCTCGCTCACGTAGCCGCCCACGCGCTGGGTATAGCTGTCGGGCGTCACCAAATCGGGGTAGGCAGCCTCGATTTCCTGCAGCTCAACGAGCATTTTGTCGAAGGCGGCGTCCGTGATCTCGGGTGCGTCGAGCATGTAGTAGCGGTACGCGTGGTAATCGAGCTCGTGGCGCAGCTCGGCCGCGCGCGCTGCCGCCTGGACACGGGCATCGGTCGGTGCGGCGGCATCCGCGGTCGTGGGCGTTTCGGCATCGATGTCCACGCCGTCACCAAACAGGCTCGATTGCTCCATAGCGGCACTCCTTCGCTCGATTTCAAACGGATACAAGAGTACCACCGGTCACCATGGCGCCGAATAACCCTTTCGAACCGCACCGAATCGGCAGTCGACGAACCGGGGCGGATCGCGCGATCAAACCATGCCCTTGCCGTTTCTAAATGATCCGTTTTCCTCCGTCCCCAACGGATCAATAAGAAAAGAGGGGCTG
>CAJLLB010000084.1 GCA_905207425.1 uncultured Collinsella sp.
TGGCCGCCTGGACCGCACCCGCCGCCTCCTCAAAGGGCCGGGCGGCGGTGAGGGTGCCGAACTCATCGAGGGCGTACACCACGGCAAAAATGCCCAGCGCTACCACGATGCGGTTGCGCTTATGCTCAAGGGACTCTTTCTTCTTACGCTTCTTCTTTTTCTTTTTGGGATCGGCGGTGGTCATGACTCGTATCCTCCCATTTGAATGAATGAACACTCGCTCATATAATTTCGCGAGCAAAGGCCGCGGCAAGCGCGGCCTTGCAGGTTGGCGTAAACCCGGGCTAGAGAATGATCTCGCAGTCCGGCTCGGCGTCGGCCGTAAACTCTACAACGCGGTTGAGTACCTCGTCGAACTCGGCGTCATCGGCTTCGAGCGTCAATTTTTGGGTCATGAAGTTGACGGACACGGATTTGACGCCCTCGAGCTTGGCCAGCTCGTCCTGAAGCTCGCGCGCACAGTTGGCGCAGTCGATTTCGTCGAGCTTGAACTGCTTTTTCATGGGGGTTCCTTTCTCTGTATTTGCGGCTTGGGTGCAGGCCGCGCTGGTACCGTGGTTGGTCGCTATTCGCAGATGTGGCTCATGCCTTGGCTGAGCATGGTGTAGACGTGGTCGTCGGCGAGCGAGTAGAGGATATTGCGCCCGTCGCGCCGGAATTTAACCAGGTGCGACTGCTTGAGTGTGCGCAGCTGGTGCGACACCGCGGACTGCGAGGTTTCGGTCGCTTCGGCGATGTCTGCCACGCAGAGCTCGCGGCCCATGAGGGCATAGAGGATCTTGATGCGCGTGGTGTCGCTGAAGACCTTGAACAGGTCGGCGAGGTCGTAGAGAAGCTCCTCGTCGGGAAGGTCCTCGGGCGAGCAGGTGGTCGGGATCGCGGGTTCGGTGGCCTCGATGTCGAGTTTCGTTTCATCAACGCGGATGCTCATTGCAATATCCTTTCATATGAACATGCGCTCATATAATTTACTTTCGATTATATGAGTGCATGTTCATATGTCAATGACGTTCAGGTAATTCGTTGTACAAAATGATGGGGAATAGTGGACGAGATCCCGGACTGAGCGGTTTTGATAGCCGATGCCGGGGTGGGTGCCCCTGAGCCGTGCAAAAATTGGAGTATTCTGCAACGATAGGGGGTCTGTTAATTTATTGCAGGCCATATAATGCAGTTCAAGAGTTATCTTAGGGTGTTAATCCGATGAGTTCTTCCTCAAATGTTGCCTAACGCTCTCACGCAAGAGTGATTTCGCTTCACATTTGGATCCACTCGAGGGTGATAGACACCCGGCTCTGCTGAATACTCGCAATTTTGCACGTCGCTAGGGTACCCACCTTGTTAGCCGGCCTAGTCTCCGGCCCCGAAGACCCTGCCCTCGGGCGCGAGGCTGCTTGTTTGGGCAAATGATGGGCTGTCGGATTCGACAGTCTGCATGTCATCGATTGCCGGAACTTCATTAATTGTCGGGTCATCCAGCGTGATGCCTTCGAGCGTTGCTTTTTCGAGGTCGATTCGTTGACGCTCTTCGGAATCCTGGCGAAGCTGCTTCTGAATTCGCTTTTTCTCTTCTATAAACCTTCTGAGCACAAACTGTCTCAGGTCCTCTTGCATGATTTGAAAGTCTTTTGGCAGACGCGAGGGGCGTACGCCCTCTTTCCGCTGGATTGCTTCCATGACCCTAACGAAAGAGCTGGCATGCATAAAGGAATAACGACTGACGGTGATGATTCCGTACCCCATGGACGCAAGTGCATTCTTGCGCTCCTCATCGATGGCGCGGTCTTCTTCCGCGTCATGATAAAAACCGTTGTATTCAATGTCTGTGCGAGATTTCTTTAGATACGCATCCATAAAGAACTTTTTGCGTCTCGTGAGATTCTTTGCGGCAGCGGTGACCTGTACCTCGTAATCGGTCTCAATTCCCTTAATACCAAGCCCTCCTTCGCTTTTGGGCAGCGTTAGCATCATGACAAAGGCTGTTTCCATAGGAGACCGGCATCCGTCGCGCACACATTGGATCGCCTTTCGGGCAAGAGCCAGACCGTCGCATCTGGTAATGGAATTAAAGAACTGTTTCAATCTCTCGGTCGAGGTGAGCGCGAAACGCTCGGTATAGGAGGTGGGAGAGTCGGTTCCAAGGGAATAAGCGCCGCATAGTTCAAAGTAGTACTCCACCAGTTCGCGAAAAGGAAGATAGGTGGCGGCCTGAAGTGCGCAAAGCTCAACGCCAACAATGAAGATGCCATCTTTGAGCTCTATAAAGCGTGAGTTCGAGAATCGTTTTGAAGAAACGTGGCATTGACAGTTCATTGCATGGCGCGCATTCCTGCAATCAAACACCATCACCTCGAGGGAATCATTCGCGTCGAGGGAAACATCATGTTTGGTGAGCCATTCTGCGGCTGCGTCAAGGAGCGTTCCGGTGGGACATGATCCGTAAATCGCGGCAGGGTTACAGGACTCGATGCCTTTCGCAGACACCGAATGCGCGGCCTGGTAGACCGCTTTTGCAGTGGTATGTGACAATACGATACTCATGATATATATCGTGTCAGCTAATGCCGTGTTGACGGCGCTGAGTGGAAAAGCCGTTTTAGAGGTCTAACCAAATGCTGTCCAAAAGCTTGACGCAATTATGAGTTGGTATGCCCTAAATAAAAGTTTTCGCAGCTTAGCTATAGCATATAAATACTCAATTGCTGCACATTTGATATCGATGTATCACCATCCGACAACGAATTGCGTGTTGGGAATTGGTCGAAATCGTTCAAAATGAGGGTTCAGAATTTGTGATGGCAGATCTATCTGTGGAACGTAGGGCGGCCCCGCTGCGGGGTTTCCCGCTGCGAGGCCGCTCGTGATCTACGTCGGAGTTTGTCGTAGACGTTTCTACTTGGCAAACAGGTTCTTGAGGTTGAACTCGGCTTGGACGGTGCGGAGCATGAGGTCGGTGTCGTCGAGGCCCAGGTGCTGCTCGTTGGCGTCGGCGGCGAGGGTGCCGCGGCGGCGGGCCCAGTTCTCGAGCGCGGCGGGCGCGGACTCGCGGGGGAGCGAGCGCACGTCGGCATCCAGGCTGCGGCAGATCTGGCGCGAGTCGATGACGATAATCTTGCCGGCGCGGCGTGCCTCGGCGTAACCGTCCAGATGAATTTTGAACCAGCTGTCCTCGAACGCGGCGTTATGCGCCATGTACGGGTATTTCTTCATAAGCTTGAGCAGCTGCTTCTGCAATTCCTTGTTCTCGCGGAACGGCTTTTTGCCGTCAATGTCGTCCCAGGTGATGTGGTGGATATTCGACAACGGCACATCCTCGCCGCGGTAGATGTCGGGCAGGCCACAGTAGTGTGCCTCGGCGTCATGCGGCACGGCGTCGCTGGTGAGATCCATGATCTCCCAGCCCACGTTGATGATATAGCCGCGCTCGGGTGCACGGCCGGTGGTCTCGATGTCGATACCGAGCACGGTGCCCTGGATGGGCTTGCGGGCGTAGGCCACGCCGAGCGCGTCGCGGTCGCCGCGGATCTCGCGCATGACCGACGCGGCGGTGCGCTTTTGCATCTTACCGATGGCGGCGCAGGTGTCGGCATCGGACAGGCCGCGCGAAAGCGTCGCGGGCGTCACGTTGCGCAGGCGTGCCTCGCCAATCTGGTCGCACAGGTCGCGGTTGCGGTCGGCCAGGTCGCGCACGGTGGCAAAGTCGAAGCTGGGGTCGCCCTCGGCGGTAAAGTACTCGGTTTCGAGCACCTTGAGGGCCTCCTCGCCCTTCTGGCGCTCGGACTCCATGTCGCCGTGATCGCCATAGATAAACATGGGAATAAACGGCTGGCGCTCGTATTCGAGTGCTTGTGAAACGTTCATATAACTGCTCCTTGGACGGGCCGCACCGCGCGGCTCGGGTTCATTGAGATGTGGCGAGATGATAGTTTACCATGGGCAACTATTGGCATCGCGCCTAGGACAACTACAATACCCTAGTTGACCGCTAGGACTTTTACAATGCTGCCGAAAGACACGAAAGGTTCCATCCGTCATGGATTTGCTGATTGATATTCTGCTTGACGCCGGCAAGGACACGCTCTCGCTGGTGCCATTCTTGTTGGTGACGTATCTGGCTCTCGAGACCTTGGAGCACGTCGCGGGTGACCGCGTTAACGGGGCCATCAAGCGCGCCGGCGCCGCGGGTCCCGTGGTTGGCTCGTTGCTGGGCATGGTGCCGCAGTGCGGCTTTTCGGCAATGGCGGCCACACTGTACGCCGGTCGCGTCGTGACCTTGGGCACGTTGGTGGCGGTGTTCCTTTCGACCTCCGATGAGATGCTGCCGCTGTTGCTCGCCGAGCAGGTGCCCGTGCAGACCATGGCGATGCTTTTGGCTTCGAAAGCACTGATCGCGCTGGTCACGGGCTTTATCGTGGACGCCGCCATTCGCGGCCTGCGTCGTAACGCTCGCGCGCATGCGGCGATTCGCCGTACCGTGCTGGGAACCGCGGCCAACCCGGCCCACGTGAACTGCGCGCACGACGACCACACTGGCGGTGACATCATCGACGAGGTGGCCGAGGCGGGCGTGAGCGCCGATCACATCCATGAGCTGTGCGAGCGCGACCATTGCGGTTGCGATGAAGACGAGGACGAGCACGAACACGGACATGGCCACGATCACGGTCATGAGGACGAGCATGAACACCATGATGGCCACGGTCACTCCCGCTCTCACGAGGGCGCGCCCCTCCTGTCGATTATTCGCAGCGCCATCTCGCACACCGTGCAGGTATCGGTATTCATTTTTCTGGTGACGCTGATTCTGGTCGCCGTGCTCGAGACCTTCGGCGAGTCCGCGATCGAGCAGTTCCTGCGTGGCAACGAGACGCTCGCCGTCCTGGGTTCGGCGCTTGTCGGCCTGATTCCCAACTGCTCGGCCAGCGTCGTCATCACACAACTGTACCTGGAAGGCGCGCTGCAGCTGGCCCCGATGCTCGCCGGCACGCTCATCTCTGCTGGTGTGGGCTACCTGGTGCTGTTCCGCACCAACCGCAGCGCCCGCGAAAACGTCCTGTTCCTGATCATGATGTACGTCATCGGTGCCGGCTGGGGCCTCATCCTATCCGCCGTTGGCCTTTAAGTAGATTATTGGGACATGTCTTACGATCTACCCCTGTGACCAGGGCATTCCCCGCTGCCAAAACAAAAAGGTAGATTTTTAGGCATGTCCCGAAAATCTACCTTGGTTAGCGCAGCAGCTCGGTGAGGTTGCGCTTAAAGCGGGCCCGGTCTTCGCTGGTAAATGCCGCCGGACCGCGAGTGCGACCGCCGGCGCGGCGCACCTTCTTTTCCTCGTGGCGAATAAACAGTTGCATGTCGATGGTCGCCTTATCGTAGACGCGCCCGCGCACGCCGATGGCGGCGGCATCGCGCCCGAGCACCATGCTCGCCAAGCCAATGTCCTGCGTCACGACTACGTCGCCCGCCTGCAGGCGTTCGACAATGGCAAAGTCGGCGCTGTCGGCGCCCACGCTCACATCGAGCGTCGTGACCCAAAATCCGCGTCGCGCATGCTCGACGTCGCGCGGATCGTTGCGGCGAATGTGGCGTTCCAGGTTCTGCGTGCTGTTGCCGGCGATAACGACGGCAACGCCCGCCCGCCGCGCGCAGTCAATCGACTCGCGCGTGACCGGGCAGGCGTCTGCATCAATAAAGAGCGTTCGCGGCATCTAGTGCACCAGTTTGCCAAATTGAATAGCGCGAACAATCAGCGTTACGCCAAACACCAGCAGTGCGGCGCCGCTAAAGATGACGAGCATCTTGGCCGACCACAGCGGATAGATAAACACGAACATGCCGGCGATGATGGAGAGTGCGCCGCTCAGGATGGCGAGGGCACGGTTGGACGAAAGCTCGGACTCCAGAATGGACATGACACCTTCGACGATCCAGCCAAAGCCGGCCACGATAACCACCATCGTGGTGAGCGTCGCGGTCGAGAAGGCCTGGTTGCGCAGGATTATGACGCCGCCCAAGATAATGAGTAGGTTGGAGATGATGCTCGTCACGCGCCAGCCGGTGGGCAGCAGTGGCTCGAAAACAGCGGTAAACAGCCTGATCGCGGCCGTGATCACAAAGTAGAAGCCCAAGACGGTCGTTAGGAAGACGAGGGACTTGGCAGGCGCAAACAGCAGTGCGATGCCGGCGACGAGCGCCAAGACGCCCGTGATGGCGTAAATCCAGCGCACGGCCTTGACGGCCTTGCCTGCCATGCTTTTCTCGTCAAATCCAAACTGGCTCGATTTTTGGTCATCATTCTTAAAGATGCCCATAATGTCTCCTTTCCGTGCGGTGCACGTCGCGTTCATTGCTCTCCGTGCGGCGTACGCCAAAAGTGCTGCAACAAGTATCGCCCAAGGGCGCCGATGCATGGGGCGGGAAGGACGAATTGCCGCCCCACATTCCCGAATTGTTACTTTTGTTCCCGCTCCAGTGAGGATTAATCAACAATTGTAGAACATTACGCCGCTGTATGTAATTGCCTAGGTTTTAGGTTAGATTCTCCTAAGGACAATTGGCTTGTATTGGGGGTCCCTATGAACGAAGCAGTTCCCGAGGCACCGTCGAGTGTCGAATCGATGGCAAAGCAAGGTTGCGAAAAGCTCGGCCTGGATGCGTTCGATGCGTTGGTTCGCCGCGCTCGCACGTGCCGCCGCTTTGACGAGTCCATGCGCGTGCCGCGCGAGTTTTTGCTCGAGCTGGCGGAACTGGCGCACCTGGCTCCCTGTGGCGCCAATGCTCAGCGTCTGCGTTTTCATGTGGTAAGCGGTGCAGAGGACTGCGCGCGTGTATTTGACGAGCTTGCATGGGCCGGTGCGCTCAAGGATTGGCCGGGCCCCGATGAGGGTGAGCGCCCGACCGGCTACATCGCGATTCTGGCCGAGCGCGCCGTTCCGGGCAAGCCCGCCGCTCCCATTACCGAGGTCGACACGGGCATTGCCGCGCAGACGATGATGCTCGCCGCCCGCAGCGCCTCGCCCGAGGTGGCAGCCTGCATGTTCAAGGCCTTTACGCCCCGCGCGATCGATGCCATGGGGCTCGATAACGACAAATATGAGCTCAAGCTGATCATGGCGTTTGGCGTTCCGGCCGAGACACAGGTGATCGATGCGATCGATTCCAACCCCGACGGCTCCATCAATTATTGGCGCGACGAGGCGCAGGTGCACCACGTACCCAAGCGTTCGCTCGCCGACGTGCTGGTGTAGTTGAGTGTCACCGCGGTGTGATCCGGCGGTAAACCACCACAAAGGTGCCTGTCCCCTTTGTGGTGGTACGAGGGGAGGGTGTGTGGCAGATCTGTATTTGGTTCGGCATGGGCAGACTGAGCTCAATGTGCAGAGCATTTTGCAGGGCTGGCACGATTCGTCGCTTACGGCGCGCGGGCGCGAGCAGGCGCTGACGGCGCGTACGGCGTTTGCGGCGCGTGGCGTGGCCTTTGATCATGTGTATTCCTCGCCGTTGGGCCGGGCGCGGCATACGGCCGAGCTTATCGTTGGCGAGGGCCGTTCCATAGAGCTGGTCGATGACCTGCGTGAGTGGCATTTTGGCTCGCTGGAGGGCACATCAAATCGCGAGATGCCGCCGCAGCCCTGGGGTGATTATCCGGTTGCCTTTGGTGGCGAGTCGGAAAGTGAGCTTCAGTCGCGCATGGTCGCGGCGCTGTCCCGCATCATGGCCAGGCCGCAGCACGACTGCGTGCTGGCGGTTTCCCACGGCTCAGCCTGCCAGGAGTTTCTTGAGTATGTGACTGGCGAGGGGGAGCTACCCGACAACGGCGCCGTGCTTCATTTTGGCTATTGCGACGGGGCGTTTTCGCTCCTTGATTGGTAACGAACGAAAGGACCCCTATGAATAAAGATCTGTATCTGGTCCGTCATGGACAGACGATATTCAACCTCAAGCGTATCATTCAGGGGTGGAGTGACTCGCCGCTTACGCAGTTGGGCTGCGACCAGGCGGCGCGCGCCGGCATGTTTTTACGTGCGCGCGGCATTGAGCCCGATCATGCCTACACCTCCACGCTTCATCGCACCGAGCAGACTATCGCCAACTTGTGGCCGGGCTTGGCGTACGAGCGCCTGGACGGCCTGCGTGAGTGGTTCTTTGGTGACTATGAGGCCGAGCGCGTGATGCTCATGCCCGAGCGCCCGTGGCGCGACTTCTATCGCCAGTTTGGCGGCGAGGGCCAGATGCAGGTGCGCGAGCGCATGGTGGCGACGCTGACCGAGCTTATGCAGCGTCCGGACCATACGTGCGTGCTCGCGGTAAGCCATGGCTCGGCCATCAAGGAGTTCATGGACCACGTGAGGGGTGCGGCGGCCGACGAGCGCGAACGCGTGCCGGGCAACTGCTCGGTGCTGCATTTCGTGTTTGACGACGAGGCCGGTACGTTTGAGCTGATTGAGATTTTTACGCAGGAGGATTACGCGCGCGAGCTGGGGCTTGAACCGCTTGTGGCTACTGCAGGTCCGCAGCGCGGATAACGCGAACGTGGCGGCACGAGTCGCCGGCATAACCACTCGACGCAAAAGGGGCGGAGATGCATGTACCTGCTGCATCTCCGCCCCCTGTTTGTTGAACTGCCGATTTTTGTGTTGGGCGCTTTGGTCTTGCTAGAACCGTGCGACCTGGTGCGTGAGCAGACCTGTCGGAACCTGCGGCGCGGCGCCGCTGACCTGCGCGGCGGGGGAGAGCAC
>CAJLLB010000085.1 GCA_905207425.1 uncultured Collinsella sp.
ACTGACCCCGGAGGAGTTCCGGAGACAGTCCCTTGCGGCGTAGTTCTTATTTAAGTCGTCCAAGTTTTGGGGTGCAGTTCAGAGCTGCGGGGTTTTCCATTGTGCCTCCGATGCGAAATAAATCGCTCAGATATTACTGATAATCGACGACGTCGATCCAGTTCTTCAGGAACTCATCGTTCACG
This sequence comes from uncultured Collinsella sp., assembly GCA_905207425.1. GTDB lineage: Bacteria > Actinomycetota > Coriobacteriia > Coriobacteriales > Coriobacteriaceae > Collinsella. The sequence goes on from CAJLLB010000085.1 coordinate 186, forward strand.
TTGCGCTTACGAGCGAGCTCGGAAGCGGCGACGATGCTCGTCCACTGACGCACGACCTGCATGGGCATGTCGGCACGGTCGCAGTAGAGCTCCAGGTAGGCCTCGGCCTGGTCCTTGCTGTTGAGGGCAAAGAGCAGGTAGGTGGTGGCAACGTCGGCAGCAGGGGAGCCCTGGGTGGCGTGTGCCCAGTCGCACACATAGAGCTGGCCGTCGTCGCCGACGATGACGTTGGAGGGGTTGAAGTCGCCGTGGCAGACCTTGAACTCCTTGGTCATGCCGTCCAGACGCTCCTGAAGGTTGTAGCGCGTGGTGGCATTGAGCTGATCAAGGCTGTCGATCATGCGGGCGAACTTGTCGCGCTGACGGTTGAGCAGCGGGGAGGTGTAGCCGTGGATCTCGATCTGGAGGTCGACGAACATCTCGAGGTACTCACCAAAGCGCTGGGGCTCGGCAGTCATCTTCTCGGCAAGGGTGGTGCCCGGAACCTTCTCGGTCACGAGCGCCCAGCCGTTGGCGTTCTCGAGCTGGGAAACCTCGAGAGCCTTGGGGCTGCGGATGCCGCACTCATTGATGCGGGCAAGATTCAAAGCCTCGTTGAACACGTCGGAGACAGGCTTGGTCTCGTTAAAGACCTTGACGATCTTGTCGCCCAGGTCGTAAACGACCTTGTTGCCACGGCGGACGAGCTCGGTCTTGGAATCGGGTAGCAGCATGGTTGCATCCTTTCAACGATGCGATAGAAGCGACGGCGGGGGTGTGTGAAACACCCGTGCACCCCCGCCGCAAAAAACCGCGCTAAAAACTAGCAGACGGCGTAGTCCTGGGGCTCGCGGCCGTAGTAGGCGTCCAGGTAGAGCTCCTTGATCTCGCTCATGAGCGGGTAGCGCGGGTTAGCGCCGGTGCACTGGTCGTTGAATGCCTGCTCGGTCATCTCGTCGAGGGTGTCGAGGAAGTACTGCTCGTCAACACCGTAGTCGGCGATGGTCTTCTTGACACCGATGAAGTCCTTGAGCTCCTCGAGCTTCGTGATGAAGTTCTCGAAGACCTCCTTGTCGTCCTTGCCCTCGATGCCGCAGTACTTGGCCATCTCGGCGTAGTTGTGCAGCGCGTTGGGGTAAGGATACTGGGAGAAGGTACCCATCTTGACGGGAGCCTCGGCGGCGTTGTAGCGCATGACGCGGGTCAGGATGACGGCGTTAGCGATGCCGTGGGGCAGGTGATGGAAAGCGCCGAGCTTGTGAGCCATGGAGTGGTTGAGGCCCAGGAAGGCGTTGGCGAAGGCCATACCGGCCATGCAGGAGGCGTTGTGCATCTCCTCGCGGGCGTGCGGGTCCTTGGCGCCGTTCGTGAAGCTGGAGGGCAGGTTCTCAAAGACGAGCTTGGCAGCGCGCTCGGAGAGGCCCTTGGTGTAGTCGGAAGCCATGATGGAGACGTAGGACTCGATGGCGTGGGTCATGACGTCGATGCCGGAGCGGTAGTCCATGGAGAGGCCGCGCGGGGCGGTCATGCAGTTGTCGGCGTCGACGATAGCCATGTTGGGGAGCAGCGCGTAGTCGGCGAGCGGCCACTTGATGCCGGTCTCCTTGTCGGTGATGATGGCGAACGGCGTGCACTCGGAGCCGGTACCCGAGGAGGTCGGGACGGCGACGAAGTAGGCCTTCTTGCCCATCTCGGGGAAGGTGAAGATACGCTTGCGGATGTCCATGAAGTCCATGGCCATGTCCTCAAACTTGCACTCGGGGTGCTCGTACATCATCCACATGATCTTGCCGGCGTCCATAGCGGAGCCACCGCCGACGGCGATGATGACGTCCGGCTCAAAGAGAGCCATCTGCTTGGCGCCGCGACGTGCGCACTGCAGCGACGGATCGGGCTCGACGTCGTAGAAGCAGTCGTGGGCGATGCCCATCTCGTCGAGCTTGGCCTCGATGGCGCGGGTGTTGCCATTCTTGAAGAGGAACTGGTCGGTAACGATGAAGGCGCGCTTCTTGCCCATGACGTTGCCCAGCTCGTCGAGGGCGACGGGCGTGGAACCCTTCTTGAAGTAGACCTTCTCGGGAGCGCGGAACCACAGCATGTTCTCACGGCGCTCGGCCACAGTCTTAACGTTGATCAAGTGCTTCACCCCAACGTTCTCGGAGACGGAGTTGCCGCCCCAGGAGCCGCAGCCCAGGGTCAGAGACGGCTTCATGCCAAAGTTGTACAGGTCACCGATGCCACCGTGCGAGGACGGGGTGTTGATGACGATGCGGCAGGCCTTCATGACGTGCTCGAACAGGCTGATCTTCTCGGCCTGGGCGGGGTGCACGTACAGAGAGGCGGTGTGGCCCGGGCCACCGGCGAGCACCAGGTGCTCGGCCTTGTCGACGGCCTCCTGGAAGTCCTTGGCGTGGTACATGGCCAGGACCGGGGAGAGCTTCTCGTGGGAGAACTCCTCCTTGGCGGGGTCGGTGGAGGTGACCTCGGCGATCAGGATCTTAGTCTTGGCGGGAACCTCGATGCCGGCGAGCTCGGCGATCTTGGCGGCAGCCATGCCGGGGATGCGGTGATCGAGGGCGCCGTTCTTGAACATGGCGGCACGCAGGGCCTCCATCTCGGCACCCTGCTTGACGAAGTAGCAGCCGCGCTTCTGGAACTCGGCCTTGACCTGGTCGTAGATGGTGTCGATGACGGTCACGGACTGCTCGGAAGCGCAGATCATGCCGTTGTCGAAGGTCTTGGAGTGGATGATGGAGTTGACTGCGAGCAGAACGTCGGCGGTGTCGTCGATGACGACCGGGGTGTTACCGGCGCCAACGCCCAGGGCGGGCTTGCCCGAGGAGTAGGCGGCCTTGACCATGCCCGGGCCACCGGTGGCGAGGATGATGTCGACGTCGCGCATGACCATGTTAGTCAGCTCGATGGAGGGGACATCGACCCAGCCGATGATGCCCTCGGGGGCGCCGGCCTTGACGGCGGCGTCAAGCACGAGCTTGGCGGCGGCGATGGTGCACTTGGCGGCAGCCGGGTGCGGGGAGATGATGATGGCGTTGCGGGTCTTCAGGCAGATCAGCGTCTTGAAGATCGCGGTGGAGGTGGGGTTGGTCGTCGGGATGACGGCGCCCACGATGCCGATGGGCTCGGCGATCTTGGTGATGCCGTAAGCCTCGTCGCGCTCCAGGACACCACAGGTCTTGGTGTTCTTGTAAGCGTTGTAGATGTACTCTGCGGCGTAGTGGTTCTTGATGACCTTGTCCTCAAGAACGCCGCGGCCGGTCTCCTCGATGGCCATCTTCGCCAACGGGATACGAGCCTTGTTGGCGGCCATGGCGGCCTCATAGAAGATCTTGTCGACCTGCTCCTGCGTGTACGTAGCAAAAAGCGCCTGGGCCTCTCGCATCTGAGCGAGCTTAGCCTCAAGCGCCTCTACGTTGTCCACAATTGCGGGAGTAGTGTTTTCCGGTGACTTTTTCACCATTTGTGTCTCCTTGCGATCGGAGATTTACCCTACAAGATGCATGATAGCAAGAAATAATTCGGTGAACGGTCAGATTCCCGTAAAAGACAAACTAAAACGCTTCAATAAAATGAAGCGTTTTAACTAGAACTATCTGCCCGCTGCATCTCCCCGCTTATTGGGGACAGGCTTACATGAGTGCTTTCACTCATTTGGGACAGACATCGATTTGCCATTTTGCCGTTCTGGGCCTGTTTTTGCCGCTCATTGGATATAAATAGATCACAGGCTCAGCATTTCGCGTTCCTTCTCTCCTTTTAGGTGTTGCCTGTTCAGTTTTGAAAGGAGAGATTTATGCCTCGATGCGCCCGTGCCGTTTCGCTCACCGGCTATTACCACGTCTTTGACCGCGGCAACTCCAAACAGATTATTTTTGAAGATGACTCCGACCGTTATCGTTTCTTATCGGATATCTCGGACAGGTTTGCGCGCCATGACGTGGCGGTGTTGGCTTGGTGCCTTATGGACAACCACTTCCATTTGATGATTGATGACCCATTTGACAACCTTTCAAAGGCAATGCAGTGCGCGCTGACGGCATATGCTAAGTATTTCAATGGGAAAACGGGGAGAACGGGACATCTGTTTGACAATCGCTATTCGCGGGTCGCGGTTGAGTCGGACACGCAGGCGGTGCAGCTGCTCGACTATATTCATCTCAATCCCGTGAAAGGTGCGCTTGACTCGCTCGAGGCGTACCGCTGGTCAAGCTATAAGGCGTATCAGCTGGGCTATGATCCCTTTGACATCTGTGATGCGGCCCCTATGCTCGATATTGTCGGAGGCTCCCGTTGCTATTGCGAGCATCTCGAGGAAGTTGCCGGGCGCATCTGGTCAATGGAGGTTCTTCCACGCCGGCGGATCCCCGATGAGGAGGCCCTTTCCGTTGCGCGCGAAGTTCTGCCGAGCATAGATCCTGCACTGCTCAAAGCCCTGCCACGCCCCGAACGCGATGCGTGTCTGCTGAGGCTCAGGCGGGCGCATCTCACGGTCAAGCAAATTGCCCGTATCACCGGCATCGGCGCTACAAGCGTGACCAAGGCAACTGCAGGCTGGAAGGATGCTGCGTGAGGCAGAGGCCGGAGCCAGTCAGTGCGCCGCATGCGTGCTTCATGTCTGTCCCCAATGCGTGAAAGCACTCATGTAAGTCTGTCCCCAATGAGTGCAATGAGTGCAAAAAGGCGCCCTCCGTAGGGGAGGGCGCCTTTGGTAAGTTCTATATGAACGCGAGGTCTTTGACCCGGAGAGTCCGAGGTACTTGTTGGTAAGACCTTATTTAGGAGCGCGCAACCTTGCCAGACTTGAGGCAGGTGGAGCAAACGTTCATCTTGCGACGGTGACCATCGACGACAACGTAGACGCGCTGGATGTTGGGGCGGAACTTACGGTTGGTGACGCGGTGAGAGTGGCTGATGGAGCGACCGGCAACGGGGTGCTTACCGCAAACTTCGCAAACTTTGGACATAACTGACCCTCCTTGGGCGACAAACGAACATGTCGCGTTAACAAACAAGCCTGAACTATAGCACAGAAGTCGCTCCCTGTGCGCAATCTACACAGAGATATTCCTCTTTTGGCGATAGTGCCCACGCCACGGCCCTGGACGTAGATCCGATTTGCGTGCAGCAGAGGGGATTATGCCAGCTCGTGCGTGCGTTTTCAAGCTCGTCCCACAAATATATATAGGTTTATTGAGCATTGGGCTCCGTTTACGGATTGCTCTGTATTAATGCTCGCAATTAAGCTCGAGGTTGGCTACACTATCCCTTGACCATTAAAGGGGTACGAGATACCCACATGGAATTACATAGCTGCCAAAGAGCAGCCCTTCCTGTGGGTGTCTGGTCCGCTTTAAGCGGTCGGGCATCTATTTTTTTGACTGTGTCAGCAGTCAAGACATGTGAGGAAGGAGATCGATGGGCACGACTTCCCCCAAGGCGGTCATCATGGACGAGACCGCCGTCAATCGAGCGATGACCCGCATCGCGCACGAGATTCTCGAGCGCAACGAGGGCTGTGAAGACCTCGCTCTGGTCGGCATCGTCACGCGCGGCGACCTTCTGGCAAAGAAGCTCGCCGAGGAGATCAAGGAGATCGAGGGCGTCGACGTTCCGCTCGGCAGCCTCGACATCAGCTTCTACCGCGATGACTATGCGACCAATTTCGCTCCCGCGATCCACGCTACCAACATTCCCTTCAGCGTCGACGGCAAGCGCGTCGTGCTGGTGGACGACATCCTCTATACGGGTCGTACCATCCGCGCCGCTCTCGACGCCGTCATGGACCTGGGCCGTCCGAGCCGCATTGAGCTGGCAGTCCTCGTTGACCGCGGGCACCGCGAGCTCCCCATCTCGCCGGACTTTGTCGGCAAGAACGTTCCCTCGTCGCATGAGGAGAACGTGCACCTATATATGAAGGAAGTCGACGGCCACACCGCCGTCGAGATTAACGACGTCGCGCCGGGTTCCCACGTGGGCTCCGCGCCGCTGGGAGGTGAGTAGTACCGTGGCGTTCAACCATAAGCACCTGATCGACATTACCGAGTACTCCGAAGAGGACATCAAGCTCATCCTCGAGACCGCCAAGGCGTTCTCCGAGGTCAACGAGCGTGCCATCAAGAAGGTCCCCACGCTCAAGGGCAAGACCATCGTCAACATGTTCAACGAGCCCTCGACGCGCACCCGCAGCTCCTTCGAGCTCGCCGAGAAGCGTCTTTCGGCCGACAGCCTCAACTTTGGCGGCTCCTCGACCTCCACGGTCAAGGGCGAGAGCCTCGTCGACACCGTCGAGACCCTCAACGCCTATAAGATCGACTGCATCGTCGTGCGCGACAAGCACGCCGGCGCTCCCTACATCGTCACGCAGAATTCGCCCGCGAGTGTTATCTGCGCCGGTGACGGTAAGCACAACCACCCCACGCAGGCCCTGCTCGACCTGTACACCATCTGGGAGCACAAGGGTGACTTCCACGGTCTGAAGGTCGCCGTCGTCGGCGACATCTCCCACTCCCGCGTTTGCGGCTCGCTGATCCCCGCCCTTAAGATCATGGGCTGTGAGACCTACGCCGTCGCCCCCGGCACGCTGCTGCCGCCGGCGCCCGAGGTCCTGGGCTGCGACCACGTGACGAGCGACCTCGATTCCGTCCTGCCCGAGCTGGACGTCGTCTACATGCTGCGCGTGCAGCAGGAGCGCCTCGAGGGTGCTCCGTTCCCGACCATTCGCGAGTACCACAAGCTCTTCGGCCTGACCAAGGACCGCGAGAAGCTCATGAAGCCCGACGCGATCATCTGCCACCCGGGCCCCATCAACCGCGGCGTCGAGTTCGACTCCTATATGGCCGACCACCCGCAACGCTCCGTCATCCTGGAGCAGGTCTACGCCGGTATCTGCGTGCGTATGGCTATCCTGTATCTGCTGCTTGGAGGTGCCGATAATGGCCTTGCTTCTTAAGAATGCCCACGTCGTCGACCCGTCCGTCGAGCTTGACGGTGTCGTTGACGTCCTGATTGACGGCGACAAGATCGCCGAGGTCGGCGAGAATCTCGCCGTCGAGGGAGCCGAGGTCCGCGACCTTTCCGGCAAGTACCTCGTCCCCGGCCTGGTGGATATGCACGTTCACCTTCGCGAGCCCGGCTACGAGGTCAAAGAGGACATCGAGAGCGGCACCCGCGCAGCTGCAAAGGGCGGCTTTACCGGCGTGTGCTCCATGCCCAACACCGATCCCGTTACCGATAACGGTACCGTCGTGGAGTTCGTAAAGTCCCGTGCTGCCGAGGTCGGTCACTGCCGCGTCTATCCGTCGGGCGCCATGACCCGCGGTCTTAAGGGCGAGGCCATGTCCGAGATGGGCGATATGGTCGCCCACGGCGCCGTCGCCTTCACCGACGACGGTCGCGGCGTGCAGGGCGCGGGCATGCTCCGTCGTTGCATGGACTACGGCAAGATGTTCGGCAAGGTCTTTATGAGCCACTGCCAGGACGAGGACTTGGTCGGCCACGGCCAGATCAACGAGGGCAAGGTCTCGACCCGTCTGGCCCTCGAGGGCTGGCCGGCTGCCGGCGAGGAGCTCCAGATCGCCCGCGACATCGAGATCGCCAAGCTGACCGGTGCCAAGCTGCACATCCAGCACATCTCCACCGCCCATGGCCTGGAGATCGTGCGTGCCGGCAAGGCCGCTGGCGTTCAGGTTACCTGCGAGGCCACCCCGCACCACATGTTCCTGACCGAGAACGATCTGGACGAGACCTACAACACCTCGCTCAAGGTCAACCCGCCGCTGCGTACCGAGGAGGATGCCGAGGCCATCCGTCAGGGCGTCATCGACGGCACCGTCGACGTTATCGTCACCGATCACGCTCCCCACACCCCGTGGGAGAAGGCCCGCGAGTTCGAGCTTGCGCCCTTTGGCATGATCGGTCTCGAGACCTCGCTGTCGCTCGTGCTCACCGAGCTGGTCAACACGGGTAAGATGAGCATGGGCCGCATGGTTGAGCTCATGGCTATCAAGCCGCGTGAGATCCTGGGCCTCGACCAGGTTCAGGTCAAGGCGGGCTCCGTTGCCGACCTGACCGTGTTCGACGCGTCCGCCACCTGGACGGTCGGCGAGGACGGTTACGAGTCGCGCGCCGAGAACTCCGGTTTCGCCGGCCGCACGCTCACCGGTCGTGCCACCGATGTGTTTGTCGGCGGTAAGCAGACGCTCGCCGACGGCTGCATCTGCTAGCATAGCCTTATCGCTTTTGTGCGCGGCACCCTTGCGGTGCCGCGCTTTCTATTCGTTTGGACCATGCAACCGCATGGGGGATTGGAGCGTTTATGCCCACACCTTCCACTGCACGCATGCACGACTTCGAGGTCGTCTCGAACCGGGAGATTGCCGACGGCGTCTTCTCGCTCGTCATCTCGGCCCCCAAGCTTGCAAGTGCGCTCAAGCCCGGTCAGTTTGTGAACATCGCCGTACCCGGTGATGCGTCCTCGCTGCTTCGCGTGCCCCTGAGCTACTACCGCGCCGACGCCGAGGCCGGCACCGTCGAGCTGTGGTACGCCGTC
>CAJLLB010000086.1 GCA_905207425.1 uncultured Collinsella sp.
TTAGCCGATGAGCCTGTTGCCTGGGTGATCGGTGGCGGTGAGGTGTATCGGCAGTTTTTGCCGTATTGCGCCGAGGCCGAGGTCACGCACAACCATTGCGCCCATGCCGTGGACACGTACTTTCCCAATCTGGATGCCGATCCTGCGTGGGAGATTGCGCAGTGTAGCGGGGTCGCGACGATTGCCTCTGGCGAGGGTGACGAGGGCGTTGATTATGAGTTCGTGACGTATCGTCGCATCGAGGCGTAAAACCGATTATCCCTTCGGTATTATCGGGATGAAATGAATGACGGGGCGGCGCATGGCGTTGCCCCGATATTTGTATAGGTGCTGTAAAGAAGGGTGCGGGCAGGCTGCTATGACTGATGCCGTTGAGGTTCTGCGAATTGATTCGCTCGAGGACGAGCGGCTCGATGCCTACGTGCGACTGACCGAGCGTGAGCTGCGCTGCGTGCTAGAGCCGCAAAAGGGCATCTTTATCGCCGAGAGTGCCAAGGTTATTGAGCGCGCGGTGCGTGCCGGATACGAGCCGGTGAGCTTTCTTTTGGGCGAACGCTGGCTCGACCAGATGATGCCGCTGTTTGAGCGCCTGGTTGTGCGCGAGGGAGCGGGTCCGGTTCCCGTGTTCGTGGCCTCCATGGAGCTCATGGAGCAGTTGACGGGCTTTAACGTGACGCGCGGCGCGCTGGCGGCGTTCCGTCGCCCGCGTCAGATTCCGGTTGATGAGTTCTTGGGCGGCGTCGTCGAGGCGGCGGGGGATCGTCCGGTGCGCGTGTGCGTGCTTGAGGGTATTGTCGATCACACCAATGTTGGCGCGATTTTCCGCTCGGCTGCCGCATTGAACGTTGACGGTATTTTGGTCAGCCCGACGTGCTGCGACCCGCTGTACCGTCGCTCGGCCCGCGTGAGCATGGGCACCGTGTTTCAGGTGCCGTGGACGCGCATTGGCAGCGAGGCTCGTGTGTGGCCGCATGATGGCCTGGCGGTACTGCACGATGCCGGTTTTTCGTGTGCCGCTATGGCGTTGACGGACGATTCCGTATCGCTGGACGATCCCGTGCTGCAGGAGATTGACCGCTTGGCAATCTTTATGGGTACCGAGGGTGCCGGCTTGGGCGCCAAGACCATTGCCGGCTGTGACCACGCGGTGCGCATTCCGATGGCGCACGGGGTCGATTCGCTTAACGTGGCCGCGGCGAGCGCCGTCGCCTTTTGGCAGCTGTGCCCGCACGTGAGCAATGAGTATCACTACCAGCCGGGTTTGTATCACTAGGCAGTTTTCCGCACCGCGCTCTAATTCGGGGTGTTTCGGTCGCCGCCAGTCGGTGCTAAGCTAGTATTGGCTTTGGTCTTAAATTGCCGTTATGTTGTTTGACGTATGCTGGCGGGGAGGGCGTGTGGCTAAGAAATCTACGGCTATCGATGTAACGCAGGGTGTCATTTGGCAACAGCTGCTGTCGCTGTGCGTTCCCATCTTTTTTAGTTCGTTTTTTCAGCAGGCCTACACGCTTATCGGTACGTATATCGTTGGCCAGTTTGGCGGCAAGCTCGCGCTGGGTGGCATTCAAGCCACGATGGTGCTCACCGAGCTCTGCATTGGCTTTTGCGTTGGCGTCGGCGCCGGCTGCGCGGTCATTACCGGTCAGTATTTTGGCCAGCACGATGATGAGCGACTGAGTCGTTCGGTCCATACAGCCATGACGCTCGCGCTGGTGGGCGGTATCGCTTTCTCGATTCTTGGCATAGTGTTCGTTGAGCCCATGCTGGTGCTTATGAACACGCCGCATGAACTATTGGCCGAGGGTGTGGCCTATGCTCGCTGTTATTTTGCCGCGATGGTTGCGGCGCTGCTGCTGAATATGGGAACCGCACTGCTGCGTGCCGTGGGCGACACGCGCGGGCCCGCCGTGATCATTGCCTCTGGCTGCCTTGTTAACGTGGTGCTGGATATCATCTTTGTCGCTGTGTTGCATATGGAGGCGCTGGGCTGCGGCATCGCAGTGGCGCTGACCATTTGCTCCAATGCAACGATGATCGTGTTGCGCATGATGCGCGCTCCGGGTGCATGGCGTCTTTCGCTGTCTAAGCTCGGTATCGATCGCGGTATTTGCAAGAGTATGATCTCGTGTGGTCTGCCACTCGGTTTTCAATCGGCTGCCTATTCGATCTCGAACGTGCTGATCCAGGTGTCGGTTAATTCGTTTGGCGCCGATGTCACGACTGCTTGGGGTCTATCTGGGCGCCTGGATGGCATTATCTGGATGGTGACCGAGGCGCTCGGCGTATCGATCACTACGTTCTCGGCGCAGAACTTTGGCGCGCGCAACTACGAGCGCATGCGCAAGGGCTACCATACGTCGCTCGTGCTGTCGTTTATGCTCATTGGTGGCCTGTCTGCCGTGCTGCTGGTGTTCTCGGGTCCGTTGTCGCGTCTGTTTGTCGACGATGCTTCGATTTCGGCGTACACCACGACGATTCTTCATTTCATCGCGCCGTTTTACGCGATCTTCTCGATTATCGAAAACGCGTCGGGCTCCATTCGCGGTGCCGGCGTGAGCTTGCAGCCCATGCTGCTCACGATTTTTGGCACTGTCGTGCTCAGGGTGATCTGGGTGTTTGCGATTATGCCGTTCAATCCGTCGCTTGAGCACCTGCTGCTGGTTTACCCCGTAACCTGGCTCATCACCGCAACCATGTTCACCATCTACCACCACAGCGGCAACTGGCTCGGCCGCCTAGCCATTCGGGACGTCCCCAATGGCTAGTATTCGATGCCTTGGCGGGCTAGGAGTCCTTCGTCGAAGTAGTGTTTGATGGGGCGCATTTCGGTGACAAGGTCGGCGAGGTTCGCGAGGGGCAGCAGGCCGCGGCCGGTCAGTATGAGCTCTGTGGTGTCGGGTTTCATCGTGATCAGTTCCTCGACATCCTCTCGCGCCACAAAACCTCGGCGCATGGCCTCGCCGAGTTCGTCCAAAATCAGAACGTCGACCTGTGATATCTGCTCGCATGCGAGCTCCATGATCTGTGCGGCGCAAGCCTCGGGCGTGTCGCGGTCGGCCTGTACAATTCGCAGCCCTAGGCGTGGCGCGGCATCGTGTTCGGCGCAGTGCAGCTTCTTGGCAAACTGCAGCATGAGTACGTCGAGCCCATAACCTGTGGCGCGCAAAGCTAGCCCCAAGGCGGCCGTGGTTTTGCCCTTGCCGTCGCCCGTGTAAATCTGAACCTTGCCGACTTCCAGTGATGCCATCTCTGTCCTTTCGTGCCCGGCGTCGGTTTATCGCCGTCTGGGTTGGGTATTCTAGATAGCATTATCAACCCCAGTAGATGGAGTTTAAGCAGATGGAGATGGATGACAACAAACGTAGACGGAATATGATCCTCTACGTGCTCATCGCCTTCGTCGTCTACCTCGTGCTCTCGACCGTTCTGTTCCCTAACATCGGTCACACGCAGCAGATTACGAAGACCGATTATTCGACGTTTGTCAAAGCCGTCGACAAGGTCGAGTACAACACGGACGATTACTCGATTTATTACACCAAGAAGGGCGAGGACGAGAACATCGCCTATAAGACGACCGGTGTGCCGAATGATGCGGGCTTTACCGATCGCGTGCTTGAGTCTGGCGCTTCGCTGGAGTCGGTCGTTCCCGATAAAAACTCGGGTTTGATGACCTACTACCTGCTTACGCTCATTCTTCCCATGGCGATTTTCTTCCTCATCGGTTGGTGGCTCAACCGCCGCATGAAGAAGGCCATGGGTGACGACGGCCCGTCGATGAACTTTGGCGGCGGCGGTTTTGGCGGCGGCGGACTGGGTAAGTCCGGCGCGCGCGTGATCGCCTCCAAGGACGTGGGCGTGACCTTTAAGGACGTCGCCGGCCAGGAAGAGGCCAAGGAGTCTCTCAAGGAGGTCGTCGACTTTCTGGAGAAGCCGCAGCGCTACGAGGAGATCGGCGCCAAGCTGCCGCGCGGTGCTCTCCTTGTTGGCCCTCCGGGTACCGGTAAGACTCTGCTTGCCAAGGCTGTTGCCGGCGAGGCCGGTGTTCCGTTCTTTAGCATTTCGGGCTCTGAGTTCGTTGAGATGTTTGTTGGTCGCGGCGCTGCAAAGGTTCGTGACCTGTTTAAGCAGGCCAAGGAAAAGGCCCCGTGCATTGTGTTTATCGACGAGATCGATACCATCGGCAAAAAGCGTGATGGCGGCGGCTTTAGCGGCAACGACGAGCGCGAGCAGACGCTCAATCAGTTGCTGACCGAGATGGACGGCTTCGATAACCACAAGGGCATCGTCGTCCTTGCTGCCACCAACCGCCCCGACAGCCTTGACCCGGCTCTGTTGCGTCCCGGTCGCTTTGACCGCCGCATTCCCGTCGAGCTGCCCGATTTGACCGGTCGCAAGAATATCCTTGAGCTGCACGCCAAGAGCGTGAAGACCCAGCCGCCGATCGATCTGACCGCGATTGCCCGCGCCACGCCTGGTGCCTCGGGCGCCGATTTGGCCAATATCATCAACGAGGGCGCCCTGCGCGCCGTTCGCGAAGGTCGCAAGCGTGCAACCCAGGACGACTTCGAGGAGTCGGTGGAGGTCGTCATTGCCGGCCAACAGCGTAAGTCCACGGTGCTTTCCGACCACGAGAAGCAGGTCGTTTCCTACCATGAGATCGGCCATGCCATTGTTGCCGCTCGCCAGAAGGGCTCTGCGCCGGTCACGAAGATCACCATCGTTCCGCGCACGAGCGGTGCCCTGGGCTACACCATGCAGGTCGAGGAGGACGAGCGCTTCCTGACCACGCGCCAGGAGGTCCTGGACAAGCTCGCCGTCTACTGCGGTGGTCGCGCGGCCGAGGAGCTCATCTTTGGCGAGATGACGACCGGTGCCGCCAACGATATCGAGCAGGCCACCAAGCTCGCCCGCAACATGGTGACGCGCTTTGGTATGTCCGACGAGTTTGGCATGATGGCGCTCGGTACCGTCCAGAATGCGTACCTCAACCAGGATACGTCGCTCACCTGCGCCCCCGGTACGGCCGAGCGTGTGGACGCAATTGTCGCCAAGTTGATTGAGGATGCGCACGACCGCGCCCTGCAGATCCTCAAGGAAAACAAGTTCAAGCTCCACGAGCTGGCTCGTTATCTGTACAAGAAGGAGACGATCACGGGCGAGGAGTTCATGAATCTCCTCACGCGCGAGAACCCGCTGATGCCCAAGCAGCAGTAACGCCGCGGCCGAGCCAGTAAACGCCGACGCCCCATTTGAGCAGCTTTCTCAAATGGGGCGTTTTGCTTGAGAGGGATGGAAATGAAGATCGTGGTGAGCGCCTGCTTGATGGGCGAGAGCTGCAAGTATAACGGGCTCGATAACTACCACCGCGCGTTGGTCGAGGCTTGCGAGCGCACGGGGACCGAGGTCCTCCTCGTGTGCCCCGAGGTCTTTGGCGGCCTGCTCACGCCGCGCAAGCCGTCCGAGATTGTGAACGGCGAGGTTCGTACCTGCGAGGGCATCTCGGTTGATCGCGAATTTCGCCTGGGTGCCCAACGTGCGCTCGATATGTGCGAGCAGGCAGGCGGACCGGAAGAGATAGTCGCGTGCATCCTTCAGGACCGCAGCCCCTCGTGCGGTGCGGGTCACATCTACGACGGCACCTTTAGCGGTACGCTCACCGCGGGCAACGGTGTTTTCGTCGACCTGCTCCTTCGCCACGGCTACCGTGTGATCCCGGCAAGCGAGTTCGACCCCAGCATGTTGAAGTAGTAAATAAAAGGGGCGGCCATCGAGTAGATGGTCGCCCCTTTTGCTGGCAAGCTAGACTATCTCACCAATTGTTCAATGGTATTTACCCATATAAAACCTGCCAAAATAAACCTGTCACTTTTTGGTAGGTTAGGCGAGGAGGGTGTGGCCGTAGGCGTCGGCGGCCTTGATGGCGGCGGCGAACTTTTCGTCGGTGAAGGGCTCCGGGTTACCCTGCTTCCACTCGTTGGTGGCGTGGGCATACTCACACAGCGCCGGGATGTCGGCCTCGGTAAGGCCGACCTGCTCAAGCGTCACGGGCAGCCCCATCTGCTTGTTAAAGGCGGCGTAGCGCTCAAGGTTCTCGGTGTCTCCCGTATAGGCAAACAGCACGAGCACGCCCAGGCTCACGACCTCGCCGTGCAGGTAGGTGCCCTCACGCGGAATGCTGCAGGTGGCGTTGTAGAATGCGTGCGCCACGCTCGAGTTGTAGTAGTAATCGTTCTGGTTGGTCAGGTTGGAGACGTAGCCCGTGTTGACCACGATGTCGAGCGCGATCTGCTTGACGGCCTCGGTCGACAGGTCCTGGCGCACGTCCTCAAGACCCTGGACGCCATAGGTAAACAGCGGCTCGGAGCAGGTGTGGGCGAGTGCCAGGCCAAGACCGGCGGTGTGCTCCAAATTACCGGCGCTCGTGGCGTACTCGACCTCGGGCTGCTTAGACAGGGCATCGCCCACGCCGGCCCAGAAGTACTCTGCTGGCGCCTCGGCGATGATCTTGGGGTTGATGAAGATGTGCGCGGGGCGGTTGGGGTACGAATAGCCCTCGAGCGAGCCGTCGTCGTTGTAGACAACGGCAATGGCGGTCGCGGCGGAGCAGTTAGAACAGATCGTCGGGACGGTGAAGACGATCTTCTTGAGCTCGATGGCAGCTGTCTTGACGGTGTCGAGCGCCTTGCCGCCGCCGCATGCGATGAGCACGTCGGCTTCCTGGCAGGCAGGGGAGTTCACGACCTTGGCGATATTGGCACGCGTACTGTTGGTGCCATAGACGCGCGTCTCTAGAATCTCGACGTCGGTACCTTCAAGCGCCGCCTCGATGCCCGGCAGCGCCGCAGCCAGGGCTCGCTTGCCACCGATGATCGCGACCTTCTTCGCGCCGTACTCGGCCAGCGCGCCGGGCAGCTCGTCAAAGCAATCCTCGCCAACGGTGTAGTCGCTCATTCCAATCGTGCGCATAGCAACCTTCTTTCGTTCGATAAAGTGCTTTCAGGTATTTTGCTCCTAGAGAAGGGCTGTAATAGCGAGAAATTTCGAACGTATAAAACCAGTGTTGAGGGTTTTTCGCCGGCGCGGAACGTGCTAGCATACTCCGCATAAGCGTTGATGGGGACGAGTAGTCGGCCGTCCGCATGCTACAGAGAGCGGGGAGCGCTGAGAACCCGTGCATGCGACCGATGAAAATCACCCCGGAGCTGCGGTCCCAACGGACGTGCCGCGCAGGTTCGTCTTAGTAGACATCGCCGAGATGGTCGTCGATACAGACCAGCCGAGTAACGGATGCGAGCGCGCGGCGACGCGAGCGAGGGCATCTAAGCTGGGTGGTTAAGCGAAGAGCTTTTACGGACAGACTGTCCGTTTTGTGGCGCTTCGTCCCAGCTTGTAGGGACGGGCGCTTTTTTGGTGCCCAGAGGGCGTGCGCGCCCATGACAAGAAAGGGGTACCGTGGCAAACGAGTACAAGCTGACGATGAATCTGCCCAAAACCGGATTTCCCATGCGTGCCGGTCTTTCCAAGTCCGAGCCAAAGCGACTCAAGGACTGGCAGGACAACAAGGTCTACGAGCAAGTTCTAAAGAAGAACGAGGGTCACAAGAAGTTCGTGCTGCACGACGGCCCTCCGTACGCCAACGGCCCGATCCACATCGGCCACGCCATGAACAAGATCTCCAAGGACATGATCAACCGCTACTGGATGATGCAGGGCTATGAGGTTCCCTATGTTCCCGGTTGGGACTGCCATGGCCAGCCGATCGAGCATAAGGTCGAGGAGAAGCTCGGCACCGAGAAGTTCAACCAGACCTCCACGGCTAAGATCCGTGAGCTTTGCAATAAGTTCGCTGTCGAGAACATCGAGCTGCAGAAGGCCGGCTTCCGTCGCCTGGGCGTGCTCGGCGATTGGGACAACCCCTATCTGACGCTCTATCACCAGCATGACGCCGCCGACATCGAGGTTTTCAAGGCCATGTTCGACAAGGGCATGATCTATCGCGGTCACAAGCCCGTCCACTGGTGCAAGCACTGCCATACCGCACTTGCTGAGGCCGAGATTGAGTACTCCGACGAGACGAGCCCGTCCATCTTCGTGCGCTTTGAGATGACCTCCAAGCCCGTCGGCCTCGAGAACTTCGACGGCCCGGTTGACTTTATCATCTGGACGACCACGCCGTGGACCATCCCCTCCGACCAGGCAGTTTCTCTCAAGCCCGGTGCCGCCTACGTCGCCGTTGAGCACGACGACCGCGCCGAGGTCATGCTCGAGGACCTGGCTCCCAAGTGCTGCGAGGAGTTTGGCTGGGAGTACACCCCGGTTGTGGTCGACGGCAAGCCCTATGTGGTTCCCGCCGAGACCTTCCATCACATTCACTATAAGCAGCCGATCTTTGACGGTGTTGAGGGCGTGGCACTGTTGGCCGATTACGTCGGTGTCGATGACGGTACCGGTATCGTCCACAACTCGCCCGGTCACGGCGTCGACGACTACTTCGCCTGCCTCAAGGAGGGCATCACCGACATTTGCATGCCGGTCGATGACGACGGCAAGTTCTACACCGGCGAGGAGTTTGGCACCGGCGGCCCCTTCAGCGGCATGGATACCGACGAGGCCAACCCGCACATCATCGAGTTCCTGCGCGAGCGCGGCACCCTGGTCCTCGAGAAGAAGATCACGCACAGCTATCCGCACTGCTGGCGCTGCAAGCACCCGGTGCTCTT